>JBOGEN010000200.1:0-38549 GCA_050743265.1 Actinomycetes bacterium
TGCCACCGCACCAACGGATGCATCTCCGCGTCCTTGTCCACCTCACGATCGATCTCCCACACCAGATCCCGCTCACGCAAGACCTCGATGTGCTCACGCAGATCGCGGTAACCACGCCCCATGGGTCCTCCCGGTCAGGCGGTCACGTGCCGGTCGAGCAAGGCCGCGGCCTCGTCCGACGAGATGACGTCGCCGTACTTCATGTGGATGTCGAACAGGTTCGCCGCGTGGGCGAAGGGAGACCGGTCGAAACAGGCGTCCTCCACGACGTAGACACCGAAGTTGTGTGAGGCCGCGTCCACGGCCGTGGCGCGGACGCACCCCGAGGTCGTCGTCCCGACCAGCAGGACTGTGTCGAGACGGTGACGGACCAGGTACGACGCGAGCGGTGCGGAGAAGAAGGCGCTGGCCTTCGGCTTGCGGAGGACGTACTCGTCGTCCTGCGGCTTCAGCTCGTCAGGAAAGTGGGCCTCATGCACGCGCCGCGCGACGGCCGGGTCCTGGGTCCGCTTGATGGACCCCCCGCAGAAGGCCTTGTCCTCCGGGTCGCCCTTGGTGAACACCACCGGCACGCCGGCACGCCGCGCGTCGTCCACGAGCCCGACGATCGTGGGCAGGGAGCGCCAGCCCATCGCGCCGCACCCCATGTCCGACGAGGGGTCACCACTGCCGGGCCGCGGTCCGAGGAACGACTCGACCACGTCGATGACGACAAGGCACAGACGGTCGCCGGGTGCGCCCGAGCCGCCGAAGCCCGCCGTGGTGAGCCGGTCCAGCTCCTCGTGTGGGACATAGGCGTCCCACGGCCGCGGTCGCCGTCCGGCCGCGGCGGGCTCCCCGTCGGTGGCGGCGGTCATCCGGTGAGCTGCCCTTCGTACACGTCGGTGTACCTCCGGTACGTCGCCAGCGCCTGGTTCACGACCTTCTCCGCCTCGGCCGGGGTCCCGGGCGTGACGATGCGCCCCTCGGCCTCGAAGTCGTCGAGCTTCTTGTTCGCCAGGGCGTCCTGGACGGCTCGTGTCAGGGGCCGCCGGACGCACCCGGGAAGGCCGGGCGGGGCCTCGAGTGTCAGGGCGGACGTGAGCTCACCCTGCAGCTCCTCCAGGCCCACGTCCCGGGCCATGGGCACGTCGCCCAGCATGCCGAGCGGCTTCTGCCCGAACTGCACGAGGCCTCGGAGGTCGCCGGCTTCCGCCGCCTCGGCGACCGTGTCGCCGGAGAAGACCGTGAAGTCGGTGTCCCCTCGCACCACGGACGTGATCGCCTCGGCACTGCCCTCGTGCGGCACCGGGACGAACCGCATGCCGGTCGCCTTCGCGCCGATCACCCCGTTGACGAAGTTCGGGTCGGACACTCCGGCGGTGGCGAACCGCAGGGAACGCTTGTGGCCCGCCCTCACCAGCTCCTCGAACGTCGTGATCTCCGAGTCACCGCCGACCGCGAACACGGTGGGCCTGACCTTGAACCGGCCCAGGTGCGTGTACTTGCGTACGTCGTAGCGGGTGTCCTCGACGAGCTGCAGGGCCGCGAGGCCCATCGGCTCCATGAGGTGGATCGTGTAGCCGTCTGGCTCCGCCGTGGTCATCTCTTCGGCCGCGACCCGCCCGCCGGCACCGTCGATGTTCTCCACGATGACGTTGGTGCCGAGCTCCTTCTCCAGCAGCGGAGCGTAGAAGCGCGCGTCCTCGTCGTGCCCACCGCCGGGCGAGCGGCCGACGATCAGCGTCACGTCCTTGCTCGGGTAGTCCGCGCAGGTGGCCTGTGACCCGCCGTCGTCGCCGACGGTGAGGTCCTGGCCGCACGCGGATGCCACCAAGGACACGCCGACCAGGGCGCCGAGCAGGACAGTTCGTGGTCCGGACATGGGGTTCCTCATCGCAGCATCAGGAAGTCGAAGAAGACGAAGTAGTTGAACAGCGTGAGCACGACCGTCACGGGCACCCAGACACGAACGGGCACCCTTGCCCACAGCGAGAACAGGACCAGGAAGACCGGCGTCACGAGCACGTACCCGACGACGTACATCGCGAGCCCGAGGACAAGCAGCCACGCCAGCCCGGCGAGCTCACCGTGGGTTCTGCGTTGCGGTTCCTGCTCCCGCTCGTCCGCAGCGTCAGCCTCCCGGGGCTCCGACGACTGCGGGACGAGGTCGCTCTCGAGGAACCTGAAGCGGGTGCGCAGCACAGGGAACGCCTCGATCGCCAGGTCGAGCAGGACCAGCCCCGATGTGACGACGAGGGTCACGAGTGGAAAGTGTCGTGACGCCCCCGCGAGGTCGACGGTCTGGGTGAACAGGACGACCAGGGCACCGAGCAGGACCAGGTCGACCGCGATCGCACCGCGACTGCGAGACGGACGGGCCGCCTCAGGGGAGTGGCCGGCGACGCGCCCGGCCTCAGTGGACGTGCTCATCACTGCTCCTCTGCTGCTGCTCCTCCGTACGACGGCTGCGCCACTTTCTGAGCAGCGGTACGACGAAGAGCGAGAGTCCGACGAGGAGGATGCCCAGGCTCAGCGGGCGCGTGACGAACGCCTCGCCGCCGAGGGTGAGCATGGTCTGGCCGAACGACTCCTCCACGAGGTCGCCGAGGATGAGCCCGATGACGATGGGGATCAGGCTGAAGCCGTGCTTCTTCAGCACGAAGCCACCGAGACCCGCGAAGAGGGCGACGAGGATGTCCCCGCGCTTCAGGTCGGCCGCGTACGCCCCGACGAGGCTGATGACGAGGACGACGGGCGCCACGTACGTGCCGGGAAGCCGCGCGATGGGGGCGAGCACCGGCGAGGCAGCCAGACCGATGACGGATGTCAGGACGTTCGAGATCAACAGTGCGCCGATGATCACGAAGACGGTGTCCAGATGGTCGGTGAGCATCTCCCGGCCCGGCGCGATGCCGTGGACGAGGAACGCGCCGAGGATGACCGCCCACACCGCACTGCCCGGAAGCCCGAACGCCAGCGTGGGCAGCAGGGCCCCACCGTCCTTGGCATCGTTCGCGGCCTCGGAGGCGAGCACGCCTCGCGGGTCACCGGTGCCGAAGGACTCCGGATCGGGGGCGCTCTGCCTGGCGGCGGCGTACGCCATGAAGCTCGAGACCGACCCCCCGACGCCGGGGACGACCCCGCACAGGGTCCCGATCGTGCTGCTCTGCACAAGGATCCGCGGGTGACGCAGGCAGATCGCGGCGCCCTTGCGGATCTGCAGCCAGTGCGCGCGCCTGCTGAGCCGTCCGACCGCGTCCGGTGCGCGGGGTTCCGTGATCAGGCTGATGGCCTCGCTCAAGGCGAACAGCCCGATGAGGACGGAGATGAAGTTGATCCCGTCCTCGAGGAAGAGACTGCCGAACGTGTAGCGGACCTCGCCGGTGAGAAGGTCACGCCCGACGAACGACAGCAAGAACCCGATCCCGCCGCTGATGAGCCCCTTCAGCATCGACCCGCGCGAGACGAGCGTGATGACCAGCAGCCCGATGACCGCCACCATGAAGGTCTCGGGGTACGAGAAGTTCAGGATGATCTCGCGGCTGAGCGGGAGCACCGCGATGAAGACGACGAGCCCGAATATCGCGCCGACCGCCGACGAGACCGCCGAGATGCTGAGCGCGGTGGATGCCTCGCCCTGGCGCGACATCGGGTAGCCGTCCAGCAGTGTGGCAGCATTGGCGCTCTCCCCCGGCGTGTTGATGAGAATCGCCGTGATCGAACCCGCGAAGCTCGTGCCACCGATCATGGACGCCATCAGAAGGAACGCCTGGTTGGGTTCCCAGCCGAAGGTGAGCGGGATGACGAGGGCGATCCCGGCGGCCGCCCCCATGCCCGGCAGCGCGCCGACGAAGAGCCCGATGAGCGTCCCCGCCACGGGAAGCAGGATGTTGGGCCAGCTGAACACCACGGTCAGTGCGTCGAGCGCTGAGTCGAGCATGTCTTCCGACCTCTGTTTCCACGGCGGAGGGAGGGGCCCTCCGGGTAGCCGGGAGGGGTACGGCTACCCGGAGGTGGTGCTCAGCCCTTCAGGTACTGCTTGAAGACGTCCGTGTAGGCCTGGTACGTCTCCAGGGAGTGGCCCACGACCTGGCGAGCCGCCTGCGGCGGCCCGGGGTTCACGATCCGCCCGTCAGCCGCGAACTCGTCCAGCTTCGGGCTGTCCAGCGACTTCTGGACGGCCTTCGTCAGCGGCTTCTCGACACAGGGCGGCAGATCGGGCGGGGCCACGAGTGTGAGTGCGGACGTGAGCTCACCCTGCAGATTCTCGAGCCCGACCTCACTGGCCGTCGGCACGTCACCCAGCATGTCGAGCGGCTTCTCGCCGAACTGCGCGAGCGCGCGCAGGTCGCCCTCCTTCACGCCCTCGGCGACCGAGTCGCCGGAGAACATCGTGAAGTCGGTGTCACCGCGGACCACCGAGGTGATGGCCTCGGGGCTGCCCTCGTGCGGCACTGGGGTGATCTGCATGCCAGCCGAGTCCGCCGCGATGACCCCGTTGACGAAGTTGGGGCTCGTGAGACCCGCCGTGGCGAACTTGAGCTTGCGCTTCTTGCCCGCGGCAACAAGGTCGTCGAAGGTCTTGATCGGAGAGTCGGCGGCGACCGCGAAGACACTGGGACGCTCGTTGAACAGACCCAGATACGTGTAGCTCTTCTCGACGTCGTAGCTGGTGTCCTGGACGAGCTGGAGAGCCGCGAGCCCGTTCGGCTCCATCATGTGGATCGTGTAGCCGTCCGGGTCTCCCTTGGCCAGGTCCTCCGCCGCAACGCGCCCGCCCGCTCCGTCCACGTTCTCGACGACGACGGTGGCCCCGAGCTCCTTCTCGATCAGCGGAGCGAGGAAACGCGCGTCCTCGTCGTGCCCGCCGCCGGGCGAGCGGCCGACCACCATGGTGACGTCCTGCTTCTTCGGGTAGTCCGCGCACGCAGCCTCGGCGCTGCCACCGTCGTCGCCGATGGTCAGGTCCTGGCCGCATGCCGTGGCCAGGAGGGACATGCCCGCCAAGGCGACGAGCAGGCGGGTTCTGCGTGCTCCAGGGAGTGGCTTCATCGGGGTTCCTCCTGTCGGGATGTCTCGGATCCCGGCTCGGTGATCAGGCACCCACCATCTGGTCGAGCGCGTACGTGGGGCGCGCGTCGGCGGCGACACCGCGGACGTCACGCAGGAAGCGCTTGCACCCGCGGGTCGCCCCGCTGTCCCGGGCCAGCAGGCCCTGCACGAGCGCCTCGGCACATGCCTCCAGCTCGTCACCCGGCACGACGCGGGAGACCATGCCCATGCGGAGAGCCTCCTCAGCACTGAGGTGACGCCCGGTGACCGCCAGGTCGAGTGCGTTCTTGGGACCGACGAACTGCTCGAGGTAGGTCAGGACGATCAGGGGTGCGAACCCGTGCTGGATCTCGTCGAAGCCGAGCGTGGCGCTGCCGGCGGCCAGCGCGATGTCGCTCTGCACGACGAGACCACTGCCGAAGCCGAGCGCCCGTCCACGAAAGGCCGTGACCACGATTCCGGCGAAGCCATCGAGCTGCGCGTTCGCCTCCAGGATCAGCGAGAGGTTGTCGCGCTTCGTCATGCCTTCCGGCCGCTCCTGCTGGTCGCGGCCGACCGAGAAGTCGTCGCCCTCGGCGGTGACGAGAAGGACGTCGCAGTCGGCCTCCGAGGCCGCCGCGATGCCGTCGATGAGCTGGCGCATCATGGCGACCGTGACGCGGTTGTCCGCCTCGGGTCGCCGCAAGCGCAGCCGTGCGAGGCGGCCTTCGATGCTGGTCTCCACGAGTGGGGACGTCGTCGTACCTGTCGTCATGTCCGTCGACTCCTGTGTCGGATCCCTTGTGTGTCCGAGCGCGCACTACAGCGCGACAACCACGCTCTTCTCCTGCGTGTACTGGGACAGCTCCTCTTGCGCCCGCTCCTTGCCGATGCCGCTCTGCTTGTAGCCGCCGAACGGGCTGCCCACGGGCCGGCGACCGTGGCCGTTGACCCACACGAAGCCCGCCTCGAGCCGGGATGCCGCACGGTGGGCGGTCGCCAGGTCACGAGTCCAGACGCTGGCGGTCAGGCCGTAGATCACGTCGTTGGCACGCTGGAACATCTCGTCCTCGTCGGTCCAGCGGAACAGGCAGGTGACCGGGCCGAAGATCTCCTCGCGGGCGACCGCCATGTCGTGTTCCACGTCCTCGAAGACCGTGGGCTCGAGGTACAGGCCGTCCTTCAGCTCCTCGACGTCCACCGGGTGGCCGCCGGTGAGCAGGCGCGCCCCGTCGCTCAGAGCCCCGCCGACGTAACCGAGGACCTTCTCGTACTGCTGCACCGAGACGATCGACCCCATGTCGGCCGCCGGGTCCCAAGGCAGGCCGGGGCGAAGCGCGCGGAAGGCCTCGACGACCCCGTCCCGGAACTCGTCGTACACCTCGTCGTGGACGAACAGCCGGGTGGCCGAGCCGCAGGACTGGCCCTGGTGGACGAGGTTGAGGCCGGTCACCGCACCGGGGATCGCCTTGTCGAGGTCCGCGTCCGGGTAGACCACGAACGGGCTCTTGCCGCCGAGCTCGAGCGTGACCGGCTTCACCGTCTCCGCGCCGATGCTCAGCACGTTCCGGCCGGTGGGAACGCTGCCCTTGAAGTGCACCTTGCGTACGAGCGGGTGGCGCACCAGTGGAGCACCGGTGTCCGCGCCCAACCCCGTGACCACGTTGAGGACACCTGGGGGAAGGAGGTCCTCTGCCGCCTTGGCCACCTCGAGCGCGCTGAGCGACGTGTGCTCGGACGGCTTGAGCACCAGAGTGTTCCCCGCCGCGAGGACGGCGCCGGTCACCTGGGCGGCGAACAGGAAGGGATGGTTGAACGGGACGACGACGCCGGTCACGCCGTACGGCTCCCGAAGCGTGTAGTTGAGTGTCGTCGCGTCGATCGGGATCGTGCGACCACCGAGCGTGCGGACCAGCCCCGCGTACATGCGCAGGAGGCTCACGCCGGTGTCGACGTCGGCGCGCATGCGTCGGACCGTGCTGCCGTTGTCGACGACGTCGATCATCGCGAGCCGGTCAGCCTCACGCTCCAGGCGATCGGCCAGCGTCAGGAGGGCGGCAGCCCGCTCGTCCGGAGGTGTGTCGCGCCAGGTCGACCGGAACGCCTCGGCAGCCGCGTCAGCGGCGGCGTCAACATCGCGCTCCGTACCGGCCGGGAGCTCGGCAAGGAGCTCACCCGTGGCCGGGCATGTCACGGACAGCCGCTTGCCGTCTGCGCCGTCGACCCACTGACCTCCGATGAACAGCTGGTCAGGCGCACGGCGGTGCAGCGTCGGGTGGCGGCTCATCGGGATGCCTCCACGTCGACACGAGCGGAGGGATCCCTGAGACACGCGACGGTCTGCTGCCACCGGGGGAGGACGCTTGCCTCGTCGACGAGCCGATAGGTGAGCCCGCTCGTGAGCTCGGCGTACCCGACGTCGTCGCGGGAGACGGTCTGGACCTCGCCGTCGAAGACCATGAGATCGAGCTCCTGCACCCGGACGGGGCCCAGCAGGTGCGCCGTGACGCTGATCCCGTAGAACGTGCCGTCGAGCACCAGGGTCAGCAGAGCACGATTCCGGTGCGCGAGGTTCCTCGTGGTGGTGCTGTCCCTCCAGAGGGCGAGGCGCAGCCGGCGATCGCCGGTCGCAACGACCTCACCGACGCTCAGTAGCGCAGGATGCGGGGCACCGTCCTCGTCGAGCGTCACGAGCTCCAGCACGGGACCCACCTTGTCCGCCAGCCCGTCCCCGTCCAGGAACGCGAGGAGGGCATGGTCGAGGTATGCCTGCCGCTGCTTCGCCACGATGTCGTCCTCGCCTCAGCCCTGCTCGACGCCGTTGTTCAGCTGGTGCCAGAGGTGGGCCGGCGTGAGCGGAAGCCTCGTGAGCTCGACCCCGAGCGGGGCCATCGCATCGCGTACGGCGTTCGCCAGGCAGGGCACGGGGGAGACCGTGCCGGTCTCGCCGGCGCCCTTGTAGCCCCCGGGGGTGAAGGGGTTCGGGCTGATGACGTGGTCGAGCGTGAGCTCCGGCAGGTCCAGCGCCGTCGGCACGAGGTAGTCCTTGAACGTCGCGTTGAGCGGGCGCCCGTCGGCGTCGTAGCTGAACTCCTCGAGCATCGCCCCGCCGATGCCGTGCGCGAGGGCGCCGATGTGCTGACCCTCGACGATGCGCGGGTTCAGGACGTTGCCGCAGTCGTGCACGCTGACGTACTTGAGGATGTCGACCCGCCCAGTGGCGGGGTCGATCTCGACGACCGCGGCATCGGCGGCGTACGGGAAGCTCGAGAACATCGCGACGCGCCCCCGCTCGTCGGCGGGGAAGTCGATGTTGGGGTCGCGGTAGTGGTAGATGAGCTCGAGCCCCGGGTCCTCGCCGTCCGGGAGGTCGTGGATCCGGTGGTACGCGGTCCGAGCGACGCGTCGCAGGGGCACGCTGGAAGTTGCGTCACCCTTGACCCGAACGTGGTCGTCCTCGAGAACCAGGTCGCCGGGGTCGGCCTCGAGGAGCTCGGCGGCGATCCGCCGCAGCTTGTCCGCCAGCTTGCGGCTGGCCATGGTGACGCTCGACGTGCCGACGACGGAGAAGCGGCTGGAGTACGAGCCCGACCCGTACGGCGTGTTGATCGTGTCGCCTTCGATCACCGCGACGACGTCGGGGGCGACGCCGAGCTCTTCGGCGACCAGCTGCGAGATCGTGGTCCCGTGTCCCTGGCCCTCGTCGTTGCCGCCGGTGGCGACGAAGACTCGGCCGTTGGGGTCCATCTTGATCCGCACGGAGTAGTAGCCGGAGTTGTACGAGCCCATGCGGGTGGAGGACGAGGGCTCGATGGCCAGGGCCATCCCGATGCCGAGCAGCCGGCCCTCGTCACGGCTCCGCCGCTGCAGGTCGCGCATCTGCTCGTAGCCGAGGGCATCGAGCGCCTTGCGCAGGGCGGTGGGGTAGTTGCCGCTGTCGTACCGTGAGCCGGTGGCGCCCACGTAGGGGAACTCCTCCGGCTGGATGAAGTTCTTGAGCCGCAGCTCCGCGGGATCCATGTCGAGTCGCGTGGCGGCGATGTCCATCATCCGCTCGATGACGTACGCCGCCTCGGACTTGCCGAAGCCGCGGTGCGCGCCGAACGGGGTCTTGTTCGTCACGACGCCGAACAGGTGGCAGTCGTAGTCGCGGATGCGGTAGGCGCCGGGGACGAACATGGACGTGGTGAGGACCGAGGCGAAGCCGCCGACCGGGTACGCGTCCCCCATGTCCGCGTAGATACGGTCCCGTAGTCCGAGGATGGTGCCGTCCTGGCTCAAGGCCATCTCGACGTAGTGGATCTGCTCGCGGGCATGGTTGGTGGCGACCATGTGCTCTCGCCGCGTCTCGATCCAGCGCACGGGACGTGCGCAGAGGACGGAGGCCAGAGGAACCACCAGCTCCTCGGGGTAGAACCCCCATTTCTGCCCGAAGCCGCCACCGACACGTGGCGCGATCACGCGGACCTTGATGGCGTCCGGCTCGACGATGCTGTCCTCGAGCAACGAGGCGACGACATGCGAGATCTGCGTCGAGTCCCACACGGTGAGGAAGTTCGCGTGCGGGTCGTACGAGGCCACGACACCGCGGGGCTCGATCGGGGTGCCGCTGAACCGGTGGTGCTGGAGCCGTTCCGAGACGACGACGTCGGCGCGCTCGAACGCCGTGTCCACGTCTCCGTTGGAGACGTGGAAGCGCAGGGCGACGTTGTCGCCCCAGTCGTCGTACAGGAGGGGCGCCTCCTCGGACGCCCCCTCCTCGGCGTTCAGGACGGGAGCCAGCGGCTCGTACTCCGCCTCGACCAACGCGAGGGCGTCCTCGGCGATGTACCGGGACTCGGCCACGATCACCGCAACCGGCTCGCCGACGTAGCGGACGCGGTCGACCGCCAGCCCGTAGCGGTCGTGGAACTTGATGCTCGGGTTGCCCCCGCGGAACGGGTCGCGGCTCTGGAAGGGGAAAGGCTCCATGCGCTTGACGTACTTCGGCAGGTCCTCGCCGGTGAGCACCATGACCACGCCCGGGGTCGCCTGCACGGCCGAGAGGTCGAGCCGGGCGAGGCGGGCGTGGGCGTGAGGGCTGCGATAGATGGCGGCGTGGAGCATCCTGGGCAGCTTCACGTCGCCCACGTACGTCGCTTCTCCGGTCAGCAGGTCACGGTCCTCACGACGCGACACAGACCTGCCCACGTAGCGGCCGGTGAGGTTGCCGTGCAGCTCGTCCGTCGCCGTCACGATGCCCTCGGGGTCTGCGCGTCGGTGTGAGGGTGCGAGGCCTCGGCGGCGGTCAACACCGCGTCCACGATGAACTCGTAGCCCGTGCAGCGGCAGAGGTTCCCGGCGAGTCCTCGCCGGACCTCCTCCTCGGTGGGGTCCGGGTTCTGCTCGAGCAGGAAGGTCGCCGACATGAGCATTCCCGGGGTGCAGTAGCCGCACTGCAGCGCGTGCTTCTCGTGGAAGGACTGCTGGAGGGGGCTCAGAGCCTCGCCGTCGGCAAGTCCCTCCACGGTGCGGATCTCGCGCCCGTCGGCCTGCGGCGCGAACACCGTGCACGACTTCACGCTGCGACCGTCGAGGATGACCGTGCATGCCCCGCAGTTCGTGCTGTCACACCCGATGTGCGTCCCGGTGAGGCCGACGTCGTCGCGGAGGAAGTCCACCAACAGCGTGCGGGCGTCGACCTCGCGGGTGTACGAGACACCGTTGACGTCCACGCTGACCCGGACCTGCTCGGCGCCGATCACGATGTCCCTCCGGCTGGGGTTGGTGTCGCCGCGCCGGCCGCGCGGTCGTACGCGAGGGTGAGCGCCCTGGTGAACAGGGAGCCCGCGACGCGACGGCGGTGGGCAGCGGACGTCTTGGAGTCCGCGTGCGTGTCCAGCGCGTCCATCACTGCCGCCGCAGCGTCCTCGGCGATCTCCACGCTGAGCGGTTGGCCTTGCAGCACCGCTGTGGCAGCGAGGACGCGTACGGGGATGGGTGTCAGCCCGCCGACGCCGACACCGACGTCGGTCATGCGCCCCTCATCATCGAGAGACAGAGCGACCGCGCAGCTGCCCAGCGCGGTGACCGCCCGGAGGTGGAACTTCACGTGGGCACTGCCGGTGCGGCCCCGCCCGACCGGGAGCCGAACCTCGGTGAGCAGCTCGTCGGATCGAAGCGTCGGTGTCAGAGGTGCCGCGAACAGGTCGGTCGCGGGGATGTCTCGCTGACCCTGACGGCTCATTGCCGTGACGGACCCGTTGACCGCGAGGAGTGCCGGGCCCCAGTCCCCCGTGGGCTCGACGGCAGCCAGCCCGCCACCAACGGTGCCCATGTTCCGCACCTGCTGGTCACCGATGCCGGCTGCGACATCCCCGGCGAGCGGAAGCGAGGACACGGCGGCGTCGTCCGCGGCGACGTCGGCGTGCCGCGTCGTAGCCCCGATCGCCAGCGCGCCGTTGACGCGGTGGGTCCCGGTCAGCTCCCCGAGACGTCCCACGTCCACGAGTACGGCCGGCGAGACCTGCCGGTACTTCATCCACGGGATCAGACTCGCTCCACCGGCAAGGACGCGGCCCTCGGACCCGACCTCGGCGAGCGTGTCCACCGCCTCCGCGACGGAGGAGACGCGCAGGTAGCGGTATGCGGCCGGGTACACGTCAGGCACTCCTCCGCGACACCTCATGGTCGGCGTACCAGCGTTCGACAGCACTCTCGGCGACCTGCTCGTCCTGGGCCGCCGTCCCGCTGCTCACACCGATCCCGCCGACGATGACGCCCTCGACCACGAGCGGCATGCCGCCGCCGATGACGCAGAACCGGCCGCCGTTCGTCTGGTTGATTCCCCAGGCGGCTTCGCCCGGCCGGGAGACCCCGCCGTAGAAGCTCGTGTCGTTGCGCGCGGCGGCAGCAGTGAAGGCCTTGTCGATGGCGATCGAGATGCTGGAGACCTTGCCACCGTCCATACGGGAGAACGCGAGGAGGTTGCCTGCCTCATCGGCGACCGCGGTGCACATCGGGACGCCGATCTCCCGTGCCTTCTCGGCAGCGGCGTCGAGTAGCTCCTGTGCATCCGCGAGGTCGAGACGACGGATCGTGATCATGTGGTCGACCCCCGCAGACCGGTTGTTTGTATGATGGTCCAACCATTTTGTCGGACAGTCCTACAGGTACCATGTCGAACTTGTTGTGACAAGGGTGGGTTCAGTTCAGCGGTTCAGCGACTGGTCCGCTGCCGCGGACAGGCCGTGACTCGGACCCACTGGCCCAGAGGAGGCAGTGAGTGGAGAACAGCCCACTGCGGGTGTCGGTCGTCGCAGCTCCAGTTCGTGAGCAGGTGCTCACCAAGCTGCGCCAGGCCATCTTCAACCGCACTTTCGCCCCGGGTCAGCGCCTCGTCGAGCGTCAGCTGTGCGAGCTCACGGGCGTGAGCCGCACCACCATCCGAGAGGCGCTGCGTCAGCTCGAGGCGGAGGGCCTGGTCACCATGGCCGCCCATCGCGGCCCGATCGTCCGGCAGACGAGCCTGGAAGAGGCCGCCGACCTGTACGCCGTCCGCGCGGTGTTGGAGGCCTTGGCCGGGCAGCTCTTCACACAGCGAGCCAGTGACGCGCAGGTGGACGCACTGGAGGAGGCCGTCAACCGGATCGAGCGAGAGAGCGAGGAGGGGAGCCCTACGGCTCTTCTCGCAGCCAAGGACCATTTCTACGACGTGCTCCTCGACGGGGCCGGGAACGAGACCGTGTTGTGGGTTCTCGACTCCCTGCGCGCACGCGTGACGTTCCTCCGCGCCACGTCCCTGCAGAGACCAGGAAGGTCGGCAGAGTCCCTCAACGAGCTGCGCGTGCTCATCGACGCGATCCGCCGTCGCGACGGTGACGCTGCATGGGCCGCCTGCGCGCAGCATGTCGATCGCGCGCGTGCCGTGGCTCAGGAGGTGCTGCGCGAGGAGAACGCCTCGCTCACCGGGACCGGCGACGCGCGGTTCTAGCGGCTGACCGCGAGGTCGAGGAGCTCGAACAGCCCGGCGTCACGCAATGCCGCGCCGATCTCCTCGGCGTCCGACTCGCTGACGGGGGCGTACGGCGCCGCCGGCTGCCCCAGGTCGATGCCGATCTGACGCATCGCCGCCTTCATCACGGGTGCCAACCCGTAGCTGCCCCATCGCGAGGGGAAGAGCGTGAAGCCGCGCTGCCAGCGTGCCGCCGCGTCCCGGTCACCTGCGTCGAACGCGCGGGCGATCTCCCGCGCGATCAGGGTCGCCGGCGGGGGCATCATCGCGCCGGATCCCCCCAGCTCCAGTGTGGCGAGCAAGGGCTGCATGGTCGTGCAGTAGTTCGCGTTTCCGCTGAGCTCGATCTCGGTGACCAGGCGTCCGATCCGGGAGATGTCGCGCGAGCTCTCCTTGAACGCGACAACGCCGTCGATCTCACTGATGCGCACCATCGTGGGTGGCGTCGGATCTGCGCCCCGCCCGGGGTTGTGGTACGCGACGACGGGCAGAGCAGCGCGTGCGGTGACGGCCTCGTAGTACGCGACGAGGTCACGCTCGCTGGGCTGCCCTCCCCACGGCCGCAGCGGCATCAGCACCTGGATCAGGTCTGCTCCGGCGTCCGCCGCGATCTCGCTCAGCTCGACGACCTCCCCGACCGACGGACTCGAGGCGCCCGCGAGGGTCCTGACGCGCCCTTGGGCGGCGCCGAGCCCCTCGACGAGAACCGAGCGGCGCTCTCGTGGACTGAGGACCTGGTACTCGGACACCTCGGCTCCGAGCACCGAGACCGCGTCGCAATGGCCCGCCATGAACTCGACCAGCTCGCAGAGCCGGTGGACGTCCACCGTGCCGTCGTCCCGGAACGGGGTCAGGCTGGCGCCGACGATGCCGCGCAGTCCTGAGCCGGCGTGGTCACGAGCCTTCGACATGTGCACTCCTTGCTAGGCGACCCCGCAGCCATATACCCCGGGATGCGGAATCGTCCAGCGTGACGTCCCAGCAGGTGGAACGCGTCGTGCCCGTCGACGGTCTCAGCCTCAGCCGCCGGGTGGGGCTGCCTGGCTGAGGTGTCGGGGACACCGTCGGGTCGTGCGGTTGATGCCAGGTCACACAGCGAGTTCAGATCCCCAGGGGATTGAGTAGCGTGAATGATCTGCTCACCCGCTGGGCAAGGAGGTGTCCTTTGGTTGGGAGCTCCACGGACACGACGTGGACCGGGATGCCCTAGTGGGCGCGGACCTGCTCCTGCGCGGCGGGCGACCCTGGCCCCTCGGCGGCGTTGCCGACGTGGGGGTACGGGACGGGCTGATCGACCAGATCGCGCCGCAGGTGGACGCGCCGGGCGCAGAGGTGCTCGACGTGTCGGACCGCCTCCTCCTGCCTGGCTTCGTCGAAGCGCACTGCCACCTGGACAAGACCATGTTCGGGAGAGCCTGGGTGCCGCACACGGCCGGGAACTCCCTCGCTGACCGGATCACGACCGAGCGACGCATGAAGGGCGAGCTCGGGCTGCCGGACGCCCAGAACGTCACGGCGCTGCTCGAGCGCATGGTCATCGCGGGCACCTCCTACGTGCGCACGCACACCGACGTCGACACCGCCGTCGGGCTCAACGGGGTCGAGGTGGTGCGCGAGGCCGCCCGACGGCTGGACGGGCGAGTCACTGTCTCGCAGGTCGCGTTCCCGCAGGGTGGCGTGGTCTCCGCGCCCGACGTCGCGGAGCTGCTCGACGACGCGCTGGGCAGTGGCGTCGAGGCGGTCGGGGGGATCGACCCGGCAGGCATCGACGGCGACCCCGTACGGCATCTCGACATCGTGTTCGGCCTGGCCGAGCGACACGGTGCGGCGATCGACATCCACCTGCACGACGCCGGCACGCTGGGCCTGTGGGAGCTCGAGCTGATCGCCGAGCGAACCTCGGCTGCCGGGCTCGGCGGCAGGGTGACCGTCAGTCACGCGTACGCCCTGGCCCAGGCGGACGAGAGCACCCAGGACCGACTCGCGGAGCGGCTCGCGGCGGCGGGCGTGACGCTGGTGACCGCGGCGGTCTACAGCTTCCCCGTGGTCCCGATCCGGAGGCTGCGCGCCGCCGGGGTCAACGTCGCCTGCGGCCATGACGGGATCCGCGACCTGTGGGGGCCGTACGGAACAGGCGACATGCTCGACCGGGCCATGCACGTGGCGTACCGCAGCGGGTTCCGGCGCGACGAGGACATCGAGCTGGCGCTCCATGCCGCCACGTACGGCGGCGCGCAGATGCTCGGCCTGCCGGCGTACGGCCTGTCCGTGGGCGCCCCGGCCGACATCGTCGTCCTCGCCGCGCACACCCCGGCCGAAGCCGTCGTCACCCGGCCGGCCCGGGACCGGGTGCTCAAGCGAGGGCGGGTCGTCGCCCGTCGCGGCACCCTGGTCACGTAGCGATCGCGACGAGCCTCGTCCTGTGAGCTGTCTGAGGCAGACGACACGTACGTCCGGGTGACGGCCTCTCGTCAGGCTGGCTGAGGGGTACGTGCATGCGCCCCGAGCCAGGCGAGGAGTTGTTCGGTGGGCATGGGACGGGCGAGGTGGTAGCCCTGCGCCAGGTCACAGCCGAGTCGTGCGAGCTGGTCGAGCGTGGGTTGGTCTTCGATGCCCTCGGCGACCACGCGCAGCCCGAGGGCGTGGGAGAGGTCGATCAGCGAGGTGACGATGGCGGCTGCCTTGGGGTCGGTGAGGATGCGGTGGACGAAGGAACGGTCCAGCTTGATCACGTCGACCGGCAGCGTCTGCAGGTGGGTGAGGGAGGAGAAGCCGGTGCCGAAGTCGTCCAGGGCAACGCGCATGCCGAGCGCTCGCAGCTGGGTGAGGACATCGGCGGTGCGGTGGCGATCGGCGAGGAAGACCTGTTCGGTGATCTCGAGCTCGAGGTAGGCAGGGTCCAGTCCGCTGTGGTGCAGGATCTGGCCGATCTGGTGGGGAAGGTCGACATCGAGGAGGTTCGTGGGGGAGAGGTTGACCGCCACCGGCACCTGCAGGCCGAGATCGAACAGTCCGCGGGCCATGGCCGTGGCCTGCCCGAGGACCGCGAGGCTGAGGCGGGGCATCAGGCCGCCCTGTTCGGCGGCGGTCAGGAACTGGTCCGGGCTGAGGAGACCCTGGGCGGGATGCTGCCAGCGAACCAGGGCCTCGACGCCCACGCAGCCACCGTGGGTGAGGCTGACCTGGGGCTGGTAGTAGAGGACGAGCTCGCCGGCGTCGATGGCGTTGTCGAGCTCACGGACGGTCTGCAGGTTGGCAGCGGCGTCCCGGTCGTCGTCGCGGCTGAAGAGGTGGATGCCGGCCGTCGTGGTCTTCGCCCTGGCCAGCGCGTCCTGTGCGTCCGTGGCCAGTCGCAGGGTGCGGGATCCCGAGGCCACGGCGATGCCGATATTGACGTCGAGGATGAGGCGCAGACCGGTGACCTCGAGGGGGTGGCGGAACGCGGCGATCACCCGCGTCGCGGACTGCTCGGCAGCGACGCGCTGAGCCTCGGGAACCAGCAGGGCGAACTGATCGGCACTGATGCGGGCCAAGGTCTGTCCAGGCTCGGCAAGGGCGGCCAGCCGCCGGCCAGCCTCGCGAAGCAGCTCGTCTCCCGTGCGGGAACCGAGCGAGTCGTTGATCTCCGCGAAGGTCTTGAGGTCGATGAGCAGCAGCGCGGTGGTGGCGTTCAGGTCTTCGTGGCTGAGATCGCCGATCTCCTGGTCCAAGGCGCGGCGGTTTGCCAGCCCGGTGAGCTCGTCCGTACGCGACTGGCGGCGCAGGTCGGCCAGCGCCATCACCTCACGGAAGGTGACACCAGCCCGCACGAAAGCGGCGGCCAGGGCGGCCCCGATCAGTCCGGCGGCCAGCACACCCTCTCCCGACGCCGAGTAGGCGAGCGTCCCCAGCGCGAGGAAGGCGAACACCGACGGGACTGCCAACACCGCCCACCCGTGCGGGGCAGACCGTGATGCGGCGTGCGTGCGGGCGGCGGCTGATGCGGCAATGAACGCGCCACCCAGCGCCCAGGCACCGTCGACCGCGCTTCCTGGGTGGTAGGTGCCCGCGGCGACCTGAGTGAGGAACCAGGAGTCAGCGGCGGCGAAGAGCACAAGGCCCCCGGCGAGCAGCCACCACTTCAGACCGGCGCGCGGTCCGAGCAGCGCCAGTGCACCCAACACGAGAAGCAACAGGATGAGGTCGCCGACCGGGTAGGCGAGGTTGGTCGCCACCGCGGCGAACGACCCCGCAGCCGCCCCATCCGCGATCCGACCGAAGGCAATGGCTGCGGCGATGCCTGCACCACCCAAGCCCGCGATCAGTCCATCGAGCCACATGCTCGCTTGGAATCGGGGCTCGGCGTGGCGGACGAACAGGACGATGGCCACAAACGCGCACGGGTAGAAGGACAGCCACAACCCGTCGGCGGGCGAGGGGTAGGGGGGCTCATGCATGAGCTGGGTGATCAGCGAGAAGTACACGCCCCCGGAGGCGTACAGGAACATCCCCACGCCCAGAGCCAGCCACCCAGCGCGGGCTCGGGGGATCATCCAGGCCCGGAGTAGGCACGTCGCCGACGAGGCGTAGAACACGGTGAGGTACACCGCGATCTCCCACAGTCGCGAATAGCCCGGCTCCCCCCGGATCCCGGGAATCAGCACCGACGCCACATAGGCCAGCGCGGCCACAACAGAGAGCCCGCAAGAGACCGTGACGGCCAGAGGACGAGTCCGATGCGATTCCGTGCTCATCCGTCCCCCCGCTGCGTGATCTTGGTACGCGACTCCCGCGTACAGAGTGGCCATCGGCGTCTTGCGGCAGAAACCTGAGCCTCACCTTCGGGCTGCGACGGCTGGCCGGCCCGTTCCGTGATCATCCGGAAGCGTGATCGGCCCGACGACGCGCGGGCGTCCTCAACTCGCGGCCCCGGGATGCCGATGTCGTGGCGACCTGCTCCCGAGCAGCAGGGCATCTTTCCCCCGCACCGCCGAGGTCGCATTGCCGGCCGGCCACCGAGAGGACCCCACGCGATGAGCTCCACCATCCTGAGCAGTGCCCAGAGGCTGGCGCCGGGCAGCGTCGCGCGATGGGACGACCTGGACCGGCTACGCCGACAGAGCCCGCTCTACGACGCCGTGATCGAGGAGATCGACGGACGCCGCATCAGGATCGGGAACCACTGGCTGTCCGACTTCGGCTCCTGCAACTACCTCGGCTTCGACCTGGACCCCGAGGTGATGGCCGCGATCGACCCGGCCGTCGCGAAGTGGGGCACGCACCCGTCCTGGTCGCGCCTGCTCGGCAGCCCCCGGATCTGCGTGGACATCGAGGACCGTCTCACCGACCTGCTCGGGGCGCCCGACACGCTCGTCCTGCCGACGATCACGCACATCCACCACGCGGTCATCCCGATCCTCGCCGGCCAGGGCACGATCTTCATGGACGCCAAGGCGCACAAGACGATCTATGACGGCACCACGATCGCCCGCGGCCGAGGCGCCACCGTCGTGAGGTTCGAGGCCGACAACGCCGACGACCTCGCGCACTCGCTGCGCGCCGCGGACCCCCGCCACCGCCGCCTCGTCGTGATGGACGGCGTGAACAGCATGACCGGCAACGCGGCGGACCTGGCGACGTTCGCACGGGTCTGCCGGGAGAACGACGCCCTGCTCTACGTGGACGACGCGCACGGCTTCGGTGTCATCGGTGAGCAGCCGAGCCCGGGACATCCGTACGGGCTCCGCGGCAACAGCATCGTCAAGTTGGCCGGCGAGTCCTACGACAACGTGGTGCTCGTCGGTGGCTTCTCCAAGGCGTACTCGTCGCTGCTCGCGTTCCTCGCGCTGCCGACCAGCCTGAAGAACCTGCTCAAGGTCGCGGCCGCACCGTACCTGTACTCGGGCCCGTCACCGACGGCATCGCTGGCGACGGTGATGGCCGGGCTGGACGTCAACGAGAGCCGCGGGGACGCGATCCGCACCGACCTGCACCGCAAGACCGCTCGGGTGCTCGACACCGTGCACGCCCTCGGGGTGCACACGCCGAACACCTCTGACCTCCCGATCATCGAACTGCCGCTGGAGAACCCGGACGACGTCGACGCCGTCGGGGAGTTCCTCTTCGACCGGGGCGTCTACGTGACGCTGGCCGCGTACCCGATCGTGCCGCGCGACGAGGTCGGCTTCCGCATTCAGGTCACCGCGGCGAACACGGACGAGGAGATCACGCAGCTCTGCCAGGTGCTGCGCGACCTCGTCGAGAGGTTCCCACTGCAGAAGGCAGCCTAGTGCGCGTCGTCGACGAGGACGGGCATCCCGGCCGGGTCGCCCTGCTGCGTCCACTGCGGCTGCGGGACTTCCGCCTGCTCTGGACGGGCATGACGCTGTCCCTGCTCGGTGACGGCGTCCTGCTCGTGGCGATGGCCTGGCAGGCGTACGACCTGGTCAACCGCCCGGTCGCGATGTCCCTCGTCGGGGTGGCTCTCACGGCGCCGCAGGTGGCGCTGCTCCTCGTCGGCGGCGTGGTGGCCGATCGGTTCGAGCGACGACGCGTGATGCTGCTCGCGGACGCCGTCCGCGGGGTGTGCCTCGCCCTGCTCGCCGTCCTCGCCCTCACGCAGACGCTCGAGTTCTGGCACCTCCTGGCGGTGGCCGCCGTGTACGGGGCGGCCGCGGGCTTCTTCATGCCGGCCTTCGACGCGATCGTGCCCGAGATCGTCCCAGCGGAGCGGCTGCCCGAGGCGAACGCACTGGACCAGTTCGCCCGTCCGGCGGCACTGTGGCTGGCCGGGCCCGCACTCGGAGGCATCCTTGTCGGGACGGCCGGCGCCGGCTGGGCGTTCGCGCTCGACGCGGCCACGTTCGCCGTGTCGGTCGCATGCCTGGCCCGGGTCACACCGCGCCCGCGGCAGCGTGCTGCCGCCGCCGTGCGCATGACCGTGCGCGGCGCCTGGGCGGAGACTCGGGAGGGCTTCGCCTTCGTTCGGCGCCACAGCTGGCTGTGGGCGACGTTCATCGCGGCGTCGTTCACGTACCTGCTCTTCCTCGGCCCCACCGAGGTCCTGCTGCCGTACCTGGTGAAGAACGACCTTGGCGGCAGCGCGCACGATCTCGGCGTCATCCTCGCCGCAGGCGGAGTGGGCGCGCTGCTCGCCGCGCTCGTCATCGGCCAGGCCGGTGTCCCGCGACGGGTGATGTCGTTCACCTACCTGGCCTGGGCGCTGGGCACGCTCGCCGTCGCCGGGTATGGCTTGGCCTCGTCCGGCTGGCAGCTGATGCTCGTCGCCGCCGTGGTCAGTGGGTGCGAGGCCGTGGGGGCAGTGGCCTGGACGACGACCAAGCAGCGGCGTGTCCCCGCGGAGCTCATGGGCCGCGTCTCCTCACTCGACTGGCTCATCTCGACCGCGCTCGTGCCGGTCTCGTTCGCGCTCACCGCGCCCGTGGCCGCGGCCGTGGGCGTGCGGTCGGCGCTGGTCGGCGCTGGGGTACTCGGAGCCGCGGTGACGCTCGCGTTCCTGTTCGTCCCTGGGGTCCGCGCGCCTGAGCGCGCCAGCGCGAGTCAGCCGGACGCTGAACCCACGACCGAGCCTGCTCTCGTCGAGCAGGTCGCGTGATGACCCCGCTCACCACCGTCGCGCTTACGCCCGTCGAGGCCGGGCGCGCCGTGGATGCCATGGGTGCGGCGTTCGCCTCCGGTGAGGCTGCGCGGGTGCTCGGCCACTTTGTCGACAGCGACGACATCGCGTACGCCGGGTCGGAGCCGGGCGAGGTCGCGGTCGGACGCGCCGCGGTAGCGGACCTGCTCGCCGACCTCTTCGCCCGGGACGAGCGCTACGACTGGCACGCCGCCGAGGTGTACGTGCTGCCGCTGGGCGCGCGTGCCGTCGTGGTGGCTGAGACGACGTTGCGCGTGACCCCCATCGGTGACCCCGCCAGAACCGTCGAGCACGTCCCGTACCGGCTCAGCGGCCTGCTCGAGCACGACGGAGTCGGGTGGCGGTGGCGTACCTGCCAAGGAGCCGAGCTCCTCTCGCCAGCCGAGGACGTGCGATATGCCCCAGGGGACTGAATGGGGGTCACCCGATTGGTGGCTAGTGCGACCCGCACGTCGCCGTCGATGAGGTGGACATGGATCGTTCCCGGGTGGTCCTCCTCGCCACGCTGCTGGCCGCGGGCGTCTACGCCTCCGGCGGTGTGTTCGGCTGGTCGCAGACCCGAGCGGGGTTCTGGGCCGGGACCATCCTCATGGTCGCCGGGCCGGTGGTCGGGGGGCTGCTCGCCATCACCCGGGCCTTTCGGCTTCGCGGGCGTGCCCGTGCCTCCTGGCTCCTGCTGGGCGCCGGAGCCTGCGCGTGGGCGGCCGGGCAGGCCAGCTACTCCTTCTACGAGCTCGCGCTCAAGTCCTCGCCTCCGTTCCCCGGCCCCCCGGACGTGGGGTTCCTCTCCGCCTCGGTGCTGCTGGCCGCGGGCGCGTTCTGCTACCCCTCGGTGCACGGACGTGGATGGTCGTTCGCCAGGTCGGGGCTGGACGCCGGCCTGATCATGGTCTCGATGCTGCTGATCAGCTGGTCCGTGGTCATCGGCGGGATCTACGCCGCCGGCGGCCAGGAATGGACCGAGCGTGCGGTCGCGGTGGCCTACCCCTGCGGGGACGTGCTCGTGCTGAGCATGCTGCTGCTCGCCGTGCGTCGTACCGCGGTGGGAGGGCGCGAGCCGCTGAGCGTGCTGCTCGTCGGCATGGTGCTGCTCGTCGTCGGGGACACGGGCTACCTGCTGCTGACCGCGCAGGACGCGTACTACACCGGAAACCCGATCGACATCGGCTGGTGGGCCGGGTTGCTCCTCGTGGGCGTGGCTGCGACCACCTACAAGGACCGCGGCGCGCCCCACGGTGCGCCGTCGCTGCGCCCCTGGGCCATCTTCGTCCCCTACGGGGTGACCGTGATCGCCCTGACCGTCGCGACCTGGCACGCCATCGCCGCGGGGGCTCTGGAGGTCTCCCAGTTCCAGGTGTGGCTTGCCGGCGCGGTCGTCCTCCTCCTGCTGGCCCGCCAGTCCGTGGTGGCGCTCGACAGCGTGAGCCTCACCGGTCAGCTGCGCCGCCGCGAGGACGAGCTGCGCCACCACGCGTACCACGACCCGCTCACCCAGCTGCCGAACCGGCGCAGCCTGCGCGACCACCTCGACGCCGAGATGATGGGCGGTCGGCGGGGGGAGGCGGTCTGCTTCATCGACCTCGACGGCTTCAAGGAGGTCAACGACACCCTGGGCCACCAGGGCGGCGACGTCCTGCTCCAGGAGGTGGCCGACCGGATGCGTCAGGCCGTACGCGGAGACGACGTGGTCGCCCGCCTCGGCGGGGACGAGTTCGCGGTGGTCCTCGCGACCGGCAGCGACCCCCACCAGGCGGCCGACCGGCTGCTGGCCCGGCTGCGTGAGCCGTTCCACATCGGCGGCGCGACGGTGAGCGTCAGCGGCAGCATCGGCATCGCCCCCTGGTCCTCCGCCGAGTCCGGTGAGGAGCTCCTGCGCAACGCCGACCTGGCGATGTACCGGGCGAAGAACGGCGGCCGGGACCAGGCCAGCAGCTACGAGCCGGCCCTGCACGAGCAAGCCCTCGACCGGCTGTCCCTCCAGGTCGCCCTGCGGGAGGCCCTCGACCACCACGAGTTCAGCCTGCACTACCAGCCCCTGGTCGACGTCACCACAGGCACCGTGATCGGTGTCGAGGCTCTGGTGCGCTGGGAGCGGGACGGGACGCTGCTGCCCCCGGCAGAGTTCCTGTACGTCGCCGAGGACACCGGCCTCATCGTGCCGCTCGGGGACTGGATCCTCGACACCGCCTGCGCCGACCTCGCCACCTGGCACGCCACCGGACACCCCGACCTCGCCCTCGCGGTCAACATCGCGGCGGGCCAGCTCAACACCTCCGACCTCGCCGCGCGGGTGGCCGCCACCCTGGGACGTCGAGGCATCTCCCCCGACAGGCTCACCTTCGAGATCACCGACAGCGTCCTCCTCGGCAGCCAACCCCGGACCCACACCGCACTCGAAGAGCTTGCCGGCCTCGGCATCGGACTCGCCCTCGACGACTTCGGCACCGGCCACGCCTCCCTGCCCACCTTGCGCGCCCTGCCCTTCACCACCATCAAGATCGACGGCAGCATCACCGCCGAGCTCGAGCACGGCCCCTCCGCACTGGTCAACGGCATCACGGCCCTCGCCGGCCACCTCGGCCTCAAAGTCGTCGCCGAAGGCGTGGAAACCCCCTACCAGCACGCCATGCTGCGTACGGCGGGCATCGGCCAGGCCCAGGGCTTCCACTACGCGCGGCCCGTCCCCACCAAGGATGTCCAGCACCTGCTCCTCCAGGCCACCCCCGCCCTCACCAGCCCCTGACCAGGCGGGGTACGCCACCCGGGTACCGCCGGAGGTTTCCCCGGCAACCCTCTCCGACCCGCCCGATCCTGACTTCCGAGAAAATCTTCACTTCTCCGAGGACAGACTGAAGGGTCGGCCGCCGGCGTGGCCCGGCGGGAATGGACCATGACGAAGGGCGCGACATGGCAGAACTGGCACATCTGAGTCAGCAGTGGGTGGCTGCAGCCGACGACAGCCTGGTCAACCTTGCGCACGTGGCCACTGTCCGCGTCTGGCACCGAGAGGGTGACGACGTCTGGGTCGTCGTGGCGACCTGGGACGCGAACCGACCGGACATCTCTCTCAGCGAGCATTCGACGGAAGCCGGCGCGCGGGAGTACGTGCAGACGTTGGGCAAGCAGCTCGGCGCGGTCCCGCGCCCAGGTTCATCGGCCCCGTCGTTCGCCCGCACCAGAGACCCTCGAGCATGACGCGGCTGCACGGTCAAGCGGCGTGGCATTAACGGCGGTTCCACGCGGCGAGTGCACCGGAGCGTTCTCACGGCTCGCGTATGGCTCGTGACAATGAGGTGCCTTTTCCGACACTCCACGTAGTTCCCGAGGTACAGATTGCACCATTTTGACCCTCCTGTCTGGACCGGTTATGGTCCGGGCTTTATTTCCCGAATGTGGAGGCCGGAGGGTCGTGCGCAACGGAGCCGCTCGCTCACGCGGGACTCGTCGAGGTCGGCACGCCGGACACGCGGGCCGGTCGGCGCGTCACGCCCGACCGGGGGGACGCAACCGCTGGCGCATCGCGCGCAAACCCACCACTCTTGTCGCGGCAATCGGCCTCGCCGGCCCAGTGATTCTGGGTGGCCCGGACGCCTTCTCGGCACGCTACAAGACCGTGTCGCTGTCCATCGACGGGGTGTCGCACGAGGTCACGACCTCTGGCACAACCGTTCAGGAGGTCCTGGAGTCGCAGGACATCGAGATCGGCCCGCACGACGCGATCGCACCCTCGCCCGGGAGTGCTGTCGAGGACGGTTCGCAGATCGCCTTTCGTTTCGGTCGAGAGCTCGACCTCACGGTGGACGGTGAGGAGCGGGGCTACTGGGTGACCGCGCTGCGGGTCGGCACGGCGCTCACCCAGATCGGCCAGCGATACGCCGAGGCGGACCTGTCGGCAAGCCGCAGCGCTCGAATCGGCCGTGAAGGTATTGACCTCAGCGTCAAGACGGACAAGAGAATCACGCTCGTCAACGGCGACGAGAAGTCGACAAAGAGCACGACAGCGCTGACCGCGCGTGGGGCACTGCGCGACCTCGACATTTCCTACGACACAAACGACGAGATCACACCCTCCCCCGGCACACCCATCGACGACGGTTCCCGCGTCCGTGTCGTACGCATCGAGCACGACACACGCAAGGTCAAGGTCGCGATCCCGAACAAGACCGTGGTGCGATACGACGACGAGATGGCCGAGGGTCGGGAGACGGTGCAGCGCCGCGGCCACGACGGCATCGGCGTCGACACCTACCGGATGGTCCTGGCCAACGGTGAGAGACGCGACCGCACGAAGGTCGACAGGACGGTACGGGTCGAGCCGGTCGCCAGGGTGGAGGTGCACGGAACGAGGAAGGGCCTCTCGACGTCTGCGTGCCCCTCCGGTTCGGAGGTCGAGGAGGGCCTGACGGCCAATGCGGTCAGCGTGCACCGCGCAGTCTGTGCGGAGTTCCCCGCCGTCGACTCCTACTTGGGCCTTCGCCCCGGCGACGGCGGCGAACACGGTGACGGCCGCGCACTCGACATCATGATCTCCGGCTCCGCGCTCGGTGACGCCATCGCCGGGTGGGTTCGAGCGCACCACGCCCGCCTCGGCGTCAGCGAGGTGATCTGGTCACAGCGGATCTGGACCACCCAACGCAGCAGTGAAGGCTGGCGCCCGATGGAAGACCGTGGCTCGGCGACCGCCAACCACTACGACCACGTCCACGTCACCGTGCACTGACCGGGCCTGCTGCCCTGGGTCCCCAAGACGTCGGGTCCGCGACAAGCACGTTGCGCGGATGGCCGGAGGCCTGCACCGGGACCGGTCGTGTCGCGCGTCACGACGAGGTGCCGTCCTGGTGTTCAGCGTGGCTTCAGAACGTCGTGTGCATGCTGAGGTGGCAGGACCCGGGAACCGAGACTGGAGTGATCCGCATGCGACGCCGTACGACATGGCTGGCCGGGGCCGCCCTTGCCTTGGGCCTCGCCGGTACCGGCGCGGGAATCGCGGTCGCCGGGGGCGACAGCGAGGCCCCGATCACCGGTGGAGCGCTGGGCCGCGCCTCTGAAGCCGCCCTGCAGCACACCGGCGGCGGCGAGGTCACCGGGACCGAGGTGGGAGACGAGGAGGGCTACTACGAGGTCGAGGTCACCCTCGACGACGGTAGCCAGGTGGACGTCCACCTCGACCGCTCCTTCACCGTCCTCGGTGACCAGGCAGACAGCGACGGAGCCGAGGACGAGGGCAGCGAGGGCACCGAAAGGTGACGACCATTCCCGCACCTCGCGACCACGCGGCCGTAGGCTCCCGGAGCCGCCTCCCGGTCACGCCGTCAGGCCTGGCCCGCAGCTGGGCGGTCGACCTCTCCGCGGGGGGACCCCGGATCGCGTCTGCTCGGTGGCGGCAGAACCACGACAGGGCACTCGGCCAGCCGGCCGCAGGCCTCGCTGACCGACCCGAGGGCCTCGTGCAGGATGCCGGACGTTCCGTGGCTGCCGACCACGAGGAGCGCCGCGCTTGACGAGAGCCGCAGGAGGACGTCGACGGCGTGCCCGTGAACCAGTTCGGAGGAGACCGCGGGAGGCGCCTCGAGCCGGCGAACCTCGGCATCGACCATGTGACGCAGCTGCTCGTCCGCTGACCGACGGCCCTCGCTGGCCCGGTCGTCCGGCAGCTCCCCGTGAACATCGCCCATGACATCCCTCGATGGCCAGGCCCTGACCGCCTCGACAGCACAGTCTCGGCGGACGGCCTCGTCCAGAGCCCACCGCAGGGCACGACGCGAACCCTCGGATCCGTCGATCCCGACCACGATCACGTCTGACATCAGGTGCCTCCCCTCACGGCCCCACGATTGCTCACAGGATGGGCCCGTCGGCGGGGCCGGTCAGCAGCCGTTGGTCCCAAGGACAGGCCCGAAAGGCCCCAAGGGACGAGTGGGACGTCCGACCCCTCAGGTCACGATCAGGCTCACAGCGGCGAAGTACACGATGATCGAGAGCAGGTCCTGCACGACGGTGGCCAGCGGGCCCGAGCCGAACGCCGGGTCCAGACCGAGCCGGCCGATCAGCCAGGGCAGTGCCATGGCGATCAATGTGGCGATGGAGGACGCGGAGAAGACCGAGACAGCTACGGCGAGCGCCACCTCGGCCTCGCCCCAGAGCAGCCAGACCGCAGGCGCCGACAGGCATCCCAGGATCGCGCCGACGAGTAGCCCGGTGACGATCTCGCGGAAGGCCACCCGTCGGATGCCGACGCCGACCGAGAGCCCGCGGATCACGAGCGCCTCGGTCTGCGTCCCCACCGCGTCGGCGATGTAGACCACACCCGGGATGAAGAACGCGACGAGCACGCTGCGCTCCAGCGCGGCCTCGAACGAGCCCACGATCCCCGCCGCGGCCAGGGCGCCGGCAAGGCCGACAAGGAGCCAGGGGAGGCGGTGCCACAACCGGTCGACGACGGGCTCGGTGCTGGCGGTCCGTGCCTCCGCCGTCGTGTGCAAGTACCCGCCGAGCCGTGACATGTCTTCGTCGTGCTCGGCAAGCAGCACGGCCAGGAGCCGCTGCGGTGCGATCAGACCGTGGAACCGACCGTCCTGGCCGACCACCGCCAGGCCTCGCTCCCCGTGCTCCACGGCACGCCACGCGGCGACCTCCTGGTCGGTGCCGCGAGAAACGGTCGGAGGGTCGGGATCCATGATCTCGCCGATGGTCGAACGAGGTCCGGCTGCCAGCAGTCGCTCGATCGTCACGACGCCGACCAACCGGTCCTCGACGCAGACCGCGACGACTGCCGCGCTCTCGTACTCGTGGCCGACGAGCCGGCGCAGGACGTCCGACGCAACCTCAGTGGGTCCCACGGTCGGCACGGCGAACGACGCGTGCTGCGCGGCGGAGTCGAGCAGCCCCGCCTCCTGCACGGCCGAGCCGCTCATGACGTGCCCGTGCGGCCGCAGGCGGCGTTCGTCATCCTGTGTTCACCGGGTGTCACGTGACACTCCCCCTGTCTCGGACGGCACCGTCGACTCGTCAACCGGCCTCCCGGTACGCACCCATCGTGCCGAAAGCGCGACCATCAGGCCCGGAATCGCCGAGAGCACGGCGAGACAGAGCCCCTGCCAGACCCCGATGGACTGGGTTCCGAGCAGCGCCTGTAACGGCTCGAAATAGACCCCGGCGACCTGCAGCGCCGCCGCCCCGGCGACCGCAGCCTCCAGACCACGCTGGCGCAGCGGGCGCGGCCGTACTCGGGCGCGCAAGGCAAGCGCGACGCCGAGCTGGCCGAGCCCGAGGGTGAGGAAGATCCAGCTCTGCGCGTGCTCGCCCGAGGCGTCGGCCCAGAGGCCAGCACCCACCGCGACCGCAGCGATGAGGGCTCCGGTCGTCGCGATCTGCCGCCACAGCCCCCCACCGAGCACCGACTCCTGCGGAGGTGCGGACGGCCGCCGCATCACCGACGGGTCGAGTGGCTCTGCGCCGAATGCGACACCCGGCAGCCCGTGGGTGAGCATGTTGATCCACAGGATCTGCGCCGGCAGCAGCGGCACGGCCACCCCGAGAAACGGGCCGACGAGCATGACGAGGATCTCCGCGAACCCGCCGGCGACCGCGTACCGGAGGAACGCCCGGATGTTGGCGAAGATCCGCCGACCCTCCTCGACCGCGGCCACGACCGTGCGGAGGTCGTCGTCGGCCAGGACGAGGGCCGCGGCCTGCCTGGCCACCTCGGTCCCGCCCCTGCCCATGGCGACCCCGATGTCGGCGCGCCGCAGGGCCGGGGCGTCGTTGACCCCGTCCCCGGTCATGGCGACGACCTCGCCTGCGCGCTGGAGCGCCTCGATGATGTCGACCTTCTGCTCCGGTCGCGTGCGGGCGTAGACACCGATGCTGGCGACGCGGTCGACGTGGTCCCCTCGCGCGACGTCCTCGCCGTCGACGGCTTCCGTCCGGCCGTCCGCGATGCCGACGCGGGCAGCGATCGCCCGCGCGGTGTCGCGATGGTCCCCCGTGACGAGGATGAACCGGATTCCCGCATCCCGGCACGCCTCCACGACCTCGCGCGCCGTGTCCCGCGGCGGGTCCGCAACGGCGACGAGCCCGACGAGTCGCAGGCCACGCTCGAGCTCGGCCGGGCGAACGTCGTGATGGGCCTCGGCCACCGCGATCACCCGGTAGCCCTCACCGGCGAGGCGCTCGGTGGCGTCCCGAGCCGCCTCGACCGTCCGATCCCCGTCGACCAGGTCGCGCAGCACGACCTCGGGCGCACCCTTCGACACGACAAGCCAGCCGTCGCCGGCGGCGTGCAGTGTCGTCATCCGCTGACGGAGGCTGTCGAAGGGGATCTCGGCCTGCCTCGGCCACTGCTCCCGTATGGCGTCCGGGTCCACGCCGCCCCGTGCGGCGACCGCAAGCATCGCCGCCTCCAGCGGATCCCCGGCAGGCGTCCAGTCCGTGTGCCCGGTCGGGGGGAGCAGGTGCGCGTCGTTGCACAGCACGACGTCGCGGAGCAGCGTCAGGGGTACTCGATCGGCCTCCTCGTCCCCCTGGGCGAGCTCCACCTCACCTGCGGGGGAGTAGCCGGCGCCCCGGGCCTGATAGGTGGCGGTCGGTGTCCAGAGGCCCTCGGCGACCATGCGACCTTCGGTCAGGGTCCCGGTCTTGTCCGAGGCGATGACGGTGACGGACCCGAGCGTCTCCACGGCGGGGAGGCGTCGGACCATGGCCGAGCGTCTGGCCATCCGGTGGGCGCCGAGCGCCAGCGCGACCGACACGACTGCGGGCAGCGACTCCGGAACGGCGGCGACGGACAGGCTGACGGCGACGACGAGCATGTCCACGACGTCCCGGCCGCGCACCAGCCCGAGAACGAGCACGACCACAGCCAGGGCGAGAACCGCCACCACGAGGACGCGGGACAGCGCGATGAGCCGCTGCTGGAGCGGAGTCGCACGCGTGGGCGCGGCCGCGATGAGCGCCGCGATGCGGCCGAGGCCGCTGTCCGCCCCGGTACGGGTCACGGTCACCACGGCCCGGCCACGGGTGACGACGGTGCCCGACAGGACCTCGCTGCCGACCTCGTGCTCGACGGGGACGGATTCGCCTGTGGTCGCCGACTCGTCGAGCTGGAGTCGGTGAGCCTCGAGGACCGTCCCGTCCGCCGGCACGATGTCGCCGGCGTCGAGGTGCACCACGTCACCGGGGACGAGCTCGCCGGCCGCCAGCGTCGCGAGCACGCCGTCCCTGGTGACCCGGGCACGGGGTGCTGCAAGACGGTTCAGCTCGGCTATCGCCCGCCCCGCACGAACCTCCTGGACGACTCCGATGGTCGTGTTCAACACGACGACGACCGCGATGACCGCCGTGTCGGTGACGTCGCCCACCACCGCCGTCACGACCCCGGCCGCGAGCAGCAGCATGATCATCGGATCGCGCAGCTGCGCCCATGCCCGCGTGACGACCGTGTCCCGCGGCGGCTGCGGGAGCTCGTTGGGCCCGTGGTCGTCGAGTCGCCGCCGCGCCTCCTCGCTGCTGAGTCCGACGAGGGCCGTCTCCCCTGTCTCGTCCATGACGGCTCCTCGCGCCTGCGGTGGTCTCGCCGCCCTCAGCCCACGATGCCCGGCCCGGGCGTCCCTGGGGATGGGTTTTGGTCCCCGGGATGCGCCCGAAGGCCGCCCTGCCCGGTCGGGACCTTCGGCCCTGCCTTGCCCAGACGCAGCAGGCGAGGGTGGAGGGGCAGGCACTCTACGTGCCGCGGACGGGAGGTCCGCCATGAACGCCACCGTCGAACCTGGCGCCGTCGTCGTCGGCGTCGACGGCTCGGAGTCCGGCACCCGGGCCCTGCTGTGGGCCGCGCGCGAGGCGGAGATGCGCCGGGCGCCCCTGCATCTCGTCCACGCCTGGACGTCGTCCCTGCTCCATGGCTCGCAGCGACCGGCACAGGGTCTGGCAGAGCCGGAAGCGCGTGGCACGACGCTCCTGGACGACGCGCGGCACCAAGTCGCAGAGCTCACCCCACGGGTCCGCATCGAGACACACCTGGTCACCGGCGAGGCCAGCACTGCACTGGTGAGGTCCGCTCAGAACGCGAGCGTCCTCGCCGTGGGCAGCCGAGGGCACGGGGGGTTCCCCGGTCTGCTGCTCGGCTCTACCGGGGTCAGGGTGGCGAGCCACGGCTCCTGCCCCGTCGCCGTGGTCCGGGAGGACGAGGATGGCCCCGTCCTGGTGGGCGTCGACGGCTCCGCGGAGGCAGATGACGCGCTGCGGCTCGCCTTCGAGGAGGCCGAGATGCGTGGCACGTCACTGACTGCGCTCCACGCCTACCCCTACCCCGTACCGATCGGGGTCGAGGTCGTGATCTGGGGTGACGACAGGGAGGTGCCGGAACAAGCCCAGGCCCTGCTCGCGGCAAGCGTGGAGCGCTGGAGCGAGAAGTTCCCGCACGTCCCGGTCCAGCGCATGTTCGTCACCGCCACGCCGGCGCAGGCCCTCGTCCAGGCGTCGGCCGATGCCGGGCTCGTCGTCGTCGGATGCCGGGGTCGCGGGGCGTTCGCCCGGACCCTGCTGGGCTCGACGAGCCAGACCCTCGTGCAGCACTCCCACTGCCCTGTCCTCGTGGTCCACCGGGGAGCAATGCCATGACCCCCCTCACACGCCACGAGTGGGACGTGCTCCTGCGCGCTGCCGCCGCCGCGCCGAGCCTGCACAACTCGCAGCCGTGGCGGTTCGAGGCCGCAGGCGACGCCGTCAAGCTCTACGGTGACCCGTCTCGACGCCTTGAGCACGCCGACCCGGACGCCCGGCAGCTGCACATGAGCTGCGGGGCGGCGCTGTTCAACCTCCGGGTGGCTGCGCGCAGGCTGGGGTACGAGGCGGCCGTCTCACTGCTTCCCGACCTCGGCCAACCGACGCTGCTTGCCCGTGTCGTCCTGAATCGGGCCACAGGCCCGGGGCACTTCGAGGCCGAGCTGTACGCAGCGATCCCCCGGCGGCGTACCAACCGGCGGCCGTTCGCGCACCGTCCGGTCCACTCGAGTGAGCTCCGCCTCCTCAGCGACGCCGCCCAGGCGGAGGGGGCAACGCTGACGACTGTCGACGAGGAAGAGCTCTCCCGACTCACGGGCCTCGTCCACGAGGCGGAGCTCATGGACGCGACCGACCCCGAGAGACGCGTCGAGAGCGGCGCCTGGATCGGGACAGCACCGACTCGACGGGACGGTGTACCGATGTCCGCAGTCGGCCCCGTCCCGACCAACGTCGACGCTGTCTTCCGCGACCTCGCCAGCCGGCGAGCCACCCCGACCCGGGAGCGTGCCGAGTTCGAGTCCCAGCCCACGCTGGCAGTTCTCTACACGGACGGCGACTGGCCGCGGCACTGGCTGCGCGCAGGTCAGGCCCTCGAGCACATCTGGCTGCTCGCCACCGTGCACGGCATCGCGATCTCGTTCCTCAACCAGCCCCTCGAATACCCAGACCTTCGGGGGCTGGTCCGTGACCCCCGGACACGCATCGGTCACCCGCAGATGCTGCTGCGGATGGGGTACGGCGCACCCGTACCGGCGACCCCTCGCCGGCCCCTGGGCGATGTCGCACCCGGGCACTCCGATGCGACGGAGCAGACAGGCGACGAATCGTCGGGCCAGGTGCGGGACGAAGGTCCCTCCCGATAGGGACGTTCCGCTCCCCGCGCAGGTGAGAAGCGGAGTACAACGGACACGTGGCAGCTGCTCCTGACCGGACTCGCGAAACGATCCGTGTCTTCATCCTGGATGATCATGAGGTGGTTCGTCGGGGGCTGACGGACCTCCTCGAGGCTGAGGACGACATCGAGGTGGTCGGCGACTCCGCCTCCGCCTTGGAGGCCACGAGGCGCATTCCCGCCTTCCGTCCCCACGTGGCCATCCTCGACGGACGGCTGCCCGACGGATCGGGCATCGACGTGTGCCGCGAGGTGCGATCGACCGACCCGTCCATCGCTTGCCTCATCCTCACGTCGTACGACGACGACGAGGCACTCTTCGGCGCGATCATGGCTGGGGCTGCGGGATACGTACTCAAGGTCATCGGGGGCACCGACCTCATCGACGCGGTACGCCGCGTGTCGACAGGGCAGTCCCTGCTCGACCCAGCCGTGACCCAGCGCGTCCTGACCCGGCTGCGCGAGGGTCCGGACCAGGACCCGCGGCTCGCGGGCCTGACCGACCAGGAGAAGCGCATCCTCGCGCTCATCGCCGAGGGCTTGACCAACCGCCAGATCGCCGAACAGCTGTTCCTTGCGGAGAAGACCGTCAAGAACTACGTGTCCAGGCTGCTCGCCAAGCTCGGGATGGAACGGCGGACGCAGGCAGCCGTGTACGCGTCCAAGCTGCGCGACAAGCTCTGAGGCGCACCCCAGGCGGTCAGTCGAAGAGCGGGACGCGCCAGACCACCCGCGTGCCCCCTGCGCCCTGGGCACCATCCCGTCATCTGGGGACCTTCGCCCCTGCCCGTCCGCCTGCCGACAAGGGAGGCTGAGAGCGTGGCGCGAGACGTGCCGCAGGATCGAAGGGGTGGGGAATGAACGCCACAAGGGAGCGCAGGACCGTGGTCGTCGGCGTCGACGGCTCCGAGCAGTCTCGTCTGGCGCTGCAGTGGGCGATGCGCGAGGCTCGGATGCGTCAGGCCCGACTGGACATCGTTCATGCCTGGCTGTGGCCGCTGTACCACGTTCCCCTCGGACCCCCTCCGGGCGGCCCGGGCGATAGCGGCCTCCAGGCCGAAGCGAAGAAGATGCTCGCCGAGGCCCGGCGGGAGGTCGCCCAGTCTGCGCCCGACGTGCCGGTCGAGACTCACCTGGTGACTGGGGCCGCGGGTGCGGTGTTGACCAGGTTCGCAGTGGACGCGGAGCTCGTCGTCGTCGGCAACAGAGGTCTCGGAGGCTTTTCTGAGCTGCTGATCGGTTCGACAGGGGTACACGTGTCGATCCACAGCTCCTGCCCGGTGGCCGTCGTCCGCGGGGACGACCGAACCGAGGGCCCCGTCGTCGTGGGCATCGACGGGTCCGAGCCATCCGAGGACGCTCTGACCCTGGCGTTCGAGGAGGCCGAGATGAGACGAGCTCCTCTTGTCGCCCTGCACGCGTGGGAGTACCCGGCCTCGCTCGGCGTCGACATCATGGACTGGGGCTTCGACACCGAGCAGCAGGAACGGCACGCATACGACCTCGTGGACGCCACGGTGAACCGGTGGGCGTGGAAGTTCCCCGGAGTACGCATCGAGCGCAGGGTCGTCCGCACGAGTCCCGCGCGGGCACTGGTCCAGGCGTCTGCCGACGCTCAGCTGGTCGTCGTCGGCTCCCGTGGTCATGGGGCTGTGCGGAGATCGGTGGTCGGCTCGACGAGCCACGCCCTCCTGCTTCACTCCCAGAGCCCGGTGCTGTTGGTCCGCCATCGCCACGAGCACGCCGACGAGGACCTCTAGTCCTGGGCGTAGGCGTACGGTGCTCTCGGCTTGCCATCAAGGACGGGCTCAGCTCTTCTCGGCCGCGCGGACGGCGCGGGTGAGGTTTGACGGTGTGGGGGTGCGCAGGAGCTGGCCGTCGACCAGGACGGTGGGGGTGGCGTTGACGCCGGCTCGGGATGCCGCGGTGGTGACCTTCTGGGTCCAGCCCTCGAAGTCCTGGGAGTGGATGCAGTCCTCGATGCCGTGGCCGGTGGCGCCCGCGCGGTCGGCGAGTCTGATGAGTGCTGTGTCGGGGAGGCCGGCGGAGCCTTCGGGAGGCTGGTGGGTGAAGAGGATGCGGTGGAAGCGGTCGTACGCGGCCACTCCGGCGCGGTCGGCGACGCAGGCGGCCGCGTTGAGGGCGCGGGTGGAGTAGGCGGTGGTGGAGGCGTCGTCGAGGATGGCCATGGGCTTGTAGACCACGCGCACGCTGCCCTCGTGGGTGAGGCGGCGCAGGGTCGGTCCAGTGGCGGCCTCGACGGCACGGCAGGCGGGGCACTGGAAGTCCTCGTAGGCGGTGACGGTGACCGGCGCGTCCGCATCACCCACAGCGAAGCCGGTGCCCTGCTGGACGGCATGCGCCGGCACGGTGCTCGTGCCGGCTGGGGCCTGGTCGCGGGTGGACTGGACCGCGAGGCCCACGACCACGGCGAGGGTGAGCACGACGAGGACGGCGGCCGCGCTGAGGCCGGCGCGCCGGCGCTTCTCGGTGCGGCGCTGCTCCTCGCGCATCCGCGCTGCACGCTCGCGGGCCTCGGCGCGACTTCTCTTCTTGGCGTTGCTCATGGGGGCTCCCCGACGCGGGTAGCGAGGGTGTGGGTGTCGAGAGCGAGTCGACTCGCGGGCATCCACGCGAGGGCGAGAGATGCGACGAGTAGGACGGCGTCACGGGCGAGCTCTTGCGGGTATGCGGTCTGCGCGGCGCTGACCTGCCCTCCGCCTCCGAAGCACCCGCAGTCGATGGTCAGCCCGCGCGCCCAGGCCGAGGACACGCCGGCGATGAAGGTCACGAGCAGCACGCTCGAGGCGATCGCCACCACGCGTGTGCCGAGTCCGGCGATCAGCAACACGCCGACGGTGATCTCGAGGAATGGCAACCCATAGCCCACGGCGGTGACACTGGCCTCGGGCAACACCTGGTACGCCCGCACCGCTCGTACGCTGGCCGCGGGGTCGGGGATCTTGGCGGCTCCGGCGGCGACCCATACGCCCCCGAGAGCGACCCGGACCAGGGTGGCCGCCCACAGTCGTGCCGTTGTTCGTGTCACGGCGGGTGAACCTGGCCCTCCTGCGAGGCGGACGTCGTGCGACGTCATCGGTGGCGGTCTCGCCCCGCGCGTCTCGCGCACGTCGGTACGGACATAGTGGACACGCAGAGGACGGCCAGGATCAGAGCTTGCTGATTACCCAGCGTATCTAGCGGCGAGCAGATCCGTGAGCAGATGCGCCGCGAACACGGCCATGACGCCTGCCGCGAGACCGCTGGCGAGCGCTCAGCCCCGAGGGACCTAGCGGCCGCTCCGCTCCCAGCCACGGCGCCCGGGCCGCGTGCCCGGGGCCGCGTCACGGCTGCGGTACACCACGTACGGGCGGAAGAGGTAGCCCACCGGGGCGGTGAACGCGTGGACGAGCCGAGTGAACGGCCACAGCGCGAACAGCGCCATGCCCACGAGCGTGTGCAGCTGGAACGACAGCGGCGCCTCGCTCATCGCGTCGACGTCGGGCTGCAGGACGAACAGGGACCGGAACCACGGCGAGACGGTCTCCCGATAGTTGTGCTCCTCGCCCACCACCCCGGCACCGAGCAGGGTCGTCCCCACGCCGAGGACCAGCGCGGCGACGAGGACGGCGTACATGGTCTTGTCGTTGCGGGTGGTGGCCACGAACACCGGGCCGGTCGTACGCCGGCGGTAGACGAGGATGGCGACACCGGCGAGTGTCGCGAAGCCCGCGACGCTGCCGAGGGTGACGGCCTGGACGTGGTAGCCGTGCTCGCTCAGCCCGGCCGCCGACGTCCACGACTCGGGGATCACCAGTCCGATGACGTGGCCGACGACGACGACGAGGATGCCGACGTGGAACAGCGGACTGCCGATGCGCAGCAGCCGCGACTCGTAGAGCTGCGACGAGCGGGTCGTCCAGCCGAACTGGTCGTACCGGTACCGCCAGACCGTGCCGCCGACGAGGACGGCGATCGTGAGGTACGGCAGCACCCCCCACAGCGCCACGTCGGGGCCGCTCATCGGCGACCACCCGGGACGGGGGCGGAGGGTGCGGCGGACGGCACGGGGAACGGCTCGAGCCCGACCTGCTCGACGGGCGGGCCGGAGCGGGCAAGTCGCTGGGCAGCGGCACGGTCCTGCGGCGAGGGTCCGGGCAGCAGCGCGCACAGCGCCTCGAGCAGCAGCACGTACGGGGTCTGGGCGTCGGCGAGCGCGAGGCGCAGCAGCTCGACGCCCGGCCGATGCTCCTGGAGCAGGGCAAGCCCGTCGGCGAGGTCCGCGGTGGCGGCGTACTCGCAGACCAGGGGGAGGTAGTCCGGCAGCTCACCCTCCACGGGCTCCACGCCCGCGGCGCGGTAGCGCTGCTTGAGGGCGGCGAGCGACGCACCACGGCGGCGGGTCTCGCCGTCCGTCCACCACGTGAGGTACGGGCAGCACCGGCGCCGCCGGTCGAACACGGCGACGTAGTGCTCGGCCAGCTCGCGCGGGTCCCGGCTGTCCGCCGTGTCGAGGAATGCGCCGAGACGCTCCCTCGGAATCCCCGGGGGCAACCCCTCCGCGGCGACACGGACGGTGGGCCAGGTCGCGCGGCGGCCCTCGTCGGGGTACGAGAGCAGCACCGCCACGGACTGCAGCACGACTGCCGCGCCGGCGGACCTCACGAGCCCGACCCCTCCTGGTCGTGCCGCGCCGGCGGGAAGATCCCCTCCGGGACGCCCTTGCCGTCCCAGTTGAGCAGGTTGACGCGCGCACCTCGGGTCTCCGGGTCGGCGAACCCCTCGGCGGTCTGGCGCTGCTTGAGCGCGTGGAACGACTCCACGGACACCGGGACGGGCTGGCCCGACCCCTCACCGAACGGGCCGCTGCCGACCATGCCGGGGCCGCCCTCGTAGTCCAGGGAGCAACTGAGCTCCTCGAGCTGGCTGGTCTCGTCGGCGTGCTCCGCGGCGTACGCGGTGGGGATCACATACCGGTCCTCGTACTTCGCGATCGCGAGCAGGCGGTACATCGCGGTGAGCTCGGCACCGGTCATGCCGAGCTCCTGGGCAGCCGACTCGGACGGGGTGTCGCCCAGGTTCACGTCTCGCATGTACGCACGCATGGCTGCGAGCGTCTGCAGGACCCGCGTCACGGGAGCAGGGTCGCCCGCGGTGAACAGCTCGGCGAGGTACTCGACCGGGATGCGCAACGTGTCGATGGCGCCGAAGAGGTTGTCCGCGTCCTCCCCGTCGTGCCCGGTGTCCCGCAGGGCCTCGACGACCGGGGAGAGCGGCGGGACGTACCAGACCATCGGCATCGTGCGGAACTCCGGGTGCAGCGGGAGCGCCACCCGGTAGGTCTTCGCGAGCGCGTACACGGGGGACCGGCGGGCTGCGTCGAGCCAGTCCTCGGGGATGCCCTGCGCCAGGGCGGCCGAGGCGACCTCGGGGTCGTGCGGGTCGAGCAGCAGGTCGAGCTGGGCCTCGTAGAGGTCCTTCTCGTCCGGAACGGACGCGGCCTCGGCGACCCGGTCGGCGTCGTAGAGGAACAGCCCGAGGTAGCGCAGCCTCCCCACGCACGTCTCCGAGCACACCGTCGGAAGCCCGACCTCCACACGCGGGTAGCAGAGCGTGCACTTCTCCGCCTTGCCGGTGCGGTGGTTGAAGTAGACCTTCTTGTACGGGCAGCCGGAGACGCACATGCGCCAGCCGCGGCAGCGGTCCTGGTCGACGAGCACGATGCCGTCCTCGGCCCGCTTGTAGATGGCCCCGGACGGGCAGGAGGCCGCGCAGGACGGGTTGAGGCAGTGCTCACAGATGCGCGGCAGGAAGAACATGAACGCCTGCTCGTACTCCTGCCGGACCCGGTCCGAGACCTGGGCCAGAACGGGGTCGCCGGCGGCGATGGCGTTGCCGCCGGCCAGCGAGTCGTCCCAGTTCGCCGACCATGTGATCTTCGTGTCCTCGCCGGTCAGCAACGACTTGGGCCGGGCCACCGGCGTGTCCGACCCGGCGGGCGCGGTGAGCAGGTGCTCGTAGTCGTACGTCCACGGCTCGTAGTAGTCCTGAATGGACGGCAGCTTAGGGTTGGCGAAGATGGACAGCAGGCGCTTGACGCGACCACCCGCGCGGGGCTTGAGCTTGCCGGAGCGGGTGCGGGTCCAGCCGCCCTGCCACCGCTGCTGGTCCTGGTACGTGCGGGGGTACCCCTGCCCGGGGCGGGTCTCGACGTTGTTGAACCAGACGTACTC
>JBOGEN010000201.1:0-11288 GCA_050743265.1 Actinomycetes bacterium
GCCTTGGCGAGCGTGCCCAGGTAGAGCTCGATCACCTTGGGGTCGTTGATGAGCCCCTTGCCCGTCCCGGTGTAGGCGTTGCGGCCCTGGTCGAGCACGTACCCGCGATCGCAGATCTGCAGGCAGCGGCGGGCGTTCTGCTCGACCATGATGACGGAGACGCCGGTGCGGTTGATCTGCCGCGCGCGGATGAAGACCTCGTCCTGCAGGGCGGGGGAGAGGCCGGCCGACGGCTCGTCCAGCAGCAGCACGTGTGGCTCCATCATGAGCGCGCGTCCCATCGCGACCATCTGGCGCTCACCGCCCGACAACGAGCCGGTCCGCTGGCTCCGGCGGTCGGCCAGAGCGGGGAACAGGTCCGAGACGTACGTGAACCGCTCCTTGAACTTGCGCGGGGTCTGGTAAAGCCCCATCTGCAGGTTCTCTTCGATGGTGAGGCTCGGGAACACGTTGTCGGTCTGGGGGACGTACCCGACGCCCTGGCTCACCAGCTTGTTGGCCTTCAGCCCGGTGATGTCCTGCCCGTTCAGCGTCACCACGCCGCTACTCACCTTGACCAGGCCGAACATCGCCTTGAGGAGGGTGGACTTGCCGGCGCCGTTCGGGCCGATGATGCCCACGAGCTCACCCGACTGCACGTACAGGTCACAGCCGGTGAGGATGTCCACCCCGGGCACGTACCCGGCGACGATCTCGTCGGCGCGGAGCAGCGCACCCTCGGCGCGCTGGAGATGCTCGCTGCGGTCCAGGGTCGACAGGCGGTCGCCCGCCTCGGGGTCGGTCTCGTCCGCGGGAGGGACGTTGGACTGGTCGCTCACGGCTTCAGCTCCGACTGCTCGGGGGACGGCTCGCCACCGGTCAGGGTGGCCTCAGCCTCGGCGAGGATCCGTGCCTCCTCCTCCTCGGTCATGGGTGCGTCGTGGTGGGCGCCGAGGTAGGCGTCGATGACGCGCTGGTCCGCCATGATCGTGTCCGGCGGCCCCTCCGCGAGGATCTTGCCCTGGCCCATGACGATCACCCAGTCGCTGATGTCGCGGACCATGTCCATGTCGTGCTCGATGAACAGCACCGTCATGCCGTCTTCGCGCAGGCTCTTGACGTGGCCGAGCAGGGACTGGGTCAGCGCCGGGTTCACGCCGGCCATGGGCTCGTCCAGCATCACCATCTCGGGCTGGACCATGAGAGCACGGGCCATCTCGAGGAGCTTGCGCTGGCCGCCCGACAGGTTGCCGGCGAACTGGTCGCGCATGTGGTCCATCTTGAAGCGCCGGAGCAGCTCGTCCGCACGCTCGGTGATCTCGTTCTCCTGGGGCCGCCAGATGCTCGGCAGCATGGCCTGGAAGAAGTTCTCCCCCCGCTGACCGGTCGCCCCGAGGCGCATGTTCTCGATCACTGTGAGGCGGGAGAGCGCCTTGGTGAGCTGGAACGTGCGCACCATGCCGCGGCGGGCCACCCGGTGGGCTGGGATCCCGGCGAGGGACTCCCCGTTGAACGTCCAGCTGCCCCGGTCGGGCTGGTCGAAGCCGGTGAGCAGGTTGAAGAACGTCGTCTTGCCGGCGCCGTTGGGCCCGATCAGGGCGGTGATGGCGCCCCGCTGGACAGAGACGCGCTCGACGTCCACGGCTACGAGGCCCCCGAAAGTACGGCGAACCGACTCCGCCACGAGGATCGGGTCGGGCTTCGCCACGCCAGGATTCTCGGTATCGAGATCGGCGAGCGCGGCCCGGGCTGCGTCGGCGTAGACCGTGCTCGCGGCCACCTGGGCGCCACTGAGGTTCTCGTCAGCGGGCATCGAGAGCGATCTCCCTCCGGTCCCCGAAGATCCCTTGCGGTCGGTAGATCATGAGCAGGATCAGGGCCAGGCCCACCAGCATGAAGCGTACCTGTCCGACCTGCGTCCCGGTCATGATCGAGTCGGGGATGTAGTCCGCCCGCACGGCCTGGTTCAGGAAGTTGTCGGTGAACGCGAGGATCATCCAGAAGATCATCGCCCCGAGGACGGGGCCCAGCACCCGCGCCGCACCGCCGAGGATCAGGCAGGCGTACGCGAGGAACGTGAGCGGCGGGCCGTAGAGGTCCGGCTGCACCGACTGGGACGCGATGGCGAACACGAACCCGCCGAAGCAGCCGAGCACGCCGCCGAGGACCAGGCTCTGCATCTTGTAGAAGTACACGTTCTTACCGAGGCTGCGGACCGCGTCCTCGTCCTCACGGATCGCCTTGAGCACGCGACCCCACGGGCTGCGGACGAGGAGCCAGACCATGTACGAGAACGCGATGATGAGGATCCACCCGACCGTGAGGATCCACAGCTCGTTCTCGCTGAAGCTCACCAGCCAGAACCCGTAGTCCCCCTCCGGGTACGGGTTGAGGCTGTAGAAGTCGTTCGCGAACGCCGTGAGGCCGTTCGAGCCCCCGGTGTAGTCGCGCAACGAGGCGGCCCGGAAGACGAGCCGAACCACCTCGGACGCCGCGATGGTGACGATCGCCAGGTAGTCCGCCCGCAGCCGGAGCGTGGGCACGCCGAGCAGCAATGCCAGCACGATCGCCCCGAGCACTCCCATGACCAGACCCAGCCAGAAGGACAGGCCGGAGATCGACACGGTGATGGCCAGCCCGTACGCGGCCACCGCGAGGAACGCGGCCTGGCCGAAGTTCAGCAGGCCCGTGTAGCCGAAGTGGATGTTCAGGCCGATCGCCGCGAGGGCGTAGATCACGGCGTCACGGCCGATGAACGCCTCGAACGAGTTGGCGAGAATCCGATCCCATTCCACGAGGATTCCTCCGTGTCCGCGTCAGCCCACGCGCTCGGCGCGGCCGAGGATTCCTTGGGGCCTGATGAGCAGGATGACGATGAGAACCATCAGGGCGCCCACGTTCTTCAGCTCGGGTGGCACCCAGAGGGTGGACACCTGGACGAAGACACCGACGACCAGGCTGCCGACCAGGGCTCCGAACGCCGTGCCGAGCCCGCCGAGGATCACGGCCGCGAACACGAGCAGGAGGATCTGGAAGCCCATCTGGAAGCTCACCAGCTGGGAGACGCCGAGCAGGATGCCGCCCAGCCCGGCGAGGCCTGCGCCCGCGATCCAGACGATGCGGATGACCCGTTCGACGTCGATGCCGGACGCTTCGGCCAGTGCGGGGTTGTCCGCGACCGCCCGGGTGGCCTTGCCGATCCGCGTCTTGAGCAGGGCGAGCCCGACGGCCACGAGGACGGCGGTGGACAGGGCGATGCTCACCATGCCCTTGGGGGCGAGGCTGATCGGCCCGAGGTCGATGGCCGCCTGCGCCTGGTACTGGTCGTAGGCCCGGGTGGAGCCCCCGAACAGGTAGAGGAAGAAGAACCGCAGGAACAGGCTCAGCCCGATCGACACGACCAGCATGGCGATGAGGCCGGTGCCCCGCCTGCGGAGCACCCCCCACATGCCCTTGTCCTGCGCCCACCCCAAGGCGCCGGAGAGGGCGATCGCGAGGATAGCCGCCGGGATCAGGTGGATGCCCCCGTCGACGTTGATCCAGAAGCAGATGAGGGCGCCGAGCGTGACCAGCTCGCCGTGCGCGAAGTTCACCAGCCCGGTCGTGCCGAAGATGAGAGACAGGCCGATGGCGCCCATCGCGATGATGAGGCCGAACTGCAGGCCCTCCACCGCGAGCTGGATGCCCTGCTCCCACTTGTTCTCGACGTCGCGGGTGCCCTCGCCGAGGGGGAACAGCACGGTGCGTGGCTGACCCTCGAAGACCGGGACCGTCAGCGGGTTGTTGTCAGGGTTGCGCAGGCCCACACCTTCGGGCAGGGAGTCCTCGACGACCTCCACGCGGTAGTCGCCCGCCTGGTCGACGGCGACCTCCCACCGGCCCTGGGCGTCGGTCGTGTCCTTGCCCACCTCCTGGCCGCCCGAGCTCTGGACCCGGACCTCGACGCCCTGCACGGGCTTGCCCTTGTTGGTGATCGTGCCCAGCAGCGCCTCGCCCTGCGCGTACGCAGGGCCGGCGCCGGCGGCCAGCACGACGAGCAAGAGGCCCATGAAGGCCGTGAGGACCGCAGGCGCTGTCCTCCGCACTGGCTCACCCCTCAGGTTGGGCAGGGCTGCGACGTCAGGTCGAGACGTGGCGTCGCAGACCCGGCCGGGTCTCGGTGGACGCGGACTATAGCCATCGTGCCGACGGGGTGTGTCCAGCACACGTCGATCGTTACCTGATTTCGACGACGTCCGGCGAGGTCACGGCACGTCACCGGCGGCTACCGGGCGCACCCCCCGAGGCCCGTCGCCGTACGCCCCGCCGCCATGCCCTTCGCAGAGCCCCTGCTAGAGCCCCTCGCAGAAGCACTGCAGGGAGTGTCCGGGCCGCGGCCTAGGATCGGGCCGTGCCCGAGTCCGACGCCACCGCTCGCCCGCGCCTGCTGCTGCTCGACGGCCACTCGCTGGCCTACCGGGCCTTCTTCGCACTGCCGGTGGAGAACTTCTCGACGACCACGGCGCAGCCGACGAACGCGGTGTACGGGTTCACGTCCATGCTCATCAACACCTTGCGGGACGAGCAGCCCACCCACATCGCGGTGGCGTTCGACGTGTCGAGAAAGACGTTCCGCAGCGAGGCGTACGCCGAGTACAAGGCCGGCCGCTCGGAGACCCCGACGGACTTCCGCGGGCAGGTCGAGCTCGTGGTCGAGGTGCTCGAGGCGCTGCGCATCCCGGTGCTGCGCGTCGAGGGGTACGAGGCGGACGACGTCATCGCGACCCTCACCACGCAGGCCGAGGCCGAGGGTTACGAGGTCCTCGTGCTCACCGGTGACCGTGACACGTTCCAGCTCGTGAGCGACACGGTGACGGTGCTCTACCCGCGGCGCGGCGTGTCCGACCTCACCCGCATGGGGCCCGAGGCCCTGAACGAGCGGTACGGGCTCACGCCGGCCCAGTACCCCGACTTCGCCGCCCTGCGCGGCGACCCGAGCGACAACCTGCCCGGCATCCCCGGCGTGGGGGAGAAGACCGCGGCGAAGTGGATCCGCGAGTTCGGCTCACTCGACGCGCTGGTCGACCGGGTCGACGAGGTGAAGGGCAAGACGGGGGACGCCCTGCGCACCCACCTCGCATCGGTGATGCGCAACCGCCAGCTCACCGAGCTCGTCCGGGAGGTGCCGCTCGACCTCGGTCCCGGCGACCTCGCCCGGGCCCCGTGGGACCGCGAAGCCGTGCACGCGGTCTTCGACACGCTCCAGTTCCGCGTGCTGCGCGACCGGCTGTACGAGACCCTGACCACCGAGAAGCCCGAGGCGGACGAGGGCTTCGACGTCGACGGCCGTGTCCTCGGCCCGGGTGACCTCCCGCAGTGGCTCGCCGAGCACGCGGGCGGGAGCACCGTCGTGGGCGTGGCGGTCGCCGGGTCCTGGGGCCGTGGCACGGGCACGCTGCACGGGGTGGCCCTCGCGTCCGGCGACGGCCCGGCCTCGTGGTTCGACCCGACCCAGATGACTCCAGACGACGACGCCGCCTTCGCGGCATGGCTCGCCGACCCCCGCGCTCCCAAGGCGCTGCACGACGCGAAGGGTCCGATGCTCGCGCTCGCCGCGCACGGCTGGCGGCTCGACGGGCTGGCCTGCGACACCGCGCTCTCGGCGTACCTCGCCCTGCCCGGCCAGCGCTCGTTCGACCTCGCCGACCTCAGCCTGCGCTTTCTGCGTCGTGAGCTGCGCGCCGAGGGCGCGGCCGACGGGCAGCTCTCGCTCGACGGCGGCGACGAGGAGGACGCCGCCCAGGCGGACATGGTGCGGGCGCGCGCCGTCGTCGACCTCGCCGCTGCGCTCGACCGCGACCTCACCGAACGCGGTGGCGCACGCTTGCTCGCCGAGGTCGAGCTCCCCCTGGTGACGGTCCTCGCGGACATGGAGCGGGTGGGCATCGCCGCGGACGGCGAGTACCTCGCCCACCTCTCCTCGCACTTCGCCGCCGAGGTCAAGGCAGCCGAGCAGTCCGCGTACGGCGTCATCGGCCACGAGGTCAACCTGGGTTCGCCCAAGCAGCTCCAGGTCGTCCTGTTCGACGAGCTCGGGCTGCCCAAGACCAAGCGCATCAAGACCGGCTACACCACCGACGCCGAGTCACTCAGCGAGCTGTACGTGAAGACGGAGAACCCGTTCCTCGCGCACCTGCTGCGTCACCGGGACGTCGCCCGCCTCAAGACGGTCATCGACGGGCTGATCCCGATGGTGGACGACGGCCGCCGCATCCACACCACGTTCAACCAGATGATCGCCGCCACCGGCCGCCTCTCCTCGACCGACCCCAACCTGCAGAACATCCCCATCCGGACGGAGGAGGGCCGCCAGATCCGCCGCGCGTTCGTCGTGGGGGAGGGCTTCGAGTGCCTCATGACGGCGGACTACAGCCAGATCGAGATGCGCATCATGGCGCACCTCTCCGAGGACGCGGGTCTGGTCGAGGCGTTCGAGTCCGGCATGGACTTTCACGCGGTCACGGCGTCCCGGGTGTTCCAGGTCCCCGCCGAGGAGGTCACCTCGGCGATGCGGGCGAAGATCAAGGCGATGAACTACGGCCTCGCGTACGGGCTGTCGGCGTTCGGCCTGTCCCGTCAGCTCGGCATCACGCCCGAGGAGGCCCGCGGGCTGATGGACGAGTACTTCCAGCGGTTCGGCGGCGTCCGCGACTACCTTCACGAGGTCGTCGCCGAGGCGCGCCGCACGGGCTACACCGAGACGCTGCTCGGCCGCCGCCGCTACCTGCCCGACCTCACCAGCGACAACCGGCAGCGGCGTGAGATGGCCGAGCGCATGGCGCTCAACGCCCCGATCCAGGGCTCCGCGGCCGACGTCATCAAGGTGGCGATGCTCGACGTCCACCGGGCGCTCGACGAGGCCGGGCTCGCCTCGCGCATGCTGCTCCAGGTCCACGACGAGCTCGTGGTCGAGGTGGCGCCGGGGGAGCGCGAACGGGTGGACGAGCTCGTCCGCGCCCGGATGGGTGGGGCGTACCCGCTGCGCGCCGCGCTGGACGTTTCCGTGGGGTTCGGCGGGACGTGGGAGGACGCGGCGCACTAGGTCGTGCCGGCGCGACGTCGTCACGAACGCGTCACGATGTCGCCGGTCACAGTCCACGGGTCGAGCACGAGGGTGCCGCTTGCCCCGGTATGTGGGTAGCCTCTGGACCAGGGATTTGGGTCAGGGGAGGGCGCGGCGATGGGCATGCTGGCCACGTGGGGCACCCGCGTCGGGTGGTCCACGCTCGGCTGCGTCATGGCGGTCACCCTCAGTGGCGCCACGGTGCTCCAGCAGGCACCCGGGACCAGCCCCGCGCCGTTGGGCCCCCAGGCCGGGCCGGTGGACGGCGGCGGCACCCGGCTCAGCGTCGATGACTTCCTCAGCGGGGCCACCACCGATGCGCTGGACCACCGGGCGCTCGCGGAGTCGGGAGGGTTCGCCGCCCTCGACATCACCCCCGCGTTCGTCCGCCCCGGTGCCAGCGAACGCGTGCTCGCCGCCTACAAACGTGCCGCCTCCTGGGCGGCGCACAACGACCCGTCCTGCCACCTCGGGTGGTCGCTGCTCGCAGCGATCGGCCACGTCGAGTCCCACCACGCCCAGGGAGCGGCCGTGAGCAGCTCCGGGGACACCACGCCGTCGATCCTCGGCCCGCGGCTCGACGGGGCCGGCGACTTCGCCGCCGTCCACGACACGGACGACGGCCGGTACGACGGCGACCGGGTGTGGGACCGTGCCGTCGGCCCGATGCAGTTCATCCCGTCGTCCTGGTCGGTGATGGGGGCGGACGGCAACGGGGACGGCAGCCGCGACCCCAACAACGTGTACGACGCGGCGCTGGGTGCCGCACGCTACCTGTGCTCGGGCGACCGTGATCTGTCCCAGCTGGCCGACCAGCGGCAGGCCGTCTTCGGCTACAACCACTCGTGGGCGTACGTGAACCTCGTGCTGCGCCTCGCCCGCCTGTACGCGTCGGGCGACCTGCAGGTGGCCTCCGGTACGGGCACGTTGGTGACCTCGCCCGCGTCGTCGTCCTCCGGGAGCAGCGGGGGAGGGGGGGTCGCCAGGGCGTCCGGCGCCGCCGGGGGCAGCCGTGGCTCGACCGGTCCGGTCGGATCGGGCGGCTCGGGCGGCCCCCGCGACGGGTCCTCGAGCGGCAGCGGCCCTGGCGGCAGCAGTGGCCCGTCCGGTGGCAGTGGCCCGTCCGGTGGTGGCGGATCCGGCAACGGCCCAGGTGACCCGGACAGCCCGTCGAACCCGCCCTCGGGTGGGGGGTCGCAACCCTCCCCGACGCCGACCGGCAACCCGCCGGGGCCCACGCCCACGTCGAGCCCGACGCCGACGGGCACCGCCACTCCGACGCCGACACCGACTCCCTGCCCGACGGCCACGCCGACGGGCACGGCCACCCCGACGCCGACCCCGACTCCCACCGCGACACCGACCCCGACGCCGACCGAGCCCCCGTGCGAGCCGACGTCGGGCACCGGCGGCGGCGGTGGGGCGCCGGACGGCGACACGGACCAGGACGCGCCGACCTCCACCCCGAGCCAGCCCGCGGCGCGGGTGTCCGGCTCCCCGTCACCCCGGCGGGCGGTCCGGCGCCGGCGGCTCTAGCGGTCCCTCGATCCGAGCCGCTCCTCGGTCTCGCCATCCCCCGCCCGAGACATCCCGTGGGTCTCGCGGTTCCGAGTGCAGACGAATATCGCCGTTCCCGGCAGGATGCGGCCCCGCAGCGGGCTCCAGGCTCCCCAGACGCGCTGGAGCCCGTCCGGCCACTCCGGCTCCACGAGGTCGGTGAGCGTGAAACCGGCCACGGTGAGCTCACGGACCCGGTCGCCCAGCGTGCGGTGGTGCTCCACGTAGGTGGGCCGTCCGCTGCCGTCGACCTCGACGTACGGGCGGCGGTCGTAGTAGGACTCCTGCGCCTGCAAGCCCTCCGGCCCGGGGTCGTCGGGGAAGCACCAGCGCACGGGGTGGGTCACGGAGAACACCCAGCGGCCCCCGGGTCGCACCACTCGGGCCACCTCGGTCATCAGGGCGGCCGAGTCGGAGACGAACGGCACCGCGCCGTACGCGGAGCAGGCCACGTCGAACGTGCGGTCAGCAAATGGCAAGGTCAGGGCGTCGGCCTGGGCCACCGGGGCGCGGATCCCCGTCCGCCGGTCCGCTGCGGCCGCGTGCCTGAGCTGCCCGGCGGACAGGTCCACACCGGCGGCCCGGGCGCCCTGACCGATCAGCCACCGAGTGCACTGGCCAGCGCCGCATCCCACCTCGAGGACCCGCCGGCCCGCGACCGGGCCCAGTAGGTGGGCCTCCGCCTCGTCCAGCCCCTCGGGGCACCACACGAAGCCGTCGTCGCGGAGGAACTCTCCGTGGTCGGCCTGGTACGCGTCAGCGGCGGCGTCCCACCACTGGCGGGCGGCGCGGGTGCTCTCCGGGGTCGTGGTGGAGCGGCGGGCCACATCCGCGGCCGCCGCGGGGCCTTGGGTGGGGTGCGAGAGCGGGTTCTGCGGCTCCGGACGGGCCTGTCGCCCCTCCGAGCCTTCAGCCTGCGACGTCGGCTCGCCGCGCCCAATTGACCCTGAATCCACGATCCCCGTATTCTGTCGGCTGCGTGTGGGCCTGCGCGACCTCGGACGGAGCAGGTTCACGCTCGTACATGTCGACCCGGCGGTCGAAGCATACGATCTTCCGTCTCCTCGGCACGGCGACAATGGGCCTGCGCGCGCCAGTGCACGATGCGACTGTCCGTTCCGGAGCCCATTCCCACATGACGAGCAGCACCGAGGCCATCCCGACCACGACGGCCCCCGAGGTGGCGGTCAACGACATCGGTTCGGAAGAGGCCTTCCTCGCCGCGATCGACGAGACCATCAAGTACTTCAATGACGGGGACATCGTCGAGGGTGTCATCGTCAAGGTCGACCGGGACGAGGTCCTGCTCGACATCGGGTACAAGACCGAAGGCGTCATCCCGTCCCGCGAGCTGTCCATCAAGCACGACGTGGACCCGGCCGAGGTCGTCTCCGTCGGCGACGAGATCGAGGCGCTCGTCCTCCAGAAGGAGGACAAGGAGGGGCGCCTGATCCTCTCGAAGAAGCGGGCCCAGTACGAGCGCGCCTGGGGCACGATCGAGAAGATCAAGGACGAGGACGGCATCGTCACCGGCACGGTCATCGAGGTCGTCAAGGGCGGCCTGATCCTCGACATCGGGCTCCGCGGCTTCCTGCCCGCCTCGCTCGTCGAGATGCGGCGCGTGCGCGACCTGCAGCCCTACGTCGGCCGCGAGCTCGAGGCCAAGATCATCGAGCTGGACAAGAACCGCAACAACGTCGTGCTCTCCCGCCGGGCCTGGCTCGAGCAGACCCAGTCCGAGGTACGCCAGAACTTCCTCACCACCCTCCAGAAGGGGCAGGTCCGCAAGGGCGTCGTCTCCTCGATCGTCAACTTCGGCGCGTTCGTCGACCTGGGCGGTGTGGACGGCCTGGTGCACGTCTCCGAGCTGTCCTGGAAGCACATCGACCACCCCTCCGAGGTCGTCGAGGTCGGCCAGGAGGTCACCGTCGAGGTGCTCGACGTCGACATGGAGCGCGAGCGGGTCTCCCTGTCGCTCAAGGCGACGCAGGAGGACCCCTGGCAGCAGTTCGCCAGGACGCACCAGATCGGCCAGGTCGTCCCCGGCAAGGTCACCAAGCTGGTGCCGTTCGGCTCGTTCGTGCGGGTCGACGACGGCATCGAGGGTCTCGTCCACATCTCCGAGCTGGCCGAGCGCCACGTGGAGATCCCCGAGCAGGTCGTCAGCGTCGGCAACGAGATCCTCGTCAAGGTCATCGACATCGACCTGGACCGTCGCCGCATCTCGCTCTCCCTCAAGCAGGCCAACGAGGGCGCGATGGCCGACCACGTGGCCGACCAGTTCGATCCCACGCTGTACGGCATGCCGGCCACGTACGACGACGCCGGGCAGTACATCTACCCCGAGGGCTTCGACCCCGAGACCAACGACTGGCTCGACGGCTACGAGAAGCAGCGCGAGGACTGGGAGCGCCAGTACGCCGAGGCGCAGGTCCGCTACGAGGCCCACAAGAAGCAGATCGAGGACGCCAAGAAGGCCGAGGCCGAGGCAACGGGGTCGACCTCGTACTCCTCCGAGGAACCCGTCGAGGAGCCCGCCGCCGGCGCCCTGGCCTCCGACGAGGCACTTGCCGCCCTCCGCGAGAAGCTCACCGGCAACTGATTCCGGCGCACACTAGTCGAAGGCCCCGCCTGGTGCGGGGCCTTCGAC
>JBOGEN010000202.1:0-13912 GCA_050743265.1 Actinomycetes bacterium
GCGCGGGCCCCGTACGGAAGCGACGGCATCGTCGGGGACCCGTCCGGCGCCGCGCCCCCGACGAGGAGCCCGGCACGCCCGGCGTCGGCGTCCTTGAGGTGCGCGAGCGCCGCGGCGGCGTCGTCCACGGACGCGACGGCAACGGCGTCCGCGGCCGAGCCGAGTGCGGCGGCCAGCGCGGCCTCGGCTCCCGGCTCGACAGCGACAAGTGCGGCGACCGAGCCGAGGACGCCGGAGAGATCCGCGTCCGCCCCGAGCAGCGCTGCCGACCCGTCCTTGCGATTCAGGCCGAGCTCGAGCGCTTCCCTGCGCGCAGTGAGCGCGGCACGTTCCCGCTCGGCGTCCCGCTCCTCGGCGGTCAGCTCCTCGACGCGTTCGGTGAGCCGCGCCAGCGTCGCCTGGGTGGCCTCGTGCTCGGCGTCGAGGTCGACCTCGTCGCGGTCGAGGTCGGAGACGCCCTCCTCGAGCGCGCTGAACTCGGCTCGCGCCTCCTGCGCCCGGGCCTGCGCGTCCTCGAGGGACGCGGTGAGCCGGCCGATCTCGGACTCTCCCGCCTCCACGCGGCTGCGCAGAGCGCCGACCCGACCCCGGAGCCGGGCCAGGCCCTCCCGCCGGTCCGCGGCCGCTCGCGCCGCGGCGGCAAGGCGGCGCTCCTCGGTCTCCAGCGCGGACTCCTGCCCGGTCCGTGCGTCGACGGCGCCCTGAAGGGCCTGCCGGTGCTCCTCGAGCTCGACGAGGAGGGCCTGCTCCTGCTCGCGGACCCCGGCGGCCTCCCGCTCCATCGCCTCCGGGTCGCGGGAGGGGCGGTCCTCCTCGTCCGGCTCCTCGGCGAGGTGCCGGGCACGCTCGGTGGCCAGCGAGAGGGTGCCGCGGAAGCGCTCGGTCAGCGAGGAGAGCCGGTACCAGGTCTCCTGCGCCTGGGCGAGGCGCGGCGTGGCCTGCGCGACGGCCTGCTCCAGCTCGGCCTCGCGACGCCCGACCTCGGTGAGGTCACGCTCGGCCCGTGCCCGGTGCTCCCGGGCCTGGGTCTCGTCCGCGACCTCACGTTCGAGGTGACCGCGCATCGCCACGAGGTCGTCCGCCGTGAGGCGAAGCCGGGCGTCGCGGAGGTCCGCCTGGATCACGCCGGCCCTGCGCGCGACCTCGGCCTGCCGGCCGAGCGGCTTGAGCTGGCGCCGCAGCTCGGTGATGAGGTCCTGCAGGCGGGTGAGGTTGCCCTCGGTCGCGTCCAGCTTCCGGAGGGCCTTCTCCTTGCGCTTGCGGTGCTTGAGGACGCCGGCGGCCTCCTCGATGAAGCCCCGCCGGTCCTCCGGGGTGGCGGTGAGCACGGAGTCGAGCTGGCCCTGGCCGACGATCACGTGCATCTCGCGTCCGAGGCCCGAGTCGCTCAGCAGCTCCTGGACGTCGAGGAGGCGGCAGGTGTCGCCGTTGATCGCGTACTCGGAGCCGCCGCTGCGGAACATGATCCGCGAGATCGTGACCTCGGTGTAGTCGATCGGCAGTGCACCGTCGGAGTTGTCGATCGTGAGCACGACCTCGGCCCGGCCGAGGGGCGGACGCCCGGACGTGCCGGCGAAGATCACGTCCTCCATCTTGCCGCCGCGCAGCGACTTGGCACCCTGCTCGCCCATCACCCAGGCCAGCGCGTCGACCACGTTGGACTTGCCCGACCCGTTCGGCCCGACGACACAGGTGATGCCCGGCTCGAACCGCAGGGTGGTGGACGAGGCGAAGGACTTGAAGCCGCGCAGGGTGAGTGTCTTCAGATGCACGCGTGATCCCAGCCTCTCGGCCGCTCGTGCGGCGCCTCCGCCGTCTCTCGCCCGGGATGGACCTTGCGCACCTTACCGCCCGATGCCGCTCCGACCGGCTCGCCACACGCGCCGTCCGCTCAGGTCGGAGCGGGATTCGGGGGGTGAGCCCGGGCCTGGGCACGAAGGAGGGCGGGTCGCTCCTACGAGCGTCCCGCCCCTTCTCGTACCGGGACGGCCCATGAAGGGCCGTCCTGTCAGGTCAGCGCCGGCTCGGAGACCTCCAGCCGCACCATGGCCGGGGTCTGGCTCGTCGCCAGCGCCTCGTTCTCGGTCTGGAGGCGTACGAGTTCGGTCTCCAGCTCACGTACTCGCTGCTGGAGACGGCGCATCTCCAAAACGAGCCGCGGGTCCGGCCCGCCAACGTGGCCGAGCAGCGCCTTCGCCATCTAGGTGTCCTCCACGGTGAGAAGACCGACCCCGGTCGGGGCTGCAGGGCGACACCGGCCGAAGGTGGGCGTGAGAGTGGATCGGTGCCTCCTAGGGTGACACCGAGCCGCCGGAAGGGTCAATAGCACCTGGACCGTCCGGGTGCCAAGAGGTGACGGGCGGCCGATACAGCACCGCAACATCTCACGCGAAACCTGGCAGCCTCACCCTAGGGCACGGTGGCGGGCCTCGGAGATCGCCCATGCCGCGTTGACCAGGCCGATGTGGCTGAAGGCCTGGGGGAAGTTGCCCAGTAACTCACCGGTTGTCCCGTCCACCTCCTCGGCGAGCAGGCCCACGTCGTTGGCGTACCCGGCGGCCCGCTGGAAGACCTCGGCGGCCCGGTCGACCTCCCCGGCCATGGCCAGCGCCTGGGCGAGCCAGAAGGTGCACAGCAGGAAGGTGCCCTCCTCTCCGGCGAGCCCGTCCACACCGTGCGAGGTGTCGTACCGGTAGACCAGCCCACGGGCGTCCACCAGGCGGTCGGCGATCGCGTCGATGGTGGCCCTCATCCGGGGGTCGTCGGCCGCCAGGAACCCGACGATCGGCATCATCAGGTTGGACGCGTCCAGCGTGGTGCCACCGACGAACTGGGTGAACGCCCCGGCCTCCTCGCTCCAGCCCTCGGTGGTGACGAACTCCGCGATCTCGTCCTGCACCCGCTTCCACGCGGGCACCCGGCCCTCGGCCCCGAGCCGGCCGGCCATCGTGATCGCCCGATCGAGCGCGACCCAGCACATGACCTTGGAGTAGAGGAAGTGCTGCGGCTCACCGCGGACCTCCCAGATCCCCTGGTCGGCCTCACGCCACCGCACCGCGGCGATGTCCGCCAGCGAGACGAGGAAGACCCGGGTGTCCTCGTCCACATCTCCGAGGTAGTCCGAGAGGCGGGCCGCGGCTCCGAGGAGCTCCCCGTACACGTCGATCTGCCGCTGGCTCCAGGCCCCGTTGCCGACCCGGACCGGACTCGAGTCGCGCCACCCCGCGAGATGGTCGAGCGTCCGCTCGGACAGGTCGTGCTCCCCGCCGACCCCGAACATGATCTGCAGGTCGGGGTCAGCACTCGGCGAGCAGGCGGCCGCGGTCGCCATGAAGGCGAAGAAGTCCCGCGCCTCGTCAGGACAGGCGGCGACCCAGAGGGCGTCCATCGTGAACGAGGCGTCGCGCACCCAGGAGTAGCGGTAGTCCCAGTTCCGCTCCCCGCCGACACCCTCGGGGAGTGAGGTGGTCGCGGCCGCCACGATGGCCCCGGTGGGCTGGAACGTCAGCGCCTGCAGCACACGGCCGGACGTGTGCACGAGGTCCTGCCAGGGTCCGTCGTACGCCTGGTGCAGGTCGGCCCAGGACCGCCAGGCCCCCACGGTGCCGTCGAGCAGGGACGCGATCTCGTCCTGCGGCCACACCTGGGCCGGGGCCTGCTCGATCGTCGAGCGGTGCATCGCGAGGTACCGCGTCTCCCCCGCGCGCAGCGACATGCGGCCGGACGCCACGCCCAGGGCGACGTCGAGCTGGAGGGGGCAGGACAGGACGAGCCACTCCGCGCCCCCGCGGGCCGTCAGACCCCCGCCCACCGGCCCGAGGATGGGGACGATCAGGCCGTACTCAGGCCGGGGCGCGTACTCGACCTCGACGTCCACCTCGCCCTCGGTGCAGGCGAGCCGGCGGACGAGGATCCGCGGCGCCCCCTTGCCCAAGGCGTGGCCCTGGCTGTCGCCAGGCACGACCAGCGCATCGGTGAGCACGAACGTGCCGCCGCCGGCCGAGAACGTCGTCTCGAGCACCATCGTGCGGTCGACGTACCGGCGTACCGAGGTGAACGGGCCGACCGGACGGATCGCCCAGTGCCCCGCGGCGTCGTCGAGCAGCCGGGCGCACACCGCGGGGGCGTCGAAGCGGCCGAACGTGAGCCAGTCGACCGACCCCGCCCTCGTGACGAGCGCGGCGGAGTGGCAGTCGGACAGCAGCGCGTGATCGGCTATCGGCACGGCGCTCATCGGCGACTCCCGGTCTCCCCGAGTGCGGGGTCGTGCTCCGTCCGCCGATTCTTGACCCGCCGATCAAGAACCCGTCAACCCCCGTCTGAGGTGCGGTGGCCCGCTCAGCAGGCAGGACGGCTCAGCAGGCAAGGCGGCTCAGCAGGCAGGACGGCTCAGCAGGCAGGACGGCGACGAGCCGGGAGCCCCGGGGCAGCGTCACCCCCAGGTCGTAGGTCCCCGAGACCGCGTCGATCGCACGGACGGCGACCACCACCGTCCGCGCCCGGCTCGGAACCGCCATCGCGACGAGCCCGGGCCCCGCGGCCAGCCCGGCCGCCGGCAGCACGTTCGCGGTGCCGAAGACGTAGCGCACGGTGGGCGGTACGCGAGGGTGCAGCCACTCGACGAGGACGAGCGCGGACCAGGGGCTGCGCCCCCGGCGGTTGGCCACCACGGCGAGGGCCCCGTTCGGGACGACCGTCGCGCGGGTGGGCAGGAACTCCGCACCTCCGGGGGCCCGGACCACGACCCTGCCCGCCGCGAGCGAGTCGAGGCTGCTCAGCCCGAGCAGGCACCGCCGTACGCCGCAGTCGCGGGTCACCAGGCGAGCCCCGCGCACGGCAAGCGGCTGGCCCTCCACCCAGGCCGAGACCCTGCCCGCCGCGTCGAGGACGCCCGTCCGGCGATCCCCGCCCCGGGTCGCCACGACGACGTGCACGCCACCGGCAACCTCGGCGAGGCCCACCGCACGGGTGCCCGGCGGGACCGGGACCGGCCGGCGGTCAACCTCCCCGCCGGGGAGCCGGACGGCCACGACACGGGTGCGCCACCCTGCAGCCCCCTGCTTCACCAGGTACGCCTGCCCGTCCACGACGCCCAGCAGGCCCTCCGCGGCGCCGAGGCGTCTCGGCCTCGCCCGGGGGTCCCCCGCCGGCGCGACCCACACCTGGCCCCGGGCCAGGCCTACGACCCAGCGCCCGTTCTCCCCCACGACCGGTGGTGTGTCCGCGGGCAGCCGGTACGCCTGACGACCCCCCGGGCCGGATCGGGCGAGGGTGCCGTCGCGCCACCACAGCACGCGCGCATCCCCCGGACCCGGCGGCTGGCCCAGGTCGACGGCCGGTCCCGGGTCGAAGGGCACGTCCGACTGCTCGGGTGACGCAGGTGCCGGCGGGCCCTCACCACCGTCCCGGAGGACCGTCCACCCCGCGCCCACGGCGACCAGCAGGGCCAGCAGCGCGCCGAACACCCGGCGGCGGCGGGGAGGCGGGGCGTCCGACCCCTGCGCAAGCAGCTCCGGCGGCCCCACCTGGTCACCAACGCCCGCGACGGGGCCGCGGCTGGCACCGGGGGCAGGTGTACGACGAGCGGTTCATGAACGGGTCGCGGCGGATCGGCGTGCCGCACCGTGGGCAAGGCTGCCCAGACCGCGCGTAGACGGCCAGCGCCCGCTCGAAGTAGCCCCCCTGACCGTTCACGTCGACGTACAGGCTGTCGAAGGACGTGCCCCCCTCGTCCAGGGCGGCGGTCATGACCTCGCGGACCCTGTCCAGGACATGGCGGACGTCCGGCCGGGTGAGCGTCTCGGTGGGCCGCGCGAAGTGCAGCCGGGCACGCCAGAGCGCCTCGTCCGCGTAGATGTTGCCGACGCCGCTGACCAGGGACTGGTCGAGCAGCGCACGCTTCACCCCCGTACGCCGGCGCCGGAGTGTGGCGGCGAACGCCACGTCGTCGAAGGCGTCCTCGAAGGGGTCCGGCGCGACGTGGGCGATCGGCCCGGGCAGCTCGGCGCCTCCGGGCACCAGCGACAGGCCGCCGAACGTCCGCTGGTCGACGAACCGCAGCTCGGTTCCCCCGTCGCAGAACGCGACCCGCACCCGCAGGTGCGTCTCGTCGGGCACTCCCTCCCGCTGGACGAGCAGCTGCCCACTCATCCCGAGATGGGCGAGCACGGCGTCGCCGGAGTCCAGCGGCAGCCACAGGTACTTGCCGCGGCGCCGGGCCGCGAGCACGGTCTGCCCGGTGAGACGGGACGCGAAGTCGTCCGCGCCGGCGACGTGGCGGCGGACGGCACGCGGGTGGGCGACGGCCACACGCGCCACCGTCCGGCCCGCGACCCCTCGGTCCAGGCCCCGGCGGACGACCTCGACCTCGGGCAGCTCCGGCACGTCCGTGAGGCTAGCCGGGTCGCGGAGCGGCGTCCTCGCTCGTCGTGCCGGCCTTTCCGGACGGGCCGCTCTGGCCGGCTCCGCCGGCTGCACCACTCCCGCTGGCCCCACCGGGCTGAGCCCGGATGCTGCGCCAGGTGGCCTCGGCGGCCTGCTGCTCCGCCTCCTTCTTGCTGCGGCCGGCGCCCTCGCCGTAGTCAGTCCCCCCGACGCGTACGACCGCAGTAAACGTCTTCGCGTGATCGGGGCCGCTCTCCTCCACGACGTACTCGGGGACGCCGAGGGACCTGGCCGCGGTGAGCTCCTGCAGGCTGGTCTTCCAGTCCAGGCCGGCGCCGAGCTGGGCAGACCGCGCGATCAGCGGGTCGAACAGGCGGTGCACGAGCTCGCTGGCGACCTGCAGACCACGGTCGAGGTAGACCGCACCGATGATCGCCTCGAGGGTGTCGGCGAGGATCGAGGACTTGTCGCGCCCCCCCGTCGTCTCCTCGCCGCGGCCGAGCCGGACGAACGTCCCGAGCTCGAGCTCGCGTCCGACGTCGGCCAGCGCGCGCATGTTGACCACGGCCGCGCGGAGCTTGGCGAGCTGCCCCTCGGGCAGGTCGGGGTGCTGCCGGAAGAGCGTGTCGGTGACGACGAGCCCGAGGACGGAGTCGCCCAGGAACTCCAGGCGCTCGTTCGTGGGCAGGCCGCCGTTCTCGTACGCGTACGACCGGTGGGTGAGCGCGCGCTCGAAGAGCACGGGGTCCAGGGCAAGGCCCATCCGCCCCTCGAGCACGGTGAACCGTGGCTGCCCGTCCGCGCCCCCGAGGTGCGCCGTGCTCACCGGGCGCCTCCCTCGATCCCGGCGGCCACCCGGGCCGCCACCTCCCCCACGCTGGTGGGTTCGGCGACGACGTGGTCGTCCACCCTGACCGGCCGCCCGAGAGCCTCCGAGAGGCCCCGCTCGACCAGCTCGACGATCTCGACGCAGGCGAGCGAGTCGGCGCCGCCGTCGGGCCCGAGCGCAGTCGCCTCGCTCACCGATGACACCTCCACCTCGAGGACGCGCGCCACGGCCGTCCTGACGACCTCGAGTACCTGCGTACGGGCGAACGCCCGATCCGACCCGTACCCGGCGATGCTCACCTGGACACCCCCGCGCGGCCCTCCGGTGACCCGGCCGGGGTGGCCGTGGCTGAACGGGGCCGTGGGACGGGATTGTCCCGCACGGCAGGGAGAGGGCGGGCGATCGACGCGGGTGTGCCGGGCGGCGTGCTCGCTATCCCGGCGCCCACCGCGTGGCCATCAGACCGAGAGGACCTGACGGCTGTGGTACGTCCCACAGTTGGGGCACGCGACGTGCGGCAGCTTGCGCTGACGGCAGCGGTCACAGGAGACCAGCGCGGGGGGCGTGGCCTTCCACTGGGCGCGCCGGCTCCGGGTGTTGCTTCGCGACATCTTCCGCTTCGGGACGGCCACGTCTAGGTCTCCTGTTCCCCGCCGGCGCGCGGTGCCCCGGCTCTGTCGTCGACGAACACTCCCTGCAGGGCCGCCCACCTGGGGTCGACCGTCTCGTGCGCGTGCTCCGGGTCGTCCGCCAGCCGCGCCCCGCACTCGGAGCACAGACCCGGGCAGTCGTCCCGGCACACCGGGCTCAGCGGCAGCGTGAGCACCACCGCGTCCCGTACCACGGGCTCGAGGTCGAGCAGGTCGCCCTCGAGCCTGAACGCCTCGTCGTCGGAGGCCTCGCTGCCCGGGTACACGAACAGCTCCTGGGCCTCGGTGTCGAGCGACCGCTCGAGCGGCTCCAGGCACCGTACACACTCACCGGCCAGCGGCACCCTGATGCGCAGCGAGACCAGAACCCCCTCCATCACCGCCTCGAGCCGGACGTCCAGGTCGACATCGGCCCCGGCCGGGACGCCCAGGACGTCCAGGCCCAGCCCCTGCGGGGCGGGAACCGTCCGGGAGAGCCGACGCATCGACCCCGCGCGCCGGCCGAGCTCGCGTGTGTCGAGCACGAACGGGTCGCGGGGACTCAGCCGCGAAGCGGTACGCCGGTTCTCGTCAGGCATGGTGAGGGCGGCCCCCTGGATCGAGTCTGGTCGAGGCCGGACGCCAGGGTACCCGAGCGGCGGAGGGCGACCCAACTCTGCGAGGCACCGCTCTGGGCTGCGGCCGGGCCCGGCCGGCGGGCACGGTGGGCGCGCTCAGCCGGCCGGGTAGCCCGGGTACCCGGCACGGCCGTCGGGGTACCCCGCGGCGTACCCGTCGGCGTACCCCTGCGGCTGCTGCCCCGTCGTGTGGCCCGTCTGGTAGCCGGGGTAGTCCGCGGCCAGGTGCTCGTCGGTGCCGGCGGCCGGCGCGTCGGGCTGCTGGTTCGCCCGGAGCCGGTCGCGGCCGCGCTGCACGGCGGTCATCGTGCGCGTGAGCACGACCTCGAAGTTGGCGAGCTTGGCGTCGACGTAGTCGTCGACCTCGGCGCGCATCGCCTGCGCCTCCTCGAGCGCGCCGGCCCGGATGCGCTCGGCGTCCGCGAAGGCCTCCTGGGCGGACGGGCTGCTCGACAGCAACCGGGAGCGCTCGGCGTACGCGTCGTCCAGGACGCGCTGCGCCTCACGACGGCCGTCGTCCAGCACGGAGTCGCGGCTGCCGAGGACCTGCTCGGCCTCGTGCATCTGGTGCGGCAGCGTCGAGCGCAGGTCGCTCAGAAGCCCGAGCAGCTCCCCGCGGTTGACCACGCACGACGTCGACATCGGCATCGCCCGCGCGCTCTCGACGAGAGCGATGATGCCGTCGAGCTTCCCGTGAACGTCCACGGGGTGAGTGTGGCAGCCGCGGACAAGTCGACAGCCACGGCCTCGCTCAACGCGCGAGGCGCTCGTGCAGGCGCGTGAGAACGCTCTCCGGGACGAGACCGGAGACGTCGCCGCCGTACGTCGCGATCTCCTTGAGAAGGCTCGAGGAGAGGAAGCTGTAGAGCGGGTTGGTGGCGACGAAGAGCGTCTCGACGCCGGCCAGCCGGTGGTTCATCTGCGCCATCTGCAGCTCGTAGTCGAAGTCGCTCACCGCCCGCAGGCCCTTGACGATGGCCTGGATGTCACGCGCCTGGCAGAAGTCCACGAGAAGGCCGTGGAACGACTCGACCCGGATGTTGCCGAGCGGCTTGGTGACCTCGCGGAGCATGTCGATGCGCTCGTCCACGGTGAACAGGGACGCCTTCGCCTGGTTGACCAGGACCGCGACGACCACCTCGTCCGCGAGGGGGGAGGCACGCTCGACGATGTCGAGGTGACCGTTGGTGACCGGGTCGAACGACCCCGGGCAGACGACGCGCCGCACGCCCGCTCCTCCCTGGCCCTGCGGGCCGGCTCGGGCCCGCGGGGCCCCCTGGCACTCGCCGTGGGCCCGAGGGCCCGCATGCTGTCCGCTGGCCGTCTAGGTCACGGCGGCGCGACCGTACCAGAGCGTGCCCTCCCCGTAGCGCTTGGAGCGCTCGGGGACGAACCCGTCCGGCCAGGCGAAACCCGGGTCGCGGGTAGCCCTCTCCACGATCACGAGCGCGCCGTCGGCGAGCCACCCCCCAGCCTGCAGGGTGACGAGGACGTCGGCCAGGCGCTTCGCCGAGAAGGTGTACGGCGGGTCGGCGAAGACGACGTCGTACGGTCCGTCGCCCGCGCGGGGGGCCACCGCGACGAGCCGCTCGACCGGGGAGCGGGCCACCCGGACGCCCGCCAGGCCCACCGCGTCCACGTTCTCGCCCAGGACGCGGACCGCGCGCGCGTCGTTCTCGACGAGCAGCACGTGCGAGGCGCCGCGGCTCGCCGCCTCCAGGCCCACCGCGCCGGAGCCCGCGTACAGGTCGAGGACGTGCGCGCCGACGAGGGGACCGTGCATCGACTCGACCGTGGAGAACAGTGCCTCGCGGGCCTTGTCGGACGTGGGCCGGGTTCGCCCGCCGGGCGGCACGGACAGTCGGCGGCCCCGGGCGGCCCCGGCGATCACGCGGGTCACCGCGTTACCCCGAGGGACGTCGTCGCCCTGGTCACGTCTTCTCCAGGTAGCCGGCGCGCTCCTCGTCGAGGATCTCGGCGACGGCGTCCGCGAGGACCGGGCTGGAGTCGAGGTGCGGGTCGCGGGCGACCAGCACGGTGGCCTCCTCCCGCGCGGCGGCGATCAGCTCCTCGTCCCGGATCACCGCGAGCATCCGCAGGCTGGACCGGCGCCCGGACTGACGGGCGCCCAGCACGTCGCCCTCCCGGCGCTGCTCGAGGTCGATACGGGACAGCTCGAACCCGTCGAGGGTCGCCGCGACGGCGTCCAGACGCTCGCGCGCCGGCGAGTCGGACGGCGCGTCCGTGACGAGCAGGCACAGGCCGGGGGCCGCACCGCGACCGACACGTCCGCGGAGCTGGTGGAGCTGGGAGACACCGAAGCGGTCCGCGTCCATGACGACCATCGCGGTCGCGTTCGGCACGTCGACGCCGACCTCGACGACCGTGGTCGCCACCAGGACGTCCACCTCACCAGCGGCGAAGCGGCGCATCACCTGGTCCTTGGTCTCCGGCGCGAGGCGGCCGTGCAGCACGTCCACCCGCAGCCCGGCCAGCGGCCCCTCGGCCAGCATGGGGGCTACGTCCGTGACCGCGAGGGGCGGGCGGCGGGCGCCCTCCTCCGCCTCGTCGGGCGCGAGGCCGGCGTCCGGGGCGTCGTCGCCGTCGCCCCCGTCCTCGCCGATGCGCGGGCAGACCACGTACGCCTGGTGGCCCGAGCCCGCCTCCTCGCGCAGCCGCGCCCAGGTGCGCTCGAGGTAGGTCGGCCGCTCGGCGGCGGGGACGACGTGCGTGGTGATTGGGGAGCGGCCGGCCGGCAGCTCGGTCAGCGTGGACACGTCGAGGTCGCCGAAGACGGTCATGGCGACCGTCCGCGGGATCGGCGTGGCCGTCATGACGAGCACGTGCGGGCGCCGCCCCCCGGCTGTGGCCCGCTCGCGGAGGGTGTCCCGCTGCTCCACGCCGAAACGGTGCTGTTCGTCGACGACCACGAGGCCGAGGTCGGCGAACGTGACCTGCTCCTCGAGGAGCGCGTGCGTCCCGACGACGATGCCGGCATCACCGGAGGCTGTATCGAGCATGGCGGTGCGGCGTGCGGCGGTCGGGAGCGACCCCGTGAGCAGGGCCACCCGCGTCCCCCGGGTGTCGCCGCCGAGCATGCCGCCCTCGGCGAGCGGGCCGAGCAGCTCGGTGATCGAGCGGTGGTGCTGCTGAGCGAGCACCTCGGTCGGCGCGAGCAGCGCGGCCTGGCCGCCGGAGTCCACGACGGCGAGCATCGCGCGCAGCGCGACGAGCGTCTTGCCGGAACCGACCTCGCCCTGCAGCAGCCGGTGCATGGGGTGCGAGCGGGAGAGGTCCTCGGCGACGGCGGCTGAGACGGACTGCTGCCCCGCGGTCAGCGTGAAGGGGAGCCGGGCGTCGAACGCCGCGAGCAGGCCGTCGTCGACGGCCACCCGTGGGGTGGCCGGCACGGACTCAGCGGTCGCCCGCCGCTGCGCGAGCACGACCTGGAGGACGAACGCCTCGTCCCACTTCAGGCGGCGGCGGGCCGCCCGGACGTCCTCCCAGGACTCCGGACGGTGCACCCCACGCAGCGCCTCCCCGAGCCCGACCAACCGCTGGCGCTCACGCACGTCCGGGGGCAGCGGGTCCCCCACCTCGTCGACACGGGCGAGCGCGACGTCCACGGACTTGGCCAGCCGCCACGAGGGCATCGCGCCGGTCGCCGGGTACACGGGGATGAGCGCGCCGACGAAGGAGTCCAGCGTGTCGTCCGCTGCGTCGTCGGCGAGGAGCAGGTACTCGGGGTGGGCCAGCTGGCGGGTGCCGCGGAACTCGCCGACCTTGCCGGCGAAGAGCCCGCGCCGGCCGACGCGCAGCTGCTGGCGGTGGTAGCCGACCCGGTTGAAGAACGTGAGCGCCAGCCGGCCCCGGCCGTCCGTGACGACCACCTCGAGCCGCGACCCACGGCGGTTGCGCATCGGGGCCTCACGTACCCGCTCCACCTCGGCCATCACGGTCACGTGCTCGTCGACCCGCAGCGCGGAGAGGTCGGTGAGCTCGCCGCGCTCCGCGTACCGCCGGGGGTAGTGCCGCAGCAGGTCGCCGACCGTACGCAGGTCGAGGCCGTCCGCGAGGACCTTGGCCGTCCGGTCGCCGACGAGCGCCCTCAGCGGCTCGTCCACGGCGGTCGGCACGCGCGTCACTCCACCCCGACCAGCAGCGGGTACCCCGGCTGGCCCCCGTCGTAGACCACGGTGTCGATCTCGGGACGCGTGTCGTGCAGGTGCCGGGCAAGGTCGTCCGTGAGCGCGGGGTCGGTGTCACGGCCCCGGACGAGGGTGACCATCTCGCCGCCGCCGGAGAGCAGCCGCGAGCAGACCGCGCGAGCGGTCTCGTCCAGGGCCTGCCCGATGACGACGACGTCCCCGTCGATGAGACCGAGCACGTCCCCCGTGCGGCAGATGCCCGCCGTGGTGACGGCATCGTCCGTGGCCACGGTGATCTCACCGAAGCGGGTCGACCCGGCGGCAGCGGTCATCGCCACGAGGTCGTCGTCGAAGCCGCGGTGCGCGTCGTGCACGGCGAGGGCGGCGAGCCCCTGCACCGACGACCGGGTGGGCAGCACGGCCACCCGCAGCCCGGACCGGCGTGCCCGGGTCGCAGCCTCCTCACAGACGGCGTGCACGCCGACGTCGTTCGGGAGCAGGACCACCTCGGGCGCACCCGCGTCCCGGACCGCGGCAAGCACCTCGGCGAGAGACGGTGGGCTGCCGGGCTCGGCGACAAGCACGACTGCTCCGGCGCCGTCGAGCAGCCCGGCGAGGCCCTGGCCAGCGGCCAGCCCGACCACGCGGCGGGGGACGACCGGCACGGGCCTGGCGTCGAGGTGGGTGATGCGGACACGGTGGGGGCGCCCCGCCGCGAGGCCGGCCTCGACCGCGGCTCCGGCGTCGTCCACGTGGACGTGTACGTTCCACAGCCCGTCACCACCGACCACGACGAGCGAGTCGCCGAGCGACGCGAGCCGGGCACGCAGCCGGTCCACGGCCACCTCGTCGGCGTCGAGCAGGTACATGACCTCGTACGCCGGCCCTCGGTACCCGGCACCATCGTGGTCATCACCCTCGTGCGCGGCGGCAAGCCGTGTCGTGCCGGCGGCGAGCCCGTCGCCTACGTTCTGGGCGCTGCCGTCCGGGCTGCCGTCCGCGCTGCCGTCCGCGCTGACGCCCTGGCCGAGGGCCTCGACGCCGTCCTTGCCGACGTCCCCGACGGCGTCCTCGCCACCGAGCACCAGCGCGAGCGCGTCGAGCAGGACGACGAGCCCCCGCCCGCCGGCGTCCACCACACCGGCCCTGGCGAGGACGTCGAGCATGTCGGGCGTCCGGGCGAGCGTGTCTCTGGCCCCGTCGGCGGCGGCGCGCGCCACCCGGGCGGGCGAGGCCGGGACGACGGCCGCCGCGGCGTCGGCCGCTGCCCGGGCCACCGTGAGG
>JBOGEN010000203.1:0-97497 GCA_050743265.1 Actinomycetes bacterium
GGTGCGTACGTCGCGGCCGCGCCCCCTGGTGCCGCCGCCGCGGCGGGCGTGGTGCCCTGGTCCGGTCCCGCGGTGACGACCGCAAGGCCGGTGACGAGGGCCACGGCGGTGGCGCCCGCTGCCCAGCCAAGGTGGGTACGCGTCTTCACGGGGGCCTCCTCGTCCGTGGCACCGTCCTCAGCCTGCTCGTGCGAGGGCGGGCGGTCATGGGCCCTGTGGCACGCGTGCGCTGCCGGAAGTCCTCAGGTGTGGGCGGACCTGCCCACGAGGTACGCCACGGCGGAGTCGAGCGTGGCGAGCTCCGGGTAGTCGGCCTCGGCCGTGTGGACGCCGAAATGCTCGTCGAGCCCGACGACGAAGTTGAGGAAGTCGAGCGAGTCGAGGTCGAGCGCCTGACGCAGGTCGACGTCTCCCGCGACCGCTTCGACGTCCTGGTCGGGAGCGATCCCGGCGAGCATGTCGAGGACGGCACGGCGTGCCTCGTCCCAGGACTGGGGTGTGTTCACAGGTCCTCCGGTTGCTGCAGCAGTGTGTCGACGGCCGTGAGGTAGAGGCCGGCCCGGTGCCCGTCCAGGGCGCGGTGGTCGGCGGACAGGGTGGCCACCACGGCGGGTCGGACGCCGACCATCCCGTTCTCGGCCCAGGGGCGCTCTGCCACCCGGCCGAACCCGACGAGCACGATCTGCGGCGGCACGATGACCCCGAAGACGGACTCCACGCCCAGGTCGCCGAGGTTCGTGACGGTGATCGTCGCCTCGGTCATCTCCGTCCGGGTGAGCCGACCGGCACGGGCTCTTCCGACGACACCGGTGAGCGCGGTCATGAGGTCGGCGAGCGCGAGAGTGTCGGCGTCGTGGACCGCCGGGGCGACGAGCCCTCCGCCGCGAAGGTTGACCGCGACGCCCAGGTGCACGTGGTCCGCCCGCTGGACGTGCCCGTCGATCACGTACCCGTTCACGTCCGGGACCTCTCGGGTGGCCCGCGCGGCCGCCTTGAGGAGAAGTGCGGCGGGCAGCAGCCGCTCCGACACCGGACGGTGGAGGTTCGCCTCGTGCAGCCACGCCATGGCGCGACTCATGTCGATCGTGGAGGACAGGTAGAAGTGCGGTATCTCGCGCTTCGACCGGGACATGAGGTCCCCGACCGCCTCGCGCATCGCCCGCAGCCGGTCCGCTGCCGTTGGCGTGGGCGACGGCTGCTGCGACGGTTCGGCGGCATCGAACACGCGCGGGCCTGCGGCTGCGGGCGGCGCTGCGGCAGCCAGCTCCGTGACCTCGTCCGTCCGAGACGTGGTCGCCTTCTCGACGTCGCCTGCGGTGATCGCTCCGCCGGGTCCGGTGCCGCCCAGTACGGCGAGGTCGATGCCGCGCTCGGCGGCCAGCCGCCGTGCCCGGGGGGAGGCGCTGAGGTGACCATCACGGGTCTGGGGCCGCCGGCCAGCCCGCTCGACGTCCTTCCGGGTGATGCGGCCACCCTGGCCGGTGCCCACGACGCCGGCGAGATCCACATGCAGCCGTTCCGCGAGGTGCCGTACGACGGGTGAGCTGACCGCGGGCGGGCCGGGGTGTGCGGCAGCGGTCTCCGCCGGGCCGGGGTGTGCGGCTGCATCCCCGGCGGGCACGGCTGAGCGCAGCCGGGCGAGCACGGTGCCGACGGGCACCTCCGTGCCGGGGTCCACGAGGAGCTCGTCGACGACGCCGTCGGTGAAGCACTCCACCTCGATGGCCGCCTTGGCGGTGTCGACGACCGCGACGACCTGACCACGCTGCACCGTGTCGCCAGGCCGCACGAGCCACTCGAGCAGCGTGCCGCGCTCCATGTCCGCCCCGAGTATCGGCATACGGAACTCGGTGGTGCCTTCGGGCGAGGTGTCGCCGCCGGTCACCGCGCACCGACCGTCGCGCGTACCGCCTCGACGACCCGCTCGGGCGTGGGGAGGGCAGCGCGCTCGAGATGGCCCGCGTACGGGAGCGGCACCTCAGCCGTGCACACCCGTCCGACAGGGGCGTCGAGGTCGTAGAACGCCTGCTCGGTGATGCGCGCGGCGACCTCGGCCGACAGCCCACCGGAGCGCCAGCCCTCGTCGACCACGACGGCGCGGTGCGTACGCGCCACGGAGCCGAGAACTGTCGCGTCGTCGAGGGGGCGGAGCACGCGCAGGTCCACGACCTCGGCCGAGACACCGTCGAGGGCCAGGGCCTCGGCGGCGTCAAGGGCGGTACGCAGGGTGCCCCCGTACGCCAGCAGGGTCACGTCGTCGCCGGGGCGGCGTACGGCCGCACGGCAGATGTCCACCGCAGGAGCGGGGTCGGCCAGCGGTGCCGCGACGTTGTACAGCGAGCCGTGCTCGAAGATGAGCACCGGGTCCGGGTCGGCGAGGGCGGGCGCGAGCATGCCGCGGGCGTCCTCCACCGTCGCCGGCGCGAGCACCGTCAGCCCGGGGATGTGCGCGTACCAGCCCTCGAAGCTGTGCGAGTGCTGCGCGGCGAGCTGTCGGCCGCCGCCGGTCGTCATGCGTACCACCAGGGGGACGTTGAGCTGCCCGCCGGACATGTGGAGCAGCGTCGCCGCGTTGTTGAGGATCTGGTCGAGCGAGAGCAGGCTGAAGTTGACCGTCATGACCTCGACGATCGGCCGCATCCCGCCCAGCGCGGCCCCGATGCTCGCGCCGACGAACCCCAGCTCCGACAGCGGCGTGTCTCGGATCCGCTCGGGCCCGAACCGCTCGAGCAGCCCGTGGCTGACGCCGAAGGCACCGCCGTACGCTCCGACGTCCTCACCCAGCAGGAACACACGTTCGTCGGCGGCCAGGGCCTCCCGCAGCGCCTCCCGGACGGCCTCGCGGTAGGTGACCTCACGGGTGTCGACGGCGGTCACGGCGCGCTCCCGGCGGCCTCGGGCTCGCTCGTCACCCAGCGCGTGAGCGTCTCGACGGGCTCCGGGTGGCCCGCCTCCGCGTACGCGACGGCGTCGGCGATCTCGTCCGCGACCTCGCGCTCGAGAGAGTCCACGTCGTCCGTGGTGAGCACCCCCGCGGTGGAGGCCCGCGCGATGTGCGCGGGGATCGGGTCACGAGCGCGCCACGCCTCGATCTCGGCCTTGTCGCGGTAGCGGTCCGCGTCATACATGGAGTGGGCACGGAACCTGTACGTCAGCAACTCGAGGAAGACCGGTCCGCCGCCTGACCGGAGGATCTCCGTGGCCCGCTCGGTCGCGGACGCGACCGCCTCGACGTCCATGCCGTCGACCCGCCAGGCGGCCATCTCGTACGAGGCGCCCCGCAGCGCGAGGTCGGTCTGCGCGGCGTACCTGTCGAGCCGCGTGCCCATCGCGTACTGGTTGTTCTCGCAGAGGAAGAGCACGGGGAGCTGCCACAGCGACGCGAGGTTGGCCGACTCGTGGAACACACCCTCCGCCGTGGCGCCGTCGCCGAAGAAGCACGCGGTCACGCGGTCGAAGCCGCGCATCCGGTCCACCAGGGCGAGGCCGACGGCCACCGGCAGCCCTCCTCCGACGATCGCGCTGCCGCCGTAGAAGCGCCGGTCCGCGTCGAAGAGGTGCATCGAGCCGCCACGTCCCCCGCTGCAGCCCTCGACGACGCCGTACATCTCTGCCATCACCGCGCGCATCGGCACGCCGCGGACGAGCGCGTGCCCGTGCTCGCGGTACGTGGACACGAGCGCGTCCTCGGGACGGAGCAGCGGGATCGCCCCGACCGCCACGGCCTCCTCGCCCACGTACAGGTGGAGGAAGCCGCGGATCTTGCCCGCGCTGTAGAGCTCGGCACAGCGCTCCTCGAACCGGCGCACGCGCAGCATCTGGCGAAGCTGCTCGAGCGCCTGCTTCCCTGCCGGCTCGGCTCGTGTCGAGGCAGTCATCGCGCACCGTCCGCAGACGGCTCCAGGGTGGACAGGTCACCTTCGGCAAGTCCCATCTCGCGAGCCTTGAGCAGGCGGCGCATGATCTTGCCGCTGCGGGTCTTCGGCAGGTCGTCCGCGAACGCGATCTCCTTCGGGGCGACCACGGAGCCGAGCCGGCGCCGCCCGAGGGCCACGAGCTCGCGCCGCAGTGCCTCGTCCGGCTCGTGACCCGGCTTCAGCGAGACGAACGCCTTCACGATCTCGCCGGCCACGGGGTCCGGACGGCCGATGACCCCGGCCTCGGCGACCGCCGGGTGCTCGAGCAGCACGCTCTCCACCTCGAACGGCCCGATGAGGTGCCCGGCGGGCTTGATGACGTCGTCGGCGCGGCCGACGAACCAGTAGCGACCCTCGGCGTCTCGCCGCACGAGGTCGCCGGAGAGGTACCAGCCGTCGGCGAAGGCCATCGCGTACCGCGCGGCCTCGTCGAGGTAACCGCGGAACATCGACGGCCACCCCGCCCGCAAGGCCAGCTCCCCGGCCACGTCGGGACGGTCCTCCTCGACGACGTGCCCGTCGACGCGGACGGCGCGGTCGTCCGAGCCGACACGCAGCACGGTCGCCGCGATGCCGGGCACGGGACGACCCATCGCTCCTGGTGTGACCCTCTCACCGGGCAGGTTGGCGACCATGATCGCGCCGGTCTCGGTCTGCCACCAGGTGTCACGGATGGTGCGGTCGAGCGCCTCACGGCCCCAGAGGACGGCCTCGGGGTTGAGCGGCTCCCCCACGCTGGCCACCTCGCGCAACGCCGACAGGTCGTGGGCGCGGGCGACGTCAGCGCCGGCGCGCATCAGCCGGCGGATCGCGGTGGGTGCCGTGTACCAGACGGTGACGCGGTGGTCGGCCAGCGTGCGGTACCAGCGGGCGACGTCGAACTCGGCCTCGTCGACGAGCACCGTCACCCCGCACGCCAACGGGGCGATCACCCCGTACGACGTCCCGGTCACCCAGCCTGGGTCCGCCGTGCACCAGAACACGTCTCCTGGACGGAGACCCAGGACGAGGCGTGCCGTGAGGTGATGGGCGACCACGGCCTCGTGGACGTGGACGGCGCCCTTGGGCCTGCCCGTGGTGCCGCTGGTGAAGTGCAGCAGGGCCATGTCCTCCGGTCGGGTGGGCACGACAGGGCGGTCCTCCGGCGCGGCGGCGAGCAGCCCCGGGAGCGGAAGCGTGCCCGGCGGAGGCCCGTCCGGGCCCGGGTCGACGACGAGGACGAACCGCAACCCGGGGACGCGGTCGCGAATCCCGGCGACCTTCGCCTCGTACAGCGCGGCGGTCGTGACCAGCACCCGCGCGTCGCCCAGGAGAAGTCGCTGGGCGATGGGCTCCGGGCCGAACGCGCTGAACAGAGGACAGACGGCGGCACCCGCGCGGAGGCCGCCGAGCAGCGCCACGTACAGCTCGCGGACGCGACCGGTGAGCAGGTACACCCGCTCCCCGGGGCGGACGCCGAGCCCGTCGAGCACGCCGGCGAAGCGTGCGGCGAGCCGCGTGAGCTCGGCGTACGTGGTCTCGGAGACGGTGCCGTCCTTGGCCAGGCAGCGCAGCGCGACCAGTCCCGCGTCCGGCCCGTGCGCGTGGCGGTCCAGCGCCTCGTAGGCCATGTTGAGACCCCCGCCCGGGAGCCCGTCGAGCTGGGCACGGGCGTCCCGCCAGACGGCCTTCCGGTCGTCGGCGGTCGGCCGCCCGGCGAGGCCGACCGCGGTGGGGCCGGTGGGGGCGGGTGGGACAGCGGACGTGCCCATGGGTGCCTCCTCACGGGTGAGAGTCCCCCAGGAGTTGGGGTTTCGGGAGGGTCGAAGGTCCCGGGGGAGAGAGCACAGGGGCGGACCACCGCGGCCACGGCGACATCGGCGCCCTCGCATGTCCCCCGCAGTCCGGGTCGGGCGCCCTGGCAGGACCTTCTGCCCTCCCCGTCCGGGTCCGCAGCGGCGAGCATGAGGCCGCACACCGCCGTGGAGAGGGCGTGCTCACCCGCAGGGACCGTGGGGCCACGGCCGGCACCGGAGGTGGAGATGGATGCGTCGGGGCTGCTGCTCACCGACCTCTACGAGGTGACCATGGCCGCGGGGTACGTCCGGCGGGGCATGCGGGAGCCGGCGACGTTCAGCCTGTTCGTGCGCACCCTTCCGGAGAGCCGGGGGTTCCTCGTCGCTGCCGGGCTTGAGGAGGTCCTGGACAGGCTCACCGACTTCGAGGTGACCGGGGAGGACGTGGTCTGGCTGGCTGACCGGCTGGGGTGCTCACCCGGGGAGCTGGAGGCGCTCAGCGGCCTCGGCTTCGAGGGCGACGTCTGGGCAGTACCCGAGGGACGGATCGTTTTCCCGGGTGAGCCGTTGGTCGAGGTGACCGCTCCGCTGCCGGAGGCGCAGCTTGTCGAGACCACCGTGGTGAACGCGGTCACCTACCAGACGGTGCTCGCGTCCAAGGCGGCGCGTTGCGTGCTGGCGGCCGGCGGGCGACCCGTTGTGGACTTCGGGCTGCGCCGTGCCCACGGCGCGGAGGCGGGGATCGAGGCGGCGCGGGCGGGTGCCATGGTCGGCTTCGCCGCCACCAGCAACGTCGCCGCCGGGCAGCGGTACGGCATCCCGGTGACCGGCACGATGGCGCACTCGTACGTGCAGGCCTTCCCCAGCGAGTGGGCGGCGTTCAACGCCTTCGCCGACGACTTCCCGGCGACTCCCACGTTCCTCGTCGACACGTACGACTTGGGGGCCGGCCTGGCCGCCGCGATCGAGGTCATCCACGTCCGGGGACTGGCCGACCGTGCTGCCGTACGGCTCGACTCCGGTGATCCTGCCCAGACCGCGCCCTTCGCCCGGCGGATGCTGGACGCGGCGGGACTCCCCGGCGTACGCATCGTCGCGAGTGGTGGCCTTGACGAGTACGCCCTCGACCGGCTGGTGCGGACGGGGGCTCCCGTCGACGTGTTCGCGGTCGGCACCAAGGTCACCACCTCCGCGGACGCGCCCGTCCTCGACTCGGCGTACAAGCTCGTCCAGCTCGGCGACCGCCCGACCCGCAAGCGTTCTCCGGGCAAGGCGACCCTGCCCGGCCCCAAGCAGGTGTGGCGGCCGCCCGCTGGTCCCGATCTCCTCTGCCGGCGGGACGAGGCAGGCCAGACGGGGAGTGAGGCCCTGTTGGTGCCGGTGATGCGGCGTGGCTGTCGCATCGACCCCCCGGCGCCGCCCCGGGTCGCGCTGGAGTCCGCCCACGAGCGCTTCCGGCGCGATCTCGCCTGGCTGCCGGGTGACGCCGGAGACGTGCTCCACCCAGCACAACCCGAGCCACGCACGAGTGACGCCCTCCTCGCCCTGCGGGACGATGTCGACGCCGCGCTCGAGCATGGACGCACTCACGGGACGCCGTGAGGTCCGGTCCCCGACCGCACGGCGATCTTGTGCAGCGCGTCAGCCGCGAGGACCACGGGGATGGCAAGTGCCGCGACCGCCCACCCGAGCGCCGAAGGGGGCGACCCACCGAGCAGGTCGGCCACCACAGGGATGCCGAGGAACGCGGCGAGCATCACCAGTTCGAAGGCGACCGCGACGAGCACGAGTGGGTTCGTGCGGAGCGGGACGGCCCCGGCCCACCTGACGCTGGAGCGGCAGGCGAACGTGTTGGCGAGCTGGCCGAGGACCACGGCCGTGAACGCGGCGCCTGAGGCGGACGCGAGCAGTGCGGGTCCGGGGTCGGTTCCCCAGGCCCAGCCGCCGGCCACGAGCACGGCCGTGAAGGCGGCCATCTCCACGGCGGCCTCGGCCGGGCCGAGTACGCCGAACACCCGGCCGATCATCCCGCGGTCGATCAGCTGGCCGGTGCGGGCAGGACCGGTGAGGACGTGCCGGCTGGGAGGCTCGCCGCCGAGGGCGAGCGCGGGCAGCAGGTCGGTGCCGATGTCGAGCGCGAGCACCTGCAGTACGGACAGGGCGAGGGGGTACTGACCGCCGGTCAGCGCCCAGGCGGCGAACGGCGTGAGCTCGGCGACGTTGTCCGTGAGGTGGTACGTGAGGAAGCGTCTGATGTTGCTGAACGTGGCACGTCCGAGCTCCACTGCGGCCACGATCGTCGCGAGGTGGTCGTCGAGCAGGACGAGGTCGGCGGCCTCCCGCGCGACGTCGGTGCCCGAGCGCCCCATCGCCACACCGATGTCCGCCTCGCGCAGAGCCGGCCCGTCGTTGACCCCGTCTCCGGTCATGGCGACGACGTGGCCGCGGGCGTGCAGGGCCCGGGCGATCCGCAGCTTCTGCTCCGGGGTCACGCGGGCGACCACGACCCCGTCCGCGTCGAGGAGGGCGCCCAGGGCGGCGTCGTCGTCGGGGAGCTGCTCGCCCGAGACCACGATGCGGTCCGGGCCCAGGAGCCCCACCTCGCGTGCGATGGCCTCGGCCGTCCCTGGATGGTCGCCGGTAATCATGGCGATCCGTATCTGGGCGCGGCGCAGAGCGGCGACCGCCTCCGCGGCCCCTTCCCGTGGCGGGTCTTCGAGCCCCACGACCCCGACGAGCTCGAGATCCCGTTCGAGCTTGTCCGCATCGGGCTCGGTGTCCGGCTCGCCGCGTGGAGTCGGCGGGGGCGACGGACGACGCGCGATCGCGAGCACCCGCAGGCCCCGCCCGGTGAGCCCGTCGACGGCCTCGTGCACGCCCGCGGGCACGCTCCGGCAGCGCGGGAGGACGGCGCCCGGGGCGCCCTTGACGTGAAGCAGCGACGTGGTGAGCACGGACATCCGTCGACGTCTGGGGTCGAACGGGAATTGGCGCTTGGCCGGGTCGGCACGCTCCTCCGCCGCGACGTCCACCCCCGCGCGCAAGGCGAGGACGTGCAGCGCGACCTCCATCGGGTCGCCCGCGGGGACCCACCGCCCCACGTGCTCGCGAACCCGTCCGGTCGAGCAACGGACGGCGGACACGGCGGCACTGCGGACCGCCGCCTGGACCTTCGGGTCCGCGACCAGCCGCCCCGAGGGGTCGTACCCCTCACCGTGCACCTGTGCGGTGCCGTCAGGGGTCCAGACCTCCACGACGCTCATCTCGTTGCGGGTCAGCGTGCCGGTCTTGTCGCAGCACACGAAGGTGGTGGACCCGAGCGTCTCGACGGCTTCGAGATGCCGAACCAGCGCGTTCCGTGCGGCCATCCGCTGGGCCGCGCGGGCAAGCGACAGCGTGACCGTGGGCAGCAGCCCCTCCGGCACGAGGGCGACCGTCACGCCGATGGCGAACAGGAACCCGTCCTGCGCCGTGGCGCCGAGTGCCACAGCCACCGCGAAGCAGCCGGTCCCCACCGCGACCGCGATCGTGGCGACCACCAGGACAACCCGGTGCAGGCGTACGGCCAGCGGGCTCGGCGGCCGGCCCGCCTGCGAGGTCAGGGCGGCGATGGTGGCCAGCCGCGTCCTTGCCCCGGTCGACTCGACGACGGCCTCGGCCTCGCCCTCGACGACGAACGTGCCCGCGTGCACGGTCTCCCCGGGCTCGGGGCGCACCGGCACGCTCTCCCCGGTGAGCATCGACTCGTCCACGGACAGGGCGGGACCGCGGACGAACCGGAGGTCGGCGCTCACCCGGTCCCCGGGCTCGAGGAGCACCACATCACCGGTGACCAGCTCGGCGGCGGACACCAGCACGGTGTGGCCGTCACGGCGCACCCGGGCCCGCACGGGCATCAGCTCGGCCAGCTGCTGCGCGGCGCGGTCGGCCCGGTACTCCTGCACGAAGGCGAAGCCACCGTTGAGGACGATGACCACGGCAATCGCCACCCCGAGCTGTGGCATCCCCGCGACGACGGCCAACGCCGCCGCGACCCACAGCATCAGGGCGAAGAAGTGGGTCATCTGTTCTGCGAGCAACCGCACGCGCGACGTTCGAGCCGCCTGGGGCAGGACGTTGGCCCCGTCCCGCCGCAGGCGGGCGGCGGCCTCGGCGGAGGTGAGACCTGCCGTGTCCGCAGTCGTCGGGAGTCCGTGCACGAGGCTCAGGCCTCGCCGTGCGGGGGCCTTGTCCCCGCCGAATGGGTCGGGCCTCGGCCGCGGCGTGCGGGCCTGTGTCTGGCCAGCGGGTACGCGATCACCTGGGAGCGGCTGAACAGGCGAGTTGCCAGTGTGACGGGTCCGAAGCACCGGGCGCTCGGCGTACCCGCTGCGATCTGTGCGGATCCAGCCATAACCGTGACCATGGGGGACCTCCAGACCGACGGCCAGGGGACAAGGTCACTCCACTGTTGCCGACTTCGCGGCGCCAGGACGGTCTCCGGTGACCGTGTGAAGCCGACCGTGTGGTCTCTGTGGTCGTCTTCGGCCGAACCGTGCAGGGGCATCCACCGGTCCGTCGAGGAGATGCCCGAACCCCGGGAAATGGGTCGCTGATCGGCCATCATGGGCGGGCAGGGAGGTTTCATCGGTGGTTCCCGGGGAGTTCGGCGGCGAGTCCGCGTCGGGGCGGGCGGATCAGGGTGGGGACGTGTCCGGGCAGCCGGGGGCGGCGATCCCGGCTGCGGTGGGGCGGCGTGCCGAGGACGTGCTGCGCGAGCTGCTAGAGCGTGCCGATGACCTGCTCGAGTCCCAGCACCGCCTCCGTGGCCTGCTGGACGCCGTGGTGGCCGTCGCGGCCGACCTGAGCTTGCCAGCGGTCCTGCACCGCATCGTCGAGGCCGCCCGACAGCTCGCGGACGCCGAGTACGCCGCCCTTGGCGTGATCGGGCCGGACCGTGCGCTGGTGGAGTTCCTCACCATCGGGATCGACGAGGAGACCCGCACGCGCATCGGGGCGCTGCCCCAGGGCAAGGGCGTGCTGGGTCTGCTCATCGAGGACCCGCGCCCGATCCGGTTGCACGACATCGCCGAGCACCCCGACTCCTACGGCTTCCCGGCGAACCATCCTCCGATGACCTCGTTCCTCGGGGTGCCGGTCCGGGTGCGGGGTGAGGTGTTCGGCAACCTCTACCTCACCGAGAAGCGCAACGGCTCGGACTTCACCGACGAGGACGTGGACCTCGTCGTCGCGCTGGCCGCGGCGGCGGGGGTGGCGATCGAGAACGCGCGGCTGTACGAGGACGCACAGCGCCGCCAGCTGTGGCTGCAGGCCTCGGTGGACGTCAACGCCGCGCTGCTGGCACGGACGAGCCAAGACGAAGCGCTCGCGCTGGTGGCCGAGCAGGCCCGCCAGGTCGCCGGGGCGGACGTCGTCGCGGTCATCCTGCCCGCCGAGGACGGCACGCTTACCCCTCGCGTCGCGGTCGGTTCCTGGGCGGACGCGTTCACCGGGCTGCGCATCCCCTGGGACACCTCGCTGTCCGGTGAGGTCATGCGTACGGGCGAGCCGGCCATCGTGGAGGACGCGGCCAAGGACCCACGGGTGCAGTGGACCGACCGCGAAGGGCTGACCGACCTCGGCCCGATGATGGCCACGCCCCTCACCGCCGGGGATGAGGTGCTGGGCACGCTCCTCGTCGCGAACGGCCGAGAGTCCGCGCCGTTCACGGAGACCGACCTGCGGCTGGTGTCCACGTTCGCCGGTCACGTGTCCCTCGCCCTGGAGTTCGCACGGGCTCAGGCGGCCCGGGAGCGGCTCGCGGTGTTCGAGGACCGCGACCGCATCGCCCGCGACCTCCACGACGTGGTCCTGCAGCGGTTGTTCTCCGCGGGGCTTGGCCTGCAGGGGTTGCGCCGCTACATCGACGACCCCGCTGGGAACGCGCGCATCGACAACCTTGTTGTCGAGCTCGACGCGACGATGAAGGACATTCGCTCGACCATCTACTCCCTGCGGGAGTCCGATACCGGTCAGGTGCGGCTCCGTGCCCGCGTCCTCGGGGTGCTGGCGAAGGCCGCCGACACCCTCGGCTTCGAACCCCAGCTCCGGCTGGACGGCCCGCTGGACACGCTCGTGCCCTCCGCAGTGGCCGAGGACCTGCTGGCCGTCCTCGGCGAGGCGCTGACCAACGTCGCCCGCCACGCCGGCGCGGGAGCGGTTGAGGTCTCGCTCTCGGTCGACGCGACCGATCGCGGCGACCTCTCGCTGACCGTGGTCGACGACGGGTGCGGCCTGCCCCCCGGCCCGGGCGGCCGTCGCAGCGGTCTGCGCAACATGGCCGAGCGGGCCGAGGCGGACGGCGGCACGCTCGACGTCGGGAACGCTCCCACCGGGGGGACGCGCCTGGTCTGGCGGGTCCCGCTGTTCACCTGAGCCAGGCTGACCGCCAAGGGGACACCGCGGAGGAGCACAGGGTCCGGCCGTGACGTGAAGGCCCATCGGCCCACCCGCTTGGGACCAATGGGGCTGTCTTGGCGTACGCCCCCGGCCCATCGTGTGAGCCTGGTAGCCGACCGGCTGGGAGGTCATCCGATGTCCGACGCCGTGATCGTGGTGGGGATTGACGGGTCCGAGGGGTCACGTCGCGCGCTGCGCTGGGCCCTGGAAGAGGGGGTTCGCCGGAACTGTGCCGTCGAGGCGGTCACCGCCTGGCCCTCGAGAGACACGCGCGGGCACGAGCACGGCGAGCTCCCCGACGAGAAGGGCGCCGAGGCACGCCGATCCGCGGACGAGAAGCTCCGCCACATCGTCGACACCGAGGTCCGAGCGGTTGATTCCCCGCCGCCCGTGTCGTTCGAGGTCGTGCAGGGACAAGCCGTCGACGTCCTGCTGCGGATGTCCTCCAGCGCGGCGCTCCTCGTCGTCGGGAGCCACGGGACGTCCAGCATCCTGCACGAAGCGCTGGGCTCCGTCAGCGAGGCGTGCGGCCGGCTGGCCCAGTGCCCCGTCGTCGTGCTGCCACCGCCTGCCAGGCCCCAGCAGGGCTCGATTCACAACGAGGTCGCCCGCCCCGCTCGCTCAGCCAGTCAGCGGGACACAGCCGAGGATTGACTGCTCCGATGTGCCCCGGCCGCGCCGACCCGGGACCTAAGCCTCTGTGTCCCTCCTCGCGGTTGTCGACATCGTCGATGGTGTAAGAGGTCGCAGCCTGTCCTGTGCGGGACAGCACGCAAGGAGGGACGATGGCTCACGGCACGCGTCGGCCGATCATGGTCGGATACGACGGCTCCGAGGCGTCCCGCCAGGCGCTCGGTTGGGGAATCAAGGAGGCACGCCTCCGCCACGTGCCCCTGCGTCTGGTACACGCCTTCCACTGGCCCGTCGAGGAGATATACGTCCCGCCCGGCCGCCTTTCGATGCGGAGAATCATGACCGAGGCGCGCGATCAGGCCGCCACGTGGTTCGCCGGACAGGTACGCGAGGCGGTCGACGCAGCACCCGACGTGGAGGTCTCCGGAGCGTTCGAGGAGCTGGCTCCCGGCCGGCTGCTCGTCGACGCGTCACGTGAAGCCGAGATGATGGTTGTCGGCTCGCGTGGGCTCGGCGGGTTCACCGGACTGCTCCTTGGCTCGGTCAGCGTCCAGCTCGCCGCGCACGCCGCCTGCCCGGTCTTCGTCCACCGTGCCGTCACGCAGGAGTCAGGCCCGCCTCGCGTCGTCGTCGGTGTCGACGGGTCGACGAGGTCCGACGTGGCCGTGCGGCTCGCGTTCGAGGAGGCCGCCCTGCGCGGGGCGCCGCTCGAGGCCGTGCACGCCTGGACGCACCCCGTGGCCACTGGCCCAGGGGACAGCCTTCCGCTCGTCATGGATCCCTACATCGTCGCGCAGGACGCACAGGCGATGCTCTCTGAGTGCCTCGCCGGGTACGGGGAGAAGTACCCGGAAGTTCCCGTCACCCAGACGGTCGCCCGTGAACACGCCTCGAAGGCCCTGCTCGACGCGGCGCGGCGCGCGACCGTCGTGGTCGTGGGCAGCCGCGGCCACGGAGGACTCACCGGCCTGCTGTTGGGATCCACCTGCCACGCCCTGCTGCACCACGCGACCTGTCCGGTCCTGGTCGCCAGAGGCTACGGCGGAGCCCGTCGCGACCACTGAGGGGACGAAACGAACACAGGGAGCCCACCGGCCCGGGTTGTCCGTAGCACGCTGCACAGACGCTGTGCACATCCGACGGCCATGTCAATCAACCCCAGATGTGCCTAGCGCCCGAGTGTGAGCCCTGCGGGACTCCCCTCAGACCGAGTGGGAGCTCCCCGGGCGGGGGTCAGCCCGGGCCACGTGCCAGACCTTGGTCGTCACCCCGGGCCTTTCGCCTCTATCAGCGACGGCGCGTCGGCTGGACCGTCCGGGCATGGCTGGAACACAGATGCGCAGGGACACCGACGCGGGTCTGCCGAGCGCGGCGCGGCAACACCTCCGCTGGCTCGCCGCTGGGCTTGCCCTGGGTTTCACGGTGCCGTTCGTTTTTGCCGACCTTCTCGACCTACCCCGGGACCTGTACTACGCGATCTACGTCGCATCCGTGGGCGGCTTCTTCGCGGCCTGGGTCAGGTTCACCTGTCAGCCGGTTGGTGCGATGCTCCGACGCCGATGGCAGCTGGCGGTCGTGCTGGGTCTGCTCGCCGGTGGAGTTCTCTCCGTCAACGTTGTCCGGACCGAGGCTGAGACTCCGGGCCCCGACGGGTTCGAGCTGGCCGGGGCGGTGCTCTGGCGGGGCGTGGTCTACGGAGTCGCGGACGGGCTCCTGCTCTCCGTCTTCCCGATCCTCGTGGTCTTCGCTGCCGCGGCGGGGAGTCGGTTACGTACGCACAGGAGCGGGTTGGTCGTACTCGGCGCCGCTGCCTTGGTCGCGTCCCTGGCGATGACGGCCGTCTACCACACCGGCTACAGCGACTTCCGGTCACAGAAGCTGGCCAAGCCGGTCGCCGGCGACGTCGTGTGGAGCATTCCGACGCTCGTCACGCTCAATCCACTCGGCGCCCCCATCGCGCATGCGGGGATGCACGTGATCGCCGTACTGCACAGCTACGAGACCGACACCTTCTTGCCGCCGCACGAGTTGGGCGGCTCGCCGGAGACGAGCGGACCATGATCACCGCAGACGAGCACGAGCAAGCCGAGGCGTTCACGATCCACGGGCTCGAGGAGAGCAGACGGCCGCCGGCGGAGGTGTGAGGCTGTTCACCCTGGTCAGGTGAGGACTCCGGGGGGTCTTCAGGCGGATGGTTGCGTGTGACCGACCTGGGAATTGGGCCGATGCTGAGCCGGCCGGACGCGCCCGCGGCGTTCCACGTCCTCGCGAAGCCCACCGGGGCGGTCTGCAACCTCGACTGCGAGTATTGCTTCTACCTGTCCAAGGAGATGCTGTACCCGGGCAGCCGGTTCCGGATGGCAGACGATCTGCTCGAGACGTACGTGCGGCAGCTGATCGAGGCGCATACGGCGCCCGAGGTCGTGGTGGCCTGGCAGGGCGGCGAGCCGACGCTCATGGGGCTGGACTTCTTCCGCCGGTCCGTGGAGTACGAGCGGCAGTACGCCCGACCCGGCCAGGTGCTGATCAACACCATCCAGACCAACGGGACGCTCCTCGATGACGAGTGGGGCGCCTTCCTCGCCGAGCACGGCTTCCTCGTCGGCATCTCCCTCGACGGCCCGGCGCATCTGCACGACGCCTACCGGGTGGACAAGGGGGGCAAGCCCACCCACGACCGCGTCATGGGCGGCCTGCGCACGCTGCAGCGGCACGGAGTCGAGCACAACGCCCTCGTCACGGTCAACGCGGCGAACGCCGAGCACGCGCTCGACGTGTACCGGTTCCTGCGCGATGAGGCGGGCTTCCGGTTCATGCAGTTCATTCCCATCGTCGAGCGCGCCCACGCCGGCGGCGACCAGGTGGTGACCGAGCACTCCGTGACCGGGCAGCAGTACGGGCGGTTCCTCGTCGAGGTATTCGACGAGTGGGTGCACCGCGACGTCGGTGAGGTGTACGTCCAGATGTTCGACGTCGCGCTGGCGAACTGGTACGGCGAGCCGCCGGGGTTGTGCGTGCACTCGGAGACCTGCGGACTGGCGCTGGCGCTCGAGCACACCGGAGACGTCTACTCCTGCGACCACTTCGTCGACCCTGAGCACCTGCTCGGCAACATCCGCGAGACGCACCTGCTCGAGCTCGTCAGCTCCCCGCAGCAGCAGCGGTTCGGGGCGGACAAGCACGACTTACTCCCGCGCTTCTGCCGTGAGTGTGACGTGCGGTTCGCCTGTCACGGCGGGTGTCCCAAGGATCGGTTCGAGCGCACGCCGGACGGCGAGCCCGGGCTGAACTACCTCTGTCCCGGCTACAAGGACTTCTTCCACCACATCGCCGAACCGATGAGGGTCATGTCCGACCTTCTCCGCTCCGGACGGGCTCCCGCGGAGATCATGCGGCTGCCTACCACTGCGACTCAGACCACCGGCCCCGGGAGACCCCGATGACGACACCAGATCGCACGAGGCTGCCGATCCGCCGAGAGCCCTTCAGCGGCCGGGCCAACCGGACACTCGACGGGTCCGGGCCGGATTGGGCGACGATCGGCCACGTCCACGCGCCCGAGGGCGCGCCCAACGTGCTCCTGGTGCTCATCGATGACGCCGGGTTCGGGAACCCCAGCACATTCGGCGGCCCCATCGACACGCCGAACTACACGCGGATGGCCGAGGCAGGCTTGCGCTACAACCGTTTCCACGTCACCGCGCTGTGCTCCCCGACACGGGCGGCGCTGTTGACCGGTCGTAACAACCACGCGGTCGGCTTCGGCTCGATTGGGGAGTTCTCAAACGGGTTCCCCGGCTACTCGGCGCTGCTCCCGCGCGACTGCGCGCCCCTCCCGCGGATCCTCCGCGACAACGGCTACAGCACGGCCGCCTTCGGCAAGTGGCACCTCACGCCGGACGGGCAGCAGGGCGCGGCCGGGCCGTTCGACCGCTGGCCCTCTGGCTGGGGCTTCGACTATTTCTACGGGTTCCTCGGCGGAGGGGCAGGCCAGTGGGACCCGGTGCTCGCGGAGAACCAGAAGGTCATCGGGGTGCCCGACGCCTATTACGAGGAGGAGGGCGAGCCCTACTACCTGCCCGACGACATGGCCGACAAGACGATCGAGTGGCTGCACGCCGTCCGCGCCCAGGACGCGAGCAAGCCGTTCTTCGCCTACTTCTCGACCGGGTGCAGCCACGCGCCGCACCACGTGGCCAAGGCCTGGGCCGACAGGTACGAGGGCAAGTTCGACCGGGGCTGGGACCGGCTGCGTGAGGAGACCTTTGCCCGCCAGCAGGAGCTCGGCGTGGTCCCGGCCGACGCGGTGCTCACCCCACGGAACGAGGCATTCCCCGCCTGGGACGACGTCCCGGACACGCTGAAGCCGTTCTACGCCCGCCAGATGGAGGTGTACGCCGGCTACTCGGAGAACGCCGACCACAACGTCGGTCGTGTCATCGACGCCATCGACGAGCTGGGCGAGCTCGACAACACTGTGATCGTCTGGATTTGGGGCGACAACGGCGCCAGCATGGAGGGCACCGTCACCGGGTCGTTCAACGAGCTGACGATGCAGAACGGCATCCCGCTCTCCGACGAGATGCAGCTCCAGCTCACCGAGCGCTACGGCGGCACGGACGCCTGGGGTGCCGAATCCATGGCCCCGCACTACGCGGCTGCCTGGGCCTGGGCCGGCAACACACCGTTCCAGTGGGGCAAGCAGGTCGGCTCGCACCTGGGGGGCACGCGGAACCCGATGGTCGTCCACTGGCCGGAGCGGATCGCCGAACGCGGCGCCCTGCGCCCGCACTGGACGCACGTCATCGACGTCGCCCCGACCATCCTCGAGGTCGCCGGCATCCCCGCGCCGACCGCGGTCGACGGCATCGACCAGGAGCCGCTGCACGGGGTCACGTTCGCCGACTCGCTCACCGACGCTGGCGCACCCGAGCACCACACGCAGCAGTACTTCGAGACCATCGGCAACCGGGCCATGTACAAGGACGGCTGGTGGCTCGCAATGAGGACACCACGGATCCCGTGGCTGCTCACCCCGGAGGCGCTGAAGCCGTACGCGCCATGGGTCTGGGACCCCGACAAGGGCTCCGCCGAGCTGTACTACCTGCCCGACGACTTCACCCAGGCCCACGACCTCGCGGCCGCGCACCCAGAGAGGGTCGCCGAGCTGCGCGAGCTGTTCTGGGCCGAGGCCGAGAAGTACAAGGTGCTGCCTTTGCTGGCGACCCTCGGTGTCTTCTTCGGGATCACCCCGCCGCTGCCGGACGTCACGACCTTCGAGTTCCGCGGCGACGTGCAGAACGTGCTGTCCGGCATGATCCCACGCCTCTACAACCACTCGTACACCATCAGCGCCGACCTGACCGTCCCCCCGGGGCGTACCGAGGGCGTGATCGTGGCTGAGGCCGACCACCTCGGAGGGTTCTCGCTGTTCGTCGAGAACGGCAGGCTCACCCACACCTACTCGATGATGGGCGTGTTCCTCTACCGGCAGCAGGCCGACGAGCAGCTACCCCTCGGCGAGGTGAACGTGCGAATGGAGTTCAGAGCCGACGCACCCAAACCCGCCACCGGCGGAGACGTGACCCTGTTCGTCAACGACAAGCCCGTCGGCGGGGGACGCATGAACCACACGGTGCCCGTCCGGTTCTCCGGCTACGCAGGCATGGACATCGGCCGCGACAACGGCGCCGTGGTCGACCGCAGCTACGAACACCGCAAGCCGTTCCCCTTCACCGGCACCGTCAACAAGGTGGTGTTCGACATCAAGCCGCACTTCACGAGTGAGCACGAGCAGACCGTGCACCAAGCCGCACAGCACGGGCAAGCCGCGCACGTGCTCTCGGAGTAGCCGCCGCGGGGCCCAAAGGAGGGAACGGATGGCGTTCGATGACGAAACCACCGACGTCCTGATCGGCGGGTACATGTCGAAAGACGCCGCGGAACAGGACTACGAGTCCGTCCTGCGCAGCGGCGGCTACCTGCACGGCGCCGTCGTCGTGACCAAGGACCTCGACGGCAACCTGTCGGTCGAGCAAACCGACCACATGGTTCGGGAAGGCGCGGCAGGCCTCGGGGCCGTAGGGTTCGCCATCGGACTGTTCGCACCGCCACTGCTCGCCGCCACCGCCGTCGGCGCAGCAATGGGCGCAGGCGCGGGCAAACTGCTGCACCAGCGCACCAAGACCAAGCTCCAGCAGCAGGCCGGCGAAACCATCCCCCTCGGCGGAGCCGGCCTGATCCTCGCATACCCCAAGTCGGCGGCCGACAAGGTCGAACCCGCGGTCACCCGCGCGCTCGAACGCGCAGTAGGACAGGCCGAAGGACACCACGTCAAGGCCCTCAAGGGCGCGGTCGTGGACGCCCAACGGAAGATGGCCGAGGGGAACGCCTGACACCCCCGCACGCGAGTACCTCACACGGCGACGGCCGAAATGCGGACCTGGTCAGGACCTCCACGATCTCCGTCCTTTGCTGACAGCCACATTCGTATGCGGTCAGATCCCCGCCCCGGGGCTCGTTCAGGGTCGCTAGTGTCTCCGTGATAGCGGGTACCTCCCTCGTCCGAGCGGGCTTGCTCGCCATCGAAAACGGGTCCCGCAGGATCGGGAAGGCGGAGAAGCTCCGATGCCCGTTGCCAGAACCGACGACGGCGTCTCGCTCGCGTACTCCACGCGGGGGACGGGCCCAAGGAACCTGGTGTTCCTCCACGCCTGGGGTGCATCCGGCAGCTACTTCGACGAGACGATCACGAGCCTCGACGCGAGCGCCGCAGGGGCGGTACGCGCGATCAGCCTCGACCTCCGCGGACACGGCGACTCCGACAAGCAAGACACCGAGCTGAGCTGGGACCGTCTCGCGCGAGACGTACTGTCCGTAGCCGACGATGCCGCGGCAGACACCTTCGTCGTCGTCGGCCACAGCCTGGGCGGCAAGCTCGCCCAGTACCTGCCGCTGGTCGCTCCGTCCCGGGTGGAGGGCCTGGTACTGGTGGCGAGCCCCTCCGCCGGCGAACTGCCGATCCCGCCGGCCGTTGCGCAGTGGGTCGAGCTCGCGGGCGACCCGTCGGCGCTCGTCGAGGTGACCGTCATCCCATACCTTCGTCGACCGGTCGCCCAGCACGTACTGCGACGCTTCGGGGAGAACGCCGCGAAGATCCCGCGGGTCTACCTCGAGCGGACTCTGACCCTGGTGAGCGCCACGTCGTTCATCGAGCAACTAGGCCCCGTCCAGGTGCCCGCCCTGCTGGTGTCGACCCCGGACGACCCGGTGCACACGACGGAGAGCGACATCGCCGCCTCGCTACCACACGCACGAGTCGAGGTCCTCGACTGCGGACCCGAGATCCCTATGGAACTCCCAGCGCAGCTCGCACAACTCATCGAGCAGTTCGTCGCAGACTTGCCCTAACACGACAAGGGTTCATGGACGAGCCACGAGCGCTCACTCCACCGCCCGAAACCACGGAGATCCTGCTGTGGCGAGCCCGTCACACCTCTGTTCCATGTCCGCTGCAGCGAGGCCAGGTCCGTGGAATCCGCATGCAAGGGTGACCGCCGCACCCGCCGGTGGGCGGATCTGAGACGGTGGCGCCCATGGGTGATGACAGCGGTCTGAGGCATGAGGATTCGGTCGTCGTTGCCGCGGCGCCCGAGGTGCTGTTCGACCTGGTCACTGACATCGGCCGCACGGGCGAGTGGAGCCCCGTCTGCACGGGGTGTTGGTGGGACGACCCGGCCGAGGCCGGCCAGGTGGGTGCCTGGTTCACCGGTCGAAACGAGCTGCCCCATCGCACCTGGCAGACGCGGTCGCAGGTGGTGGTGGCCCAGCGCCCGAGCGAGTTCGCGTTCCTTGTCGGCGATGGCTTCGTCCGCTGGGGTTACACCTTCGAGCCGGTGAGGGAGGGGACCTTGCTCGCCGAGTCCTGGCACTTTCTTCCTGCGGGTATCGAGATGTTCCAGCGCAAGTACGGCGAGGAGTCCGCGGCGGAGATCGCCGAGCGAACTCGGGCCGCCCGCACCGGCATCCCAGCGACCCTGGCCGCGATCAAGGTCATCGCCGAGAAGTGACAGCAAGCGTCAACAAGCCGACGATCCTTGGCCGGACCAAGACGACGTTTCACCCCCGCACTGGAGATGACGGCTGAGTCGACGCCGTCGGCAGGCGGAGCCCTCGGTCGAGTCGCCGTCACGGGACCGTAAGGAGCGACGGCGGCCCTGTCCGCGCGGCTGTCCCTAGTGTGAGCGGGATGCGTGTCCTGGTCACCGGCGGCTGCGGGTTCATCGGCTCCGCCCTCGTCCGGCTGCTGCACGAGGCCGGCCACGACGTGCGCGTGCTCGACCGCGTCGAGGCCCTTCCCGGGCACCTTCCCGCGGCCGTCGAGGTGTTCTGCGGGGACGTCCGGGACGCCCCGGTCTGCGACCGTGCGCTCGCAGGCATGGACGCGGTGTCCCACCTCGCGGCCGTCGTGGGCATGGACACCGACCTGCAGGACATGCCGCGCTACGCCGGCGTGAACGACCTGGGTACCGCCGTGCTCCTCGCTGCCGGTGACCGTGCGGGGATCCGCCGGGTGGTGCTCGCGTCGTCGATGGTCGTCTATGGTGAGGGCGCGTACGCCTGCGCGGCCGACGGACCCGTCGCGCCCCGTCCGCGGACCGCGGACGACCTGGCCGCCGGCCGGTTCGAGCCTGGATGCCCGCGCTGCGGGGCGCCGTTGGAGCGGCAGCTCGTGCATGAGGATGCCCGCCTCGACCCCCGCAACGTCTACGCGACGACGAAGGTCGCCCAGGAGCACCTCGTGGGCGCCTGGGCCCGCACCGGCGGCGGCTGCGGGGTGCTGCTGCGCTACCACAACGTGTACGGGCCGGGACTGCCCCGCGACACCCCGTACGCCGGGGTGGCCGCGCTGTTCCGGTCGGCGCTCGTTCGGGGCGAGGCACCGCGGGTGTTCGAGGATGGCCGGCAGATGCGCGACTTCGTCCACGTCCAGGACGTGGCCCGCGCGACGATGGCCGCGCTCGAACGCGCGCCCGTCGGCCTCGGGGACGTACGCGCCTACAACGTCGGGTCGGGCGAGCCGCGGTCGGTGGGAGACATGGCCGACGCGCTCGCGGACGCCGTGGACGGCCCACGTCCGGTCGTGACCGGCGCGTACCGGCTCGGTGACGTGCGGCACGTCACCGCCGCCTCGCAGCGGGTCGGGGACGAGCTGGGCTGGGCGCCCGCGCAGTCGTTCGGCGCGGGGATGCGCGAGCTGGCGGACGACCTCGGAGAGGTCGCCCGATCCGTCAGAGCGCGGTAGGCCGCTGAGGAAGCCGGACCTCGAAGCGGCAGCCGCCGTCTGCGTTGACCACGGACACGTCCCCCCGGTGGGCGCCGACGATGCCGCGCACGATCGCGAGCCCCAACCCGGCGCCCCCGTTCTGGCCCGGCGTGCGGGCGTGGGTGCCGCGCCAAGAGACGTCGAACACGCGGGGGAGGTCTGCGGCCGGGATGCCCCCGCAGCCGTCCTGGACGGACAGCACGGCGTGCCCGTCGCGCGCGGACGCCGACACGCACACCGCCCTCCCGGCCGGCGTGTGCCGGACCGCGTTCACCACGAGGTTGGACAGGGCCCGGGACAGCTCTCGCTCGTCCCCGGTGACGAGCACCCGCGGCTCGCTCTCTCCGGCAAGAAGCACCTCGCACGTGCGCGCGAGCGGGTCGACCGCGGCGAGCGTGTCGCTGACGAGGTCGACGAGGGCGACGGGCTCGTCGTTGAGGTGCAGGGAGCCGGAGTGCAGGCGGCTCAGCTCGAACAGGTCGTCCACCATCATGGCCAGGCGGTCGACCTCGACGCGGATCTGCTTGTGGTAGCGGTCGACGTCGTCGACCACACCGTCCTCCAGGGCCTCGGCCATGGCGCGCAGTCCGGCCAACGGCGTACGCAGGTCGTGCGACACCCACGCGACGAGCTCGCGCCGGGACGACTCGAGCGCGCGCTCCCGCTCGCGGGCGCGGGCAAGCCGCTCGCCCGTGGTCTGCAGCTCCTGGCTCACATCGGCGAGCTCCGCCGTCTTGGGGTGGACGTCGAGCAGGGGTGGGTACTCCTCGGCGAGGGCAGCGGCAGCCTCGCGTACCGCACGGCTGTCGCCGACGACGCGACGGGCGGCCAGCAGCCCGAACACCGTGGCCACCACCCCGGCGACCACGCACACCACGAGGACGACGTCGAGGTCGTGCGGTGAGATGAACATCGCCTTCGCGGCGCCGACCACCCCGGCGACCACCGCGAGCACCGTCGTGGCGGTGGCCACCGCGAGCGTCGCGCGCAGCGATGGCCGCGGGTGGAGGCGGAGCGCGAGTGCGCCGAGCACGCCTACGCCCGCCGCACACCCGGCGGCGAGCAGGACGACGAGCACCGTGTCGTTCACGCGCCCTCCCGATCGCACCGGTAGCCGACGCCCCACACCGTGACGACGAGCCGCGGATCGGCGGGGTCGGCCTCGATCTTCTCCCGCAGCCGGCGGATGTGGACGGTGACCGTGGACCTGTCCCCGTACGACCAGCCCCACACCCGCTGCATCAGGTCCTCACGGGAGAAGGCACGCCCGGCGTGGCGCATGAGGAACGCGAGCAGGTCGTACTCCCGCATGGTGAGCGGGACCTCCTGCCCGTCACGGGTCACCCGGTGCGCGTCCAGGTCGAGCTCGACCGGGCCGGTACGCAGCACCGCCGGTGGGGCAGTCGGGCTGGCCGGCCGGTCGTGCCGTCCGCTCTGGACAGGTGCCGCCCCGGACGGCATCCGGCGCAGGACCGACTCCACGCGCAGCACCAGCTCGCGCGGGCTGAAGGGTTTCGGCACGTAGTCGTCGGCCCCGATCTCGAGGCCGGTGACCCTGTCGTCCTCCTCGCCGAGCGCGGTCAGCATGATCACAGCGACGTCGGCCCGGCCGTCCTTCCGCGCACGCAGCCGGCGACACACCTCGATCCCGTCGGCGCCCGGCAGCATGAGGTCGAGCACGACGAGGTCGGGTCCCCAGGCATCGGCCACCCGGAGCGCCTCGTCTCCGTCCCCGGCGTGCGCGACCGCGTACCCGGCCCGCTCGAGGTAGCCCGTCACCACCTCAGCCACCGTGGGGTCGTCGTCCACGACGAGGACGCGCCGCCGCGCGCCCGGCCGCTCCTCCGGCGCCAGGGCCATCCCCCCAGCGTACGGAGGGGTTGGGGGCCTGTCGGCCCGGCCGGGCCGGCTGCGGCGACCTGTCCTGGGTTCGTAAGGTCCTGACCTCGGGGGGTGGGGGCACGGCCGCGGTCACCACGAGGAGACCATCAGGTGCTCGACCGCCAGCGCCGTGGCCACCTGGACGGTGAGCCACCCGCGGTGGTGCCGTACGGGCAGGGCCGCGCAGGCCACGACGAACCAGGCGGTGAACGGGAGCCAGATCCGCTCGGTCTCGGCCTTGCTCATGCCGGACAGCGTGGCGGCGGCCACGACGACGAGCATGCCGGCGAGCAGGACGACCAGGCCGGGGGGAGCCTTGCCGCTCCCGCCGTGCCGACCGGCCAGCATCCGCCGCAGGCCGGCGCACGCCGCGGGGCCGATGACCGCGACCTGGACGGCAAGGTTGGCCCACACCCAGTACGCGTACGGCCGGTCGCCGCCCCACCCGGCGTAGTACCGGGGGACGAGCGCCTGGTAGCCCTCCCACCAGACGAAGCCGTACGCCGCGAATACACCCACGACCGCGACCACGGGGAGCCCCGAGAGAACCAGGGTCCGCGGCCGCTGACGCAGCCACAGCAGCGCCAGCACCGGAAGTCCCAGCAGCACGACCCCGTACGACAGGAACAGCCCGAGGCCGAACAGCAGCCCCGCCCCGGCGGCCTGCACGTCGTGCCGGCGCCCCCGCGCACCCGTCGCCAGGGCGAGCAGGGCGAAACCCCAGGCGGTGACCGCGAGAAAGATCGCGTCGGCCGACACGGCGACGAACACCGCGCCGGGGAACAGGACGAGGAACGGGAGCGCGAGCCGTGCCCACGCCTCCCCGGCCAGGCTCCGGACGGCCAGCGCGATCGCAGGGACGGCGGCCACGCCGACGAGCACGTCCGTCGCGGCCGCCCAGGCCGGGCCGCCGAGGCCGACGCGGTCGAGACCGACGTAGGTAAGGTACGCGCCCGGGGGGTGACCGGCCACGTGGGTGATCCAGTTCTCGGGGTGGGAGCCCGCGATCCGCTCGGTGAAGGTGGCGAGGATCTCCGCCACCGGCGGGGCGTCCGGCACGTCGGTGAGGTAGTCCTCGTGGCGTCCGGGCGGCCCGACGATCCCGTACCAGTCTCGGGAGAGCGCGAGGCTGACCGCCCACGCCAGGGCCGTCAGGTAGGCGGCGCCGAGCAGACGGCCCCAGGCCATCCGGGCCGCGACCGGGGGGCCAGCGGTGACGACGCCGGCGGCGGCGAGCACGGCCAGAGGCGTACCCCAGCCCACGTGGGGCTCCCAGTACGCGAGGAACGGCGCCGAGGCGGCGAGCACGGGGACGTCCCGCGCGTGCAGCTCCACGCCGACGACGAGCGCGGCTGCGAGGAACGCGAGAGCAGCACCGACCGTGACGAGGTCGGCCCGAAGCCCGGACGGGCGCGCCGGGGGAGACGCGTGACGGGGGCCGGGGGCGCCCGTCGCCGGGTCGGTGCGGGTCACGCGACCCGAGGCTAGGCACGCCTCGACGGCGACGGCTGCCCCGCGGCGGCGACCGTCAGCACCCCGTAACCCCGCTCACCCTCGTCAGCACCCTGTAACCCGTGGACGCGTTCCGGCGGGCGCCGCGCGGGGGCACCGTCCTGCCATGGACACCGAAGAGGTCGTCGACGTCGTGCTTCCCTGCCGTGACGAGGCGGCCGCGCTGCCTGGCGTCCTCGCGCGCATCCCTGCCGGATTCTCGGCGCTCGTCGTCGACAACGGGTCGTCCGACGGGACGGCGGAGGTCGCGGCGTCCCTGGGCGCCCGCGTCGTGCGGGAGCCGCGCCCCGGGTACGGCGCCGCCGTCCACGCGGGGCTGCTCGCCGCACGGTCGGAGGTCGTCGCCGTCCTGGACGCGGACGGGTCGCTCGATCCCGCCCTGCTGCCGCTTCTCGTCGCGCCGGTGACGTCAGCGCAGGCGGACCTCGCCCTGGGGCGCCGGCGACACGTCGTACGAGGGGCCTGGCCGTGGCACGCCCGGGTGGGCAACGCTCTGCTCGCGCGGGTGCTGCGTCGACGGCTCCGCCTCCCCGTGCACGACATCGGGCCGATGCGGGTGGCGCGGCGTACGGCGCTGCTCGACCTCGGTGTCGTCGACCGGCGCTCGGGCTACCCGCTCGAGCTCCTCATACGCGCCGCGGCGGCGGGGTGGCGGGTGGTCGAGCTCAACGTCGACTACCGGCCGCGGGCGGAAGGCACCCGCTCGAAGGTCAGCGGGTCCCTGCGGGGGACGCTCACCGCGGTCCGGGACATGGCGATGGTGTTGCGGTGAGCGGTCCACTCGCACCGACCCGGGGCACTGCCGCTCCCCCCACGCTCGTCGTCCTGGCGAAGGCGCCCGTTCCCGGCGCCGTGAAAACCCGGCTCACCCCGCCGCTGTCGCCTGCCCGGGCCGCGGACCTGGCCGCCGCAGCCCTGCTGGACACGCTCGACGCGGTCGCGCGGGCCGCCCGCGCCCTCGGTGGCCCTCGTCCCGTTCTCGCCCTCGCCGGCGACCCGCGGGACGCGGTGCGCGCCGCGGCGCTTCGGCGCTCCCGGTGGTCGTTCACCGTCGTCCGCCAGCGGGGGACGGGCCTGGACGAGCGCATCGCCGCGGCGCACCGGGACGCCTCCGCACTGCACCCCGCCCACGGCACGCTCCAGGTGGGCATGGACACCCCCCAGGTCACCGCGGAGCGCCTGGTATGCGCCGCCGGAAGGCTGGCCTCCCCCGGAGTGGACGCGGTGCTGGGCCTCGCCGAGGACGGTGGCTGGTGGGCACTGGGCCTGCGCGACCCGCGGACGGGGGACGCGGTGCGTGGCGTACCCATGTCGCGGGAGGACACCGGCGCCCTGACCCGCGCGAGCCTCACCGCGTGGGGCGCCGTTCCTGTCCTGCTCCCGACGGCGCGGGACGTGGACACCTGGGACGACGCGCGGGCCGTGGCCGCCGCGCACCCGTCCGGTCGGTTCGGCGCGACCGTCCGCGAGCTCGCCGCCCCCGTCACGCAGGCGCGCCCTCACACCCGGACAGGGGTGCTGTCGTGACCGCCCTCACCCCGTACGACGTGGCGTTGCGGACCGGCGGTCCGTGCTGGGTACGCGGGTGCGACGGTGCCGCGCACCCGCTGCCGCTGAACCGCTGGCTCGCCGACGCCGACGAGGACGACCAGGCGATGCTGAGCCGCTGCGCGGGCGCGACGCTCGACGTGGGCTGCGGGCCGGGGCGGCTCACGGCAGCACTCGCCCAGCGGGGTGTCGTCGCGCTCGGCGTGGACGTGTCGGCCGAGGCGGTCCGTACGGCCCACGCCCGCGGCGCCCCGGCTCTGTGCCGGGACGTGTTCCGTGGTGTCCCCGGCGAACGCCGATGGGCGCACGTCCTGCTCGCGGACGGCAACATCGGCATCGGCGGTGACCCGGTGGCACTGCTCGCCCGCACGCGCGACCTCCTCGCCCCCGGTGGCACGGTCGTCGCCGACGTGCGCGGCCGAAGCACTGGCGTGCAGCGGTTCACCCTGCGGCTCGAGGGCCCGCATGCCCCACCCGCGACCATCCCCTGGGCCGTCCTCGGGCGGGACGCCCTGCCCGGTGTCGCCGCCACGGCCGGCCTCACCGTGCGGGACGTCCGCCCCGTCGGGCGGCGGTGGGTCGCCGTCCTGGGGAAGGGCTGAGCGCCTTGGCGGCACGACTGCGTGTACCGCGCGAGGACGACTTCCGCTCGCGGCTGCGTGACGAGCGGGTCTCGGCACGCATCGGGCTGTGGCTCGGTCTCGCGTTCGCCGTCTGCTTCGCCAGCGGCCTGCTCAGCCACGGCGCGCAGCACCCGCCTGCCTGGTTCAGCTGGCCGACCCGCCCGGTCGGCCTGTACCGCGTGACCCAGGGTCTGCACGTCCTCACCGGCATCGCGGCGATCCCGCTGCTGCTCGCGAAGCTCTACAGCGTCTACCCGCGGCTGTTCGTGTGGCCGCCCGTCCGCTCGCCCGTCCACGCGCTGGAGCGCCTCTCGGTCCTCGTGCTCATGGGGGCCGCGTTCTTCCAGCTCGTCACCGGGGTGCTCAACGTCGCCCAGTGGTACGCGTTCGGCTTCCCGTTCCCGAGCACGCACTTCGCGGTCGCCTGGGTGGCCGTGGGCGCGATCGTCGTCCACGTGGGGGTGAAGCTGCCCGTCATCCGACGCGCCCTCGGGACGCCGCTGGAGGTCGAACCGGTCGCGGACGGCAGACCGCCAGGCGTGCCCCGGGCCGGAGTGGTGTCCCGTCGGACCTTCCTCTCCGGCACCGGGCTCGCAGCAGGTGCGGCTGTCGTCGCCACCGCGGGGATGGCCGTGCCGTGGCTGCGAGACGTCTCCGTGCTCGCCGTCCGCTCGGGCGACGGCCCGCAAGGGCTGCCGGTGAACACGTCCGCGGCCGCGGCCGGGGTGACGCCGCGAGCCACTGGCCCGGCCTACCGACTCGGCCTGTCCGGGCCGGACGGGGAGCGGCGGCTCACACTCGAGGACCTGCGGGCGATGCGTCAGCACCGGGTAACCCTGCCGATCTCCTGCGTCGAGGGGTGGAGCGCGTCCGGGGACTGGTCCGGGCTTCGGGTCGCCGACCTCGTCCGGCTCGTGGGCGGCAGTCCCGAGGCGGACGTCCGGTTCACCTCGCTCGAGCGGGGCGGTGCGTGGAGTCAGAGCGTGCTGCCCGCCGCGCACGCGCGTGACCCGCTGACCCTGCTCGCGCTGCGCCTCAACGGCGAGGTCCTGCACCCCGACCACGGGTTCCCCTGCCGGCTCATCGCGCCCAGCCGTCCCGGCGTGCTGCAGACGAAATGGGTGCACCGGGTGGAGGTGCTGAAGGCATGACTGCCGTTCGTGCGCTGCTCGTCCTCGCCGGAGCGGCGGCCATCGGGTACGGCATGCTGCACCTGCTCGACGACCCAGGGGGCCTGGCGCACGTCGCGCCCTGGTACGTCCTCCCCGTCCTCGTCCACGACGTGCTGCTCGCCCCCGCGGCTGCCGTCGTCGGGTGGCTGGGCGCGCGGCTGCTCCCGGCACGCGTACGCGGCGTGTTGGGGGTCGGCCTGCTCACGGTCGGTGCCCTGACTGCGCTGACGCTCGTGGCAGTACTCCGCCCCTCGCCGCGCCCGACCACCCTGCTCGACCGTGACTATGTCACCGGGTACGCCGTCGCGGTCGCCGCCGTAGCCGCCGGCGTCCTGCTCGGCCTGACCGTCGGAGCGGGCCGACGCCGCCGAGCGCGGGACGGGTAGCAGGAGCGTCCCCCGCCTCCCGGTGACGGCGAACATCCTGAACCAGAGGCTCATGAGCGGACCCAGTAGCTGACCAGCGCGGCCAAGGGCCAGCGGCGGTGAGCGTCTACGGCGAGGCTGGTCCGCCGGCGCGGCGCGTTCATCCACCGTCTGGACCAGATGAAGAGGGTAGGTCTCGATGCCTTCGGTGCTGCCAAGATGGCTTCTGGACTTTGAAGGGGGACCGGTGCGGGTCTTCGTGAGCTATCGACGCGCGGATGTGGGTGGCTACGCCGGCCGGCTCAGTGATGCCCTGGTGAGTCGGCTTGGTCCGGACAACGTCTTCTTTGACGTCGCGACGATTCCTGCCGGGCGGGACTACAGCGCCGAGATCGATAGTGCGCTGGCTGCCTCGGACGCGACACTCGCCGTCGTCGGCCCGGGGTGGCTGACCGCCGGCGCGCCGGACGGCACCCGACGCCTGGACCAGCCCGGAGACGTGGTGCGCCGGGAGCTGGCCCGGGCCCTCGCGGCGAACATCCCGGTGGTGCCGGTCCTCCTCGGCGGGGCCACGCTGCCTTCGGAAGACCAGTTGCCCGGTGAGCTGGCCGAGCTGGCGCTTCGGCAGGCCTTCGTGATCCGCGACGACTCCTTCCACCGTGACGTCGATGGCTTGCTGAACTCGCTTCGCGGTAAGCGCACTGCACCCGTAGGGCGTCGCCGGCGCTGGCTTGTTGGTGCGGTCGCGGCGGCCCTGTTGGCCCTGCTTGTGGGCACCCTCTGGTTCGTGACCCGCCCCACAAGCAACAGCGACGGTGCCACCAGCGGAGACCTCACTGGCTGCCCCACGCCTGGATCGACGTGGACATCGGTCAAGCTGGCGGGAAAGCCGTCCCCGCGCATCAAGGACACCGATGGCTCAGTCGTCATCCAGGTCAACGCGGCACGCTGGCGTCCCTACGGTCCCGGCACCTGGCAGATCGTTCTCAACACTGCGATGGAGAATCACAACTCCATCGACCGGCAGCACGGACCCTGGTACTACCGAGACTTCCAGGTAGCCCAGCGAGCGTTCGACGCCACCTGCTTCGACACTCCACGGGAAACCTACCCGGCTCCGGGGGAGATCGCCGACGGCCACGTCGGGTTCGAGGTCTCCTGCAAACCGACGGGTGCTATGGACCTCGTCTTCAACTCACCCGTCGACAACAGCAGGACTCGGCTTCGCATCACGACGGCATCGCGTCCTAGCGATTGTGTGAGCTGATCCTCAACCCGGGCGTTTGAGACGCCCGACGAGTGCGATGAGTCGACCTGTGCGAGGTGTGCGGTCGACCGTCCAGGACGAGACTAGGGAATCACCGTGATCTGGATCTGGTCGGTGGCCATGGCACCCTCCTGGTCGGTCACCGTCACCGTCGCGGTGTACGTACCGGCTGTCAGGTAGCGGTGGGTGGCCCGCGAGCCCGACCCGGTTCCGCCGTCCCCGAAGTCCCAGGCGTAGCGCAGTTGGGTCTCCGGACCGTTCGGATCGTCCGCGGTAGCGGCGAACCGCACCCGCAGTGGCGCGCTGCCTGAGGTGACGTTGGCGGTCGCGACCACCGTCGGCGGCGTCCCGGCGCCCACGGTGATCGTCATCGCGGCCGTTGCCTGCTCCCCCTCGTCGTCGGTGACGAACAGGGTCGCCGTGTAGGTGCCCGGCTCGGTGTAGACGTACTTGGGGCTGCGCATTGTCGAGCTCGTGCCGTCGCCGAACCGCCAGTCGTAGGTCAAGGGCCCGCCGTCTGGGTCGATCGCCGTCGGCGTGAAGGTCACCTCGAGCGGCGCATCGCCCGTCGTCGGATCCGCGGACGCCTGCACGGTCGGGGCACCTGGACCGCTGGTCCGCTCGCCGCAGGTCGCCGACAGCGCCACTCCGGCGGTGGTCTCGAGGCCGCCGAGCAGCTGGGTGAGGAACTGCTCCTCGACGTAGGACTCCTCGACGTGTCCCATCGCGGTGTACCACGAGCGGCCGCCGTCGTAGCGGTGGCACCACGTGACCGGATGGTCGTCATCCGTGGTGTTGCCGTCGTCCTCGTCGTACGTCGACTCGTCGATGTTCGCGAGGACGTGGACGTTTCCGGAACCGCGTGGGCTGAAGTCGGCCTCGCCGACCTCGGCGAAGTCGGGCGACTTGAAGTTGTACCACTCGTCGAGTCGCTCGTAGCCTCTCGGCAGGTCGGCGACCGACGGGTGCGCGTCGTCCTCCACGCGCACCGACGCGGTCTGGTTCGCCGGGTGGTTGCGGAAGTAGGCACCCACCAGCTTCCCGTACCACGTCCAGCTGTACTCCGTGTCGGAGGCCGCATGGATGCCGGTGTAGCCACCGCCGCCACGGATGTACGCCTCGAACGCCGTCTGCTGCTGCGAGTCGAGCACGTCGCCCGTCGTCGACAGGAACACCACCGTGTCGTAGTGCGAGAGCACGTCGGACCGGAAGGCCGTCGCGTCCTCGGTGTGGTCGACCTGGAAGCCGTGTTCGTCGCCCAACTGTTCGATCGCCGCATGGCCCTCGTCGATCGACGAGTGCCGGAACCCTGCCGTCTTGGAGAACGCCAGCGTGCGGAACCTGGCCGCCTCGTCGTCGGGCTGGAGCACCTGCACGTCGATCGTCCGCGCCACCGTGTCCTCGCCGTCGGACACCCGCACGCGCGGCTCGTACTCCCCTGGCTCGGTGTAGGTGTGCGTCGGGTTCTGCTGCGTCGAGTCCTCGGTGCCGTCGCCATCGAAGTCCCAGCTGTAGGTCAGCTCGTCCTCGTCCGGGTCCGTCGCCTCGACGGTGAAGTCGGCCTCGAGCGGCCCGAAACCTATCGTCGGGTCAGCGCTCGCGGCATCGACCACCGGCGCGCGGTTCTGCGGCCCCTGGCCCGGGCAGCCGGTGCTGCCGCCGACCGAGAAGTACTCGAAGTGGGCCGTTCCGCCGCCGCTGTTCACGCCGAGCGTGAACAGGCCGAACCGCGGCGCGGCCATCTCGTTCGGGACGGCTTCGCCGATCGAGGTCCACGTCGTCCCGTCGAAGGAGTACTCGCCGCTGTACGTGGTGCCCGCCTTCGTGAGGCGCAGCGACACGGTTTCGGTGCCCGCGGGCAACGGTGACAGCTGCGGCTGCGGGTCCTGGACGGCACCGTCCACCTCGGAGCGCAGCTCGATCCGGTTCAGGGCCGTCTGTCCGTCGTCGGAGATGACGTCGTACTTGACGTAGTTGTCGTCGTCGGCGTACGCGAGCAGGCCAGCCTGCTCGTAGCCACCGCTCAGCTCACCTGCGTCGACGCGGGTCTCGATCACCCAGTCCGCGCCCGCGTGGTCAGGCGTCTGGAGCAGGAAGTTGCGCGTCGTGGCCGGGTCGCTGTCGGTGTAGATGTCACCGTTGACAGTGGTGACGTCGAGCGCCCCGTTGGACACGTTGTAGAGGCTCTCGTCCTCACGCACGATCCCGTTCCAGCGCGTCGTGTCGAGGTTCGTGCCGTCGAACTCGTCACCGGTGCACCCACACTCGCCGCCCGGCACCTCACCGTTGAGCACGAAGTGGTCGAACGACACCGTGTCGCCCTGCCCGTCGGCCTGCGGCCCGAACGCGAACACCCCGAAGTCGGGCGGTGCCATCGGGTTCTCGACCGGTGCCGGGAACGCCGTCCATGTCGCGCCGTCGAACGAGTACTCGCCGGTGTAGCTGGTGCCGGACTTGGTCAGCCGCAGCCAGTAGTCGGACGTGCCCTCGGGGACATCGACGTTGTCCTGCGGGTTCGCGACCGCCCCGCCGACCTCGGACCGCAGCTCGATGCGGTTGATCCGCGTGGAGCCGGCGTCCGAGATCGGATCGAGCTTCACGTAGTTGTCGCCGTCCTGGTAGGCGATCAGGCCGCCCTGGCCGTAGCCGCCGTTGATCGTGCCTGACATCTTCGTCTCGATCGTCCAGTCGTCATCGGCGTGGCTGGCGTCCTGGAGGACGAAGTTGTTCGGCGGCGGGGTGGTGTCGCCGGTGTAGATGTCCCCGGGCGATGTGGTGATCGTCAGCTGGCCGTTGGCGACCGTGTACTCGCTCGGGACGTCGCGGACGATCGCGTCCCAGCGCGTCGTGTCCAGGCTCGAACCGTCGAAGGCGTCGCTGAGGCCGCTGCCGCCACCGCCGCCGGCCGAGTCCGGGTTGAACCGGATCCAGTCGAAATGGGCCACCGGGAAGGTCGGGGCCTGGTCGGAGAGCGCCACCGGCCCGACCCGTGGGTTGTCGAGCGTTGCCAGCGACGCCGGCCTGCCGACCGGGAGGAACTCCTCGCCGTCGAACGAGTAGAAGGCGGTGAGCTGTTGCCCGTCGGAGACGAGCCGGACCCAGTAGGTGAGCGGCGACTGGTCGGGGATGCCGCCCAGCTTGTCCTCGGCCGCGTTGCGTGGGATGCCTCCGGACTCGTAGATGAACTCGAAGTCACGCGCGCCGCCGGCGTGGATCATGTGCACCGACGCCCAGTTGTCGTCGTCGGAGTACACGCGCAGGCCTGCCTGCTGGTAGTTGTCGGTCAGCGGGTCGGTGGTGATCTTCGCGGTCACCTCGGCGGCACCGTCGGGCAGCGGTTGCACGACGATGTTGCGGGCGCTCGTGCCCGGCCCGAAGATCGATCCGTTGTCGATCGGGAAGTTCAGGTTGCCGCCTGAGACCGTGGGCGGCCGCGTGTCGTCGGGCCTGATCACCGTCCACCGGTTCAGGTCGAGCGCGTCCCCGTCGAACTCGTCGGAGCGCACGCCTGTCGGGCACGTGCCGCCACCGGCCCCGGTGACGCGCACCTCGGCCGTGGCGGTGCTCTCGCCGCCGTCCGGGTCGGTGACGGTCACGCGGGCCGTGTACGTGCCGGGCTGCTCGTAGGTGTACGTCGGGTTCTGCTCGGTCGACGTGTCGTCGCCGGTGCCCGCGACGCCGAAGTCCCAGGCGTACGTCAGCGCGCCGCCCTCGGGATCGGTCGCGTCGGCGGTGAGATGGACCGTCAACGGCGCCTCACCCGTGGTCGGATCGGCGCTCGCGGTCACCTCGGGCGCGGCCGTGGTGGCAGCCCCCTTGCCGACGAACTGGATCCAGTTGAGGTTCATCAGCCCGCCCTGGTCCGTGGGGTGGCGGAACACGAAGAACAGCTCGTGCGTACCACCGGGCGGTGTGGTCAGCGGCAGCTCGACGTCGGCCCACGTCTGCCAGCCGCCGGTGGGCGCGATGGTCGGCGTCTCGGCCACCAGCGGCCCGTCGGGTGCGTCGGCGCGGACCTCGATGGTCCCGCCGGCACCCGCGGAGGCGACGCGGAACCGCATGCTCGTGATGTCCTTGAGGTTCATCGGGTCGAACGACACGTAGTCACCGTTCTCGATGAAGCCGATGTTCTGCCCTCCGCCGGTGTCCGTGGTGGTCTCGGTCTGCACACCGGCGTCGCCGCCGCCGACGGCGCCGGGCACGCGGCCGGTCGACGTGAAGAACTCGGCCTGCTGGCGCTTGCGCCGCAGCAGCGCCTCGGCGCGCCCGGTGATCGCCCCCGCGCCGCCGCCCTGCGCCTGGTCGGTGTAGACGGCCTCGATCACCGTGAACGTGTTCGCCGTCTCACCGTGGCCGCCCGCGTCGAGGGTCTCGAACGTCCCCGAGCAGCCGGTCTGCTCCGACACCTCGTGCGCGTGCTCGTCGTGACCGAGCGAGATGTTCAGCGTCACATCGGCGCAGCTGATCGACCCGTCGGTGGTGCTGCCGTCCTCGGCGTCGGTGACCGTGATCTCGTACGGCACCTCGTCGCCGAACGCGGCGAACTGGCCGTGCTCCGGGATGTCGATCGTCACCTCGGGCGCGGTGTTGCCGACCACGATCTGCACGTTGTCCACGCCGGTCTGCCCAGCCTGGTCTGTCACGCGCAGCGACGCGGCGTACGTGCCGGCGGCCGTGTAGGTATGGGTCGGGTTGACCTCGTTCGAGGTCGGCGAGCCGTCGCCGAAGTCCCACTCGTAGGTGAGCGACGTGCCGTCAGGGTCGACCGAGCCCTCGCTGGAGAAGGTGACCTCGAGCGGCGCCTGCCCGCTCGTCGGCGTGGCCGCGGCGTGCGCGACCGGGCGCCGGCCGGCACCGACGTAGTCGATCCGGTAGACACCTGAGTCGGCGTTGTTGCCGCCGAAGCCCGAACCCCACTCGATCAGGTACAGGGAGCCGTCCGGACCGAAGTCGAGGTCCATCGGGCGCTTGTAACATCCGTTCGTGCCGGCGTTCTGCTGGCAGCCGGAAGCGCCCAGGTACGGGAACTGCCGCACGTCGGTGGCGTCACCCTCGCCGTCGAGCGTGGCGTGCTTGATCCAGCCGTTGTTCCACTCGCCGAGGAACCACTCGTCGTCGTAGTACTCGGGGAACTGGCTCGGCGGGCCGCTGGGGTCGTAGTGGTACCGCGGGCCGCCGGTCGGCGCGCCGCCGGTTCCGAGCCCGGGGAACCGGGTGTCGACCTCGGAGTAGCCCATCCACATCGTCGCCGGGCGGGCGGCCGGGATGTTCGTCAGCCCAGTGCTGTTGGGCGACTCGTTGACCGGGTTGGCGCAGTCGAACGGCGCGCCGTAGGTGATCGGCGTCGTCGAGAAGTCCGCGTCGTGGTAGGGCGTGTTCTGGCGGACGCAGTACGGCCAGCCATAGTTGCCCGCACTGGTGACCGCGTTGAACTCGACGCTGCCCTGGGGTCCCTTGCCGGCAACTGTGGCGCCCGCGTCCGGGCCGTAGTCGCCCATCAGCACCCACCCCGTCGCGGGGTCGACGGTGAACCGGAACGGGTTGCGGAAGCCCATCGCAAAGATCTCCGGCCGGGTGGCCGCGGTCCCGGTCGGGAACAGGTTGCCCGCCGGGATCGTGTACGTCGTACCGGCGCCGGGCTGCGTGCCGGGCGCGATCGTCTCCATCGGCACGACCCGCAGGAACTTGCCGTTCAGGTTGTCGGTGTTGGCCGCAGTGCGCTGGGAGTCCCACGCCTCGCGCCCCGGGCGCTCGTCAAGCGGTGCGAAGCCGTCGGAGGCGAAGGGGTTGGTGTTGTCGCCGGTCGAGACGTAGAGGCTGCCATCAGGCCCGAAGTAGAGCGACCCGGACGAGTGGCAGCACTCGTCGCGCTGGTGCGTCCAGGTGAGGATGACCTGCTCGGAGTCCATGTCGAGCGAGTTGCCGTTGACCCGGAAGCGCGACACCCGCTGCTCGAGCGACGACTCAGGCAGCGCGGAGTAGGCGAGGTAGATCCAGCCGCTCTGTTCGAAGTCCGGCGCGAGCTGCATGCCGATCAGGCCGTTCTCCTCGCCGGTGTAGACCGGGATGGTGCCTGCCGTGACCGTCTGCTCGGTGTCCGGCGACCAGATCCGCACGTCGCCGTTGCGCTCGGTGAAGAACACGCGCCCGTCCTCGGCGACGTCGAGCTCGAAGGGGTTCTGCGTGTCGTCGTCGATCGTGACCTTCTCGAAGTCCTCAGGACCCGGCGCTGCCTGGCGCGGCTCGCCGCAGTCGGCCGGCACGGCCCGCGTCGCGGTCTGGATCCCGCCGAGGACGTGCTGCGTGTACTCGGGCTCGCTGAACGAGGCGTCCGTGTGACCCATGCCCGTGTACCACATGCGGCCACCGTCGAAGTCCGAGCACCAGGCGATCGGGTGGTCGTCGTCGGTGGCGTTGCCGTCCTGCTCGTCATAGGTCGTCTCGTCGACCGTCGCGAGCACGTGGACCCCGCTGTCACGCGGGCTGACGTCGGTGCCTCCGCCGCCCACGCTCGGGTTGGCGGGTGACTGGTAGTTGTACCACTCGTCCGTGCGCGTCCAGCGGGCCGGCAGCCCGGTGGTGGACGGCTCGTCAGGGTCCTCGATGTCGACGGAGGCCGTCGGGGTTCCGGCGGGGTGGTTGCGGAAGTAGCCACCCAGCATCTGGCCGTACCAGCCCCACGAGTACTCGGTGTCGGCCGCGGCGTGGATGCCCACGAAGCCGCCGCCGGCCTGCATGTAGCGCTCGAACGCGGCCTGCTGGGTCGCGTCGAGCACGTCGCCGGTCGTGGAGAGGAACACCACCGCGTCGTACTGCGCGAGGTTCGCGTCGGTGAACTGCGCGGCGTCCTCGGTGGCGTCGACGTTGAACCCGTTGTCGGCGCCCAGCTGCTGGATCGCGGTGACTCCGGACGGGATCGAGTCGTGCCGGAAGCCTGCGGTCTTCGAGAACACGAGCACGTTCTCGAGCTGGAAGAGCTGCGCCGTCGCGCCCCCCGACTCGCCGTCGGCGGACGACCTGGCTGGCACAGACAGGTCCTCGACGGCCGACGACTCCGCCTTCACTGACGAACCAGGCGCTGTGGACTCAGCCGGTGTCGACACCTGGCCGGGGGCCAGCGCGTACGCGGGCGCCAGGCCGAGCAAGCTCACCACTAGTGCCATTGAGGCCACCACGGCCAGCCCCGCGACGCTCTTCGACGGCCTCATTGCGCCACCCTCCGGACCTCGAGACACGAGCCCCCCGCGAGGGACACACGCCGAGCGCAGGCCCCCAGAGCCTGAGAGTTTGTACTCCTTTACCGAACTTGGGCGCAATATCACTTTTCTCTAGTGTGAACCAAGTGAGAGTAAAATCCTCGCACAAGGGCCGCCGTCCAGAGGCGCGCGTGCGCCGAGTGCTCGTACGGCCACGCAACGCGACGATGCCGCTGCCAGCGTCAACTACCCGCAGCTTCGAGGGAAGATCGAGCTCCCTGCCCCCGGAAGACGATCAACGTCCCGCCTGCCTCGGTGAGGCCAACGAAGGCGAGCGCACGCCTGGCGGGCTTTGGCGGCCGTGCGAGTCGCCTCCCGATCCGCGGCGAGCACGTCATTGCCCATCTCCTGAGACCCTGGGACTCACGCGCTGGTTCGGATACGCCCGCTATCTAGGACTTGTCGTTTCATTCTTTCGTCTCAGGCATCACGGAGAAAGAGGACGAGCTGGCCCTGAGGGTGACCCCGTGCAAGGCTGTGCATGCAGAAAGTGGCAATGCGCTCGGGTGTCGCTGCCGCATCCAGCCCTGTTCTCGCGAAGCCGCACACGTCCCCTCTCTTGACTCACATACTTGCCGACGCGGCATGGCCGCCATGGTCTGGCGTGCGCGGTTGGGGTCTGTGCACGAGGTGCTGAACCTGCACGGAGAATCTTCAAGAACGAAAAGGGGACCGCACCATGAGGCCCGGAAATCTGATCTCTGCGAACCACACCCGCCCGGTACCGACCGTGGCCGAGCAAACGTTGAGCCACGTCGTCTCTGGAGGAGGGCGCAGATGACTCACCGACGAGAGGTGGTCGTCGTCGGAGGCGGGCAGGCGGGGCTCGCGGTGGGGTACTACCTGGCACAACAAGGGCGCGACTTCACCATCCTCGAGGCTTCTGCCGAGCCCGCGACCGCGTGGCGTGCGCGCTGGGACTCGCTCCGTCTGTTCACACCGGCGCGCTACAGCGCGCTACCGGGCCTCGCATTTCCCGGTGCGCCAGACCATTACCCGACCCGGGACGAGGTCGCCGACTATCTCACCGGCTACGCCGCCCGGTTCGGGCTGCCGGTCGAGCTGGACAGCACGGTTCGCTCGGTGCGCAAGACCGACGGGACCTACCTGGTCGAGCTCGACGACCGATCGTATGAAGCCGACCAGGTGGTGGTCGCCACCGGACCGTTCCAGGTGCCCCACCTGCCGGCCATGGCCGAGCAGCTCGACGACACCGTCAGGCAGTTCCACAGTGTCGCCTACCGGTCGCCGCGTGATGTGGCAGGAGGGCCGGTCCTCGTCGTTGGCGGCGGGAACACCGGTTTCCAGATCGCCCAGGAGCTCTCCGGCACCCACGCGGTCCACCTGGCAATCGGATCCCGGCAGACACCGCTTCCCCAGCGCCTGCTGGGTCGCGACCTGTTCTGGTACCTCGAGGCCGTCGGGTTGATGCGCAAGACGACGACGTCCCGGATCGGGCGCAGGATGTCGGGCAAGGACACGCTCATCGGCTCCTCACCCCGGGCTCTGCGCCGCCGACACGGAGTCGTGCTCCACGGACGAGCTGTCACCGCGGAGGGGTCGACCGTCAGCTTCAGCGACGAGACGACGCTCGATGTCGGCACGGTGATCTGGGCCACCGGCTTCACACCCGATCACGCATGGGTCGATGTCCCGGTGTTCGACGAGAGGGGCCGCCTCGCGCACAAGCGGGGTGTGACCTCCTCACCCGGGCTCTACTTCCTCGGGATGAGCTGGCAGCACACCAGAGGCTCGGCCCTGCTCGGCTGGGTCACGGACGACGCCGAGTTCCTCGCAGAACAGATCAGCGCCTTCCGCGTCAGCGCCACCAGCTGAACGCCGACGATGCACAGCCGAACACCGTTGACCGAACGAGCGCACCGCTGCGCTCGGGATCACACCTGGGGGTGACATGAGTACCACCGAGAACCACTTCGAGACCGACGTTGCCGGACTTCCCCTCGCACACCCCCATGAGCGGGTGGACCTGGCAGACGGCGACGAGTTCGACATTCGCATCGCCCCGGTCGCCAAGCAGATCGGTGACACGACGGTCCGGATGCTGGCCTACAACGGATCGGTCCCCGGGCCCATGCTGCGGGTGCGGGAAGGCTCGGAGCTCATCGTCAACGTCGAGAACCAGGGCGACCTGGAAGCGACTGTGCACTGGCACGGGCTACGCCTGGAAAACCGCTCCGACGGGACGCACCAGACCCAGGAGCCGATCAAGGTAGGCGGCCGCTTCTCCACCGTCGTGGCATTTCCCGACCCCGGGGTCTACTGGTACCACCCTCACATCCGCGGCGACTACGGGCTGGAGATGGGTCTGTACGGCACCGTCCTGGTGGAGCCGGCCGAGGCCGAGTACTGGCCTCCGGCCCACCGTGAGGTGCTCCTCACCCTCGATGACCTGCTGCTCGAGGACGGCAAGGTGGCGCCGTTCAGCCGCGCAGAGACGACCCACGCGGCAATGGGCCGCTTCGGCGATGTCCTACTCGTCAACGGCGACCCCGACCTGTCCTTGACCGCGCAGGTGGGCGAGGTCGTCCGCTTCTACCTGGTCAACACGGCCAACACCCGCGTCTTCAAGGTCACCCTCCCAGGGGTCCGGATGAAGCTGGTCGGTGGCGACAGCGGACACGTCGAGCGAGAAGAGTTCGTCGACGACGCGGTACTGGCGCCCTCGGAGCGTGTCGTCCTCGACGTGCTGTTCGACAGCCCCGGCGAGATGCGGCTCGAGCACCACACGCCAGGGCAGGTGTACCCGCTCGCGTCCATCCACGTCGGCGGCGAGCCGGTTGAACCGCCCCTCCAGGAGCAGTTCCACGTCCTGCGCACGAACGCCGACATGGTGGCCGAGCGGGAACGCGTCGCGGAGTACGCGCAGGCTCCACCGGACAAGACTCTGGCCTTCATCGCTGAGATGGACATGACCGGACCCGCGGGAGACGGTCCCGTCGCCTTCTCGTGTCCGATGCACCCCGAGGTGGTCAGGGACGTCCCCGGTCACTGCCCCACCTGCGGGATGAAGCTCCTCGCCGTCGAGGCTCCCGCCACCACCTACGTCTGCCCGATGCACCCCGAGGTGGTCAGCGACACCCCCGATCACTGCCCCACCTGCGGGATGAAGCTCCTGCCGGACGCGCTGGTGGCCGCGGCGGGGAACAGCCACGACCACGCTGACCACGAGGAGGGGCACGGGCGCCAGACCCACGACGAAGCCGACCACCAGGGCCACGGCCACGCCACGGCCGACGGCATCGAGTGGGAAGACGACATGGTCGAGGTCAACCGTCTGACGACCGCCGCCAACATGCGCTGGAAGCTGATCGACCGTGACACCTCGGCCGAGAACACCGCGATCGACTGGCGCTTCCGAGTCGGGGACCAGGTCAAGATCCGACTCCTCAACGAGATGGCCGGAGACCACCCGATGCATCACCCGTTCCACGTCCACGGGGCAGGGCGCTTCCTCGTCCTGCGCCGCGACGGAAACGAGGAGTCCAACCTGGTCTGGAAAGACACCGTGCTGGTGCGCACCGGGGAGACGGTCGACATCCTGCTGGACGTCACCAACCCCGGTCTGTGGATGGCGCACTGTCACATCGCCGAACACCACGAGACCGGAATGATGTTCAGCTTCGAAGTGACGGAATGACGCGTGGCGTGACCAACCTCGTCGAACGCCTGCCGGTGCACGCGGCCGGGCAACGACGCGGTGAGGTCATGGGCCAATCATCCTCAACGTCACCGCGTCGGGGAGGTGAACGATCGGCTGCTGAGCTTGTCGAGCGCCCGGGGAAGCTTGGACACGTCCGACTGCGAGAAGACTGGTCGGGGAGGGGATGGTCGTCCGCCGGCGCCGTGTTGTTCTCAGTCCGCTCGGGATGGCGCGCCGCGGGCGGCTTCATGGTGTGCGCGGTCGACGTCGGGGCTGCGGTACATCCGCTCCGGGATCTTCCCCAGCTCTGAGGTGTGCAGCCTCTGCGGTGTCAGCCCGTAGAACTGCTGGAAGCTCATGATCAACGGCCGCCACCGGTCCGGGTCGATCCGGTCGGTGTCACCAGCCAGGAGCAGAGTCTCGTCCACGTGCACGCGGCGGACACGCACCTCCACGACCAGGGTCCGCCCGCTCAGCTCTGGGTCGTTTTCGGCAAGGCCGTGGCTGGCCTCGACGACCGCCTCCAGCTGGATCGGGCATTCCATGACCCGGGGCGGGGTGACCGTCTCCGACCGCGTCTGGGTCAGTCGCGCGGTCGCGAACTTGTCACGCTCGTGTCGGTACCCGCGGCGTTCCTTGCGCCGTGGTACAGGGTTCGACCCGGTCGTGCGCGCGATCCGGTCGACGGCGTCGACCATGTCCTCGGATGGCAGGTTGAGGACGCACTCGCCCGTACGCAACAGGTTCTCGGGCGTCTTCGAGGTCATGTCGAGGCCGAGGACACACCGCCAGCCGAGCCAGAACGCCGAGGACATCGGGCTCAGGTTCGCCGAGCCGTCCTCGTTCATGCTGCTGATCAGCACGACCGGAGTCCCGACGTAGAGGATGCCTGGCTCGGCATTCCGATGCATGGGCGACTTCCCTTCTCCAGCAGTCCCGTCGTGGGAAGACGCGGCGGACCCGGAGAATGTGAGGTCTCCTGCAACTGATCCCATAAGTGGCTGGCCAGCGCGGCCCATGGAGCGATGGCGGCGGGTCAGCGGCCGTGACGGCTGCTCGTTGCCACGCTGCGCCCGACAGCCGGCCGTGGTCCTGCCGGACGGTGGCAAGACTTCGGGAACGGCTCTTGAAGAACCCCTTGCCCATCAGGTCGGCCGAGATCGCTCGCTTCGCCCAGCCACAACTCATCGAAGCGGAGCAGCCCTGAAGCCTGGCGGCACAGACCATCTGCCGACCGGCGATAAACGTCAGGTCGCGTGTATCACTCGTGCTCGATCACGACGGCACCCAAGTCACTGCTCGCAGGTGGCCTGCACCTGAGCACGGAAGATGTGGCCGAAGTTCGGGTCGTTGAGAGTCTCGAAGACCTGTGGTTCGCCCACGATCGTGCACGGGCCGAAGAAGCCCATGGACACTGCCGTCACCTGGGCGTCGTCGAGCGCGCTCTGGATCGCCACCTCCGGTGTCGGCCCACGGCCGCCGCCATCAACGAGCGGACTGGCGGCGGCTACCGAGGACAGCAGCCCGACCATGGCCATAGACCCCGCCGCGATCGCCATCCCGGCGCCGGCGCGCCGGCTCCAGTTCAGCTTCATCGGTCACTCCCTCCGGACAGGAACGTGTTCACAGGTCTTGACGTAGCCTCGGCCTGAACGGTTCAACACCAACCGGTCAACCGCCTGCCCATGCGTACCCGATCCGCCAGGGGCCGGGCGTCCAGGCGTCCTCGCACGTCAGACGTCTGTACGGATCTGGCGCAACCACGACTCGACCAGGACCAGTGCACCCCCGCGGCAGAGTCCGTCGAGGGGCTCGCCTGACATGAAGCCGGCGTAGCCCGGGCGCCTGCGGTCGTGGTCGTGACACTCGTCGGACCGACCAGTGAGGACGACGCCACTGCAGTCAACGGCGCTGTTCTCTTCGGCGGCCGTCGCCAGTCCTGTCTTCGATGGCGGTGGCCTTGGACCGACTGCTGAGGTGGCGATCCAGAGCGCGGTCGGCGACGCCCAGACCACGGCCCAGTCCGTGGGCTTCTACGGCCCGTGCACGATCGTGGGAGAACCACTTGTTTCGAGGTCTTCGACGACCCGAACCGGGGGCATACTTTTCACGCGCAGGTGCAGGCCCCTGCGAGCAGTGACCAGTGACCCGCACACCTTCGTTGAGCAAGGACACCGGATCGGCAGGTTCTTGGCGGTCGTCCTTGCTCACCTGTGCCTCCGACGGAGGCGTTGAACTGCGCAAAGTGATCCGTACGCGACGATGGGATGAGCACGATGCCCCTCGAGGGCGAGTACGAGCCGAGTACGCGACAGTGGGTGCGCGAGCAGGTCGAGCTGTACGAGAGTTCGGGCGGCACGCAGGGGACGACGCTCCGGGACACGGGCCTGCCCGTCGTCATTGTCACGACGCGCGGCGCGAAGAGCGGCAAGATCCGCAAGGTCCCGCTGATGCGCGTGGAACACGACGGGCGGTACGCGGCCGTGGCCTCGAAGGGCGGCTCCCCGCGACACCCGGTCTGGTACTTCAACCTCAAGTCCGACCCTCACGTGGAGGTCCAGGACGGGCCCGTACGCAAGGACATGACGGCCCGTGAGATCACGGGGGACGAGAAGGCCGCGTGGTGGAAGCGCGCGGTCGCCACGTATCCGCCCTACGCCGAATACCAGGAGAAGACCGACCGTGTGATCCCCGTCTTCGTGCTGGAGCTTGCGCCCGCGGCAGGATCGGTCGAGGCCCCACCGCGGTCAACAAGGACCTGATCCGCGCGGCCCGCGCCGAGGGGGCAGTTGAGGCGACCGAGCACGGTCGGCGTGGACGTGTACGGCGAAGACGCCGGACGTACCGACGAAGCGCGACGGGAGACCATCGATCCCGATCCGCGTGCGCGTGGAGCGGGCCACGTTTCGCGTGCCACGGACGTGCCGCTGGTTCGTCATCGAGGCTGTCTCGGACGGTAGATCACGGTCGGCCGATCATGGACTGATTTGCGAAGACGCTGGTCAGCCGTGGGGGTTTGCCGTATGTTTCCCTCTTCGTCACGGCTTGCCGCCTCTCTCACGGTCGGGGCGTGCCCGGTGCCGCATCCGTGCCGCGTCTGCTATTGCCGTTGGAGGCGAGGTTGAGGGCCGTGGGGCTGCGCATACGAACCCTGGCGTCGGTCTGTGTCGTGGTCGGGGTCACCGCCCCGGCGGCCCTCGCCTCGCCGGCCGCGGACCGGGTGGCGGCCGTCGCGGCGGAGGAGCCGCGGGCGGTGTACGTGTCCACCTCCGGGGTGCCGCACTGGGACATCGCCGACGTGAAGAGCATCCGTGCCGGGCGGGGCTGGCACACCGGCGACCCGAACTCGATCACCAGCTCGTGGCGGTCGTCGCTGAACACGGTGATGGCGCAGATCGCCTCCGAGAACCCAGACGCGGTGTTCCACACCGGGGACCAGGTGCAGGGCCGGTGGGGCGTCGACGTTGACCACACGGGCATCTTCGGCCACGTGGGCACCGAGGCGGAGAAGAAGGATGCCGTGCTCGCCGCGGGCAACGCGTACTACGGGGAGATGAAACGGTTCTGGTCGGCGCACGGGTTCACCCACGGCACCAACCTGTTCCCGGCGATGGGCGACCACGAGATCGGCGACATGGGCCCGGGCGTCGACCACGTCAAGGTTCTCCCGCCCAGCGACTTCCGCTACCGCGCGTTCAATGACTGGAAGTACGCCTGGGCGCGCAACTACACCGCCTCGGGCACCAAGTACGCCTCCCGCCCGGTCGGCGCGCAGCAGGAGAGCACCGCCTACTCGGTGCGCCTCGGCCCGTTGCTGCTGATCACGGTCAACCCGTTCTGGAAATGGGACGACGGCATCCACGCCCGCATCGGCGGAGCCCAGCTCGACTGGCTCGACCAACAGATCGCCACCGCCCGGGCGAACGGTGTCGACCACGTCCTGGTCCAGTCCGAGATCCCCGTCCTGGACCCCAACCGGGTCTCCGGCTCCTCCGAGCTGCTGCTCGAGGGCCGCCGCGACTCGGCGTTCTGGAAGACGCTGGTCCGAGACCAGGTCGACGTGCTGCTCGCCGCCGAGTTCCACGACATGACCACCTACTCGAACTCCGCGACCACCCCGGTGCAGGTCGTCCACGGCGCCAACATGGGCAGCGCCCGGGCGAACTACCTGGTGATCCGCGTCTACGCCGACCGGCTCGAGCTCGAGCTCAAGCAGATGAGCGGCACCGTGACGGACACCAACCGCCTCTGGCAGACCAGCACCCAACGGCCGCCCCGCGGCGTGCGCATGAACACCGGCGCCACCACGGTGGGAACGATGACCATCGACAAGACCACCAACCCACCCACCCTGGCCAACCGCACCGGCTTCCTCCGCGAAGGCATCGAGTAGCAGGACGGCGAGCAGGCACAGGCGCGGAAGCGGCGGCCACCAGCAGGGCACAGCGACCCCTGACAGCGTGTGGCGGGTCCTCCCGGGGCGGCCCGAGCGCCCTCACGGTCCCGTGACGGCCTGGTCCAGCGCGAGCCGGTAACCCCGTTTGACGACGGTCTGGACGACACGACCCCCGACCGCGCGGCGCAGGCGGTTCACCGCCATCTCCGCTGCGTGTGCGTCGGCGCCCGCCTTGCCGGGCAGGACGCGGAGCAGGTCCCTCCGCGACACCACGTGACCGGGGCGGGCCGCCAGGGCGCGGAGCACGGCCATGGGAGCCGGTGCCAGCGGGACGAGCCTCCCGTCGAGCACCACGGCGTGACCGCGGATCTCCAGCCGGTGCGCGCCCGCGGTGAGCACGTGCGCGCGTCGGGGGACCACCGCGCCGATCTCGCGGACGAGCGCGCCGAGCCGCGACCGGACGGGCCTCACACTGGGCACGTCGACCGCTTCCAGAGGTGCGGCCGTGATCGGCCCGACGCACGCGGCGACGACGCCGGAACGCAGCGCGTCGAGGAAGCCCGCGTACGCGCCGGAGTTCGCGGCGACCCGGAGCACGCTCGACACCGCGGGCGCGCTGGTGAAGGAGACGACGTCCACCTGACGGCTCGCCGTGAGGTCGACGAGCCGGCGCACCGCGCCCAGGTCGTCCGGGGGCACGCACCGGTACACGGGAACCGCGACCACGTCCGCACCGGCGTCACGCAGCGCGTCGACGAACCACCCCAGCGGCTCCCCGTGCAGCTGGACGACGACACGGCGACCGGCGAGGGGCTCCCCCAGCAGGCGGTGGAGCACCTCCTCGGACGACTCCGACTCCGGCGACCACGTGTCCGCGAGCCCCGCGGCCCGGACGGCACCGCGCGCCTTCGGCCCGCGCGTGAGAAGGGTGGCCTCGTCGAGACGGCGACGCAGCGCCTCACCGACGCCCCACCCGTCCGCCGCCTCCATCCAGCCGCGGAACCCGATGCCCGTCGTCGCGACCCCGAGGTCCACCGGGACCTCGAGGCAGCGGTACGTGGACCGGCGCAGCTCGGTGTCGTCCTCGAGCGGGACGACCCGGATGGCCGGCGCGCCCACGACCCGGGCACCGCGGCGCTCGAGCATCGTGGTGAGCTCCTCGTGCCGACGCGCCGCGGTCACGGCCACGGTGTAGCCGGCCAGCGGTGGCACGTCGCCGACGGAGGGTGCCTGTGGCGCCGCCGTGGTCGCGGCCCTCGTCATGACGCCCCCACCTCGACCCGCCCGTCCCTGACGCGGACCGCCCAGACGGGGACGGCGACGGCCGGATCGTCGAGGCACGCACCGGTCCGCAGGTCGTACACCTGCTTGTGCAACGGCGAGGCCAGCGTGGGCGCGCCGTCCCTCGTGCCGACAAGGCCGCGCGAGAGGACGTACGCCCCGCCGAGCGGGTCGTAGTTGGATACCGCGTGGACGACCCCCCCGTCCGTGCGGACGACGGCCACCTGGCGGCCGCCCACCAGCGCGCACACGCCACGCCCGGGCAGCAGGTCGGCGTACGCGCAGACGTCGGTCCACTGCACGACGCCGGGCCCCTGCACGGCGCCGGCCCGGTGCGGGACGTCGGTCTCCCGCCCGACGCCCGTCGAGCTCTCCGCGACAGTCCCTGTCGGGGTCACGACCGCACCACCTCCAGCGTCGCGCCGGCGATGAGGGGCGCCGCGTCGCCCTCGGGCCGCTCGTCCTCGCGGGCGGGCCGCTTCTGCCCGCGCTCGGGGACGAACACGATGCTGCGGTCCTCCTCGTCCGGCGCGTTGACGAAGGACACGAAGCGGGCACGCTTCTCCGGGTCCTCGAGGACGTCCCGCCACTCGTCGGTGTACCCGGCCACGTGGCGCGCCATCGCCTCGTCCAGGTCTGCGCAGAGGCCGAGCGAGTCGTCGACGATCACCGCCCGGAGGTGGTCGAGGCCGCCCTCCATCTCCTCGATCCAGCCGGCCGTGCGCTGCAGCCGGTCCGCGGTCCTGACGTAGAACATGAGGAACCGGTCGACGTAGCGGACCAGTGTCTCCGTGTCGAGGTCCTGCACGAACAGCTCGGCGTGCCGGGGGCGGAACCCGCCGTTCCCGCCGACGTAGAGGTTCCAGCCGCTCTCGGTCGCGATGATCCCGAAGTCCTTGCTGCGGGCCTCGGCGCACTCGCGTGCGCAGCCGGACACCGCCGCCTTGATCTTGTGCGGAGAGCGTAGGCCGCGGTAGCGCAGCTCGAGGTCGATGGCCAGCGTCGTCGAGTCCTGGACGCCGTAGCGGCACCAGGTCGAGCCGACGCAGGACTTCACCGTCCGCACCGCCTTGCCGTACGCGTGTCCGGACTCCAGCCCCGCGTCGACGAGCCGGCGCCAGATCGCGGGGAGCTGGTCCACCCTCGCGCCGAACAGGTCGATGCGCTGGCCCCCGGTGATCTTCGTGTAGAGCCCGAAGTCGCGGGCGACCTCGCCGATCACGATGAGCCGTTCGGGTGTGACCTCGCCGCCCGGGACCCGGGGCACGACGGAGTACGTGCCGTTCCGCTGCAGGTTCGCGAGGAAGTGGTCGTTGGTGTCCTGGAGCGCGGCGTGCTCGCCGTCGAGCACGTGGCCCGAGCCCAGGCTGGCGAAGATGGAGGCGACGGCCGGCTTGCAGATGTCGCAGCCCCGGCCGGTCCCGTGCGCCTCGACGAGCCCGGAGAACGTCCGGATGCCGGTCACGCTGACGATCTCGAACAGCTCGGCCCGGCTCATCGCGAAGTGCTCGCACAGGGCCTTGCTCACCTCGACACCGGTCTCGGCGAGCAGCTGCTTGAGCAGGGGGACGCAGGACCCGCACCCGGTGCCCGCCTTCGTGCAGGCCTTGACGCCGCCCACGTCGGTGAGGTTCTCGGTCCGGACGGCTTCCACGATCTCGCCCTTGGACACCGCGTGGCAGGCGCAGACCTGGGCCGAGGCGGGCAGCGCGCACGGCCCCACGGTCGTGCCCCCGGCCGACCCGACGAGCAGCTCGTCAGGAGGCGCGGGCAGCTGCTCACCGACGAGCGGCCTGAGCGTCCCGTAGGCGGACGCGTCCCCGAGGAGGACGCCTCCCAGGAGCCGGGAGGCGTCGTCGGTGACGACGAGCTTCTTGTACACGCCCGCCACCTGGTCGGCCCATGCCAGCTCGAGCGCGCCCGGCGTGCTCGCGTGCGCGTCGCCGAAGCTCGCCACGTCGACGCCGAGCAGCTTGAGCTTCGTCGACGAGTCGGCACCGGGGAAGGTCGCGGAGCCGCCGACGAGCCGGTCCGCCACGACCTCGGCCATGGCGTACCCCGGCGCGACGAGCCCGTGGACGCGCCCGTCGAGGCAGGCGCACTCGCCCACGGCCCAGACGGCGGGGTCCTCCGTCCGGCACGTCTCGTCGACGACGACGCCGCCGCGCTCGCCCACCGTGAGGCCGCTCTCCCGTGCCAGGTCGTCGCGCGGTCGCACTCCGGCGGAGAAGACGACGAGGTCGACGTCGAGGGACCCGCCGTCGGCGAGGACCATGCGCCCGGCCGAGCCGTCCAGCGCCGGCTCGACGCGCTCGGTCGCCGTCGCCGTGTGCACCGCGACCCCGAGGCCCTCGACGTGTCGCCGCAGCGCCACGCCGCCGGACTCGTCGACCTGGACGGGCATGAGGCGTGGGGCGAACTCGACGACGTGGGTCTCGACGCCGAGGCCGCGCAGGGCGTCGGCAGCCTCGAGCCCGAGCAGGCCGCCGCCGACCACTGCGCCTCTCCGTGCGCCCCGGGCCCGCTCGCGGATCGCGTCGAGGTCCTCGATCGTCCGGTACACGAAGCAACCCGCCAGGTCGTGACCCGGGACGGGAGGCACGAACGGGTACGAGCCGGTGGCCAGCACGAGCGCGTCGTAGGTGAGGATGCCGCCCGTGTGGGTGGTCACGGTGCGCGCGTCCCGGTCGACCGCGTCCACACGCTCGCCGACGCGCTGCACGACCCGGTCGCCGTCGAACAGCCCGTCGGGGACGAGCGAGAGGTCCTCGGCCGTGGCACCGGTGAGGTACGAGGTGAGCGCCACCCTGTCGTACGCCGGCCTCGGCTCCTCACCGACGACCGTGACCCGCCACGTCTCCTCCGGGTCACGGAACCTCAGCGCCTCGACGAGCCGCTGGCCGACCATGCCGTGGCCGACGACGACGAGATGCCTCGAGCGGGCTGCGGTCATGAGCGGTTCCTTCCTGGGAGGCAACGGTCATGCCGAGACCGCCTCGGGCCGGGCGCGCTCGGCCGGGGGGTCGGGGTCGGCGGACTCCAGCCAGGTGACGACCCCCTCGACGGCGTCGCGGCAGCCACCGCACCCGGTCGTGGCGCGGGTCGCGGCGGCGACGTCGTCGACGGTGCGCGCGCCGGACAGCCAGGAGTCGCGGACGTCGGCCTTCGTGACGCCGTTGCACTGGCAGATCCGGGCGTCGGACGGCAGGTGCGCGGGCGACTCCACCACCGGGGTGGACGCGAGCCGCGGGAAGAGCAGGGTCCGCCGGTCCGCGGGGACCGGGGCGCCCCGGTCGTAGAGCTGGGTGAGCGTACCGACCGTGCCGGTCTCCCCGAGCAGGATCGCCCCGACGAGCCGGTCGTCCCTGACGACGAGCTTCTGGTACTTCCCCCGCGCCGAGTCGACGAACTGGACGACCTCCGCCGCGTCGTCGCACGGGTCCCCCAGGGACGCCACCTCGACGCCCGCGGCCTTGAGCCGGGCGACGTGCCGGGACCCGCGGTAGCACGCCGTCGCGTCCGCACCGGTGACACGGTCCGCGACGACGACGGCCTGCTCCCAGGCGGGGGCGACGAGCCCGTACACCTGCCCGTCGTGTTGGGCGCAGTCCCCGAGCGCGTACACGTCGGGGTCGGTGACCGAGCGCAGGGCGTCGTCGACCACGACGCCACGGTCGACGTGCAGGCCTGCCTGCTCCGCCAGGGCCGTGTCGGGCCGTACGCCGCAGGCGACGACGAGCACGTCCGCCTCGACGACCGTGCCGTCGTCGAGCACGACGCCGCGGACCCGGGCGTCCCCGCGCACGGCGACCACGCGCGCCCCGACGTGGGTCGTGACGCCGAGGGACTCGAGCGTGGACGCGAGCATGCCCGCCGCGGACGCGTCGAGCTGGCGTTCCATCAGGTGCGGCGCGGCGTGCAGTACCTCGACGTCGAGACCGCGGGCGACGAGGCCACGCGCCGCCTCCACTCCGAGGAGGCCGCCGCCCAGCACCACGGCGCGGCGCGCGCCCGCCGCGGCGGCGGTGATCGTGCGGCAGTCCTGGAGGGTGCGGAAGACCGTGACACCTGGCAGCAGCTCGTCGGGCCCGTCGGGGGGGAACAGCCCGCTCAGTGGGGGCACCACAGCCTTGCTGCCGGTGGCGAGGACGAGGGTGTCGTACGGCGCACGGCCGCCGTCCGCGGTCAGCACCTCGCGTGCGTCGCGGTCGACCCGGGTGACGCGGGTGCCGGGGCGGACGGTGACACCGTTGCCCGCCCGCCCCGGCGTCGGGAGGTACACGTCCTCGACGGCTGCGTCCCCCGCGAGGACGGAGGAGAGCAGCACGCGGTTGTACGCGGCGTCCTGCTCGTCCCCGAGGACGGTCACCGAAAGGTCTGCTGCGGCCCGGCGGGCGATCTCGTCCGCGACGCGGGAGCCCGCCATCCCGTTGCCCACGACGACGACCGGTCGCGCCGTCATCACGCGACCCTTTCCAGGCGGACGGCGCACACCTTGAACTCGGGCATGCGGGAGATCGGGTCCAGTGCGCGGCTCGTCACGAGGTTCGCCCGCTCGTCGGCCGGCCAGTGGAAGGGCAGGAACACGGTGTCGGCGCGCAGCGTGTCCCGGAGCCTCGCCGTCGCGAGCGTCCGCCCCCGGCGGCTCACCACCTGGACCACCTCCCCGTCGCTCACACCGACCCGGGTGGCGAGGTCGGGGTGGACCTCGACGAACATCTCCGGCGCATCGGCGAGCAACGTCGGAACGTACCGGGTCTGCGCCCCGCTCTGGTAGTGCGTGAGCACCCGCCCCGTCGTCGCGTACACGGGGTACGCCTCGTCGAGGTCCTCCGCCGGAGCACGGTGCTCCACCGGGACGAACCGGGCCCGGCCGTCCGGCGTGGCGAAGCGGTCGAGGAACATCCGCGGCGTCCCGGGGTGCGGCACGTCTCCCGGCCTGTCGGGGCAGGGCCAGAACACGCCTCCCTCCGACTCGACCCGCTCCCAGGTGATGCCGGAGTAGTCCGCCGGCCCTCCCTCGCTGGCGCGCCTCAGCTCGTCGAAGACCTCTCTCGGGTCAGGCGAGAACCGCTCCCCGTGGCCGAGGCGTGCGGCGAGCGCAGCGAGTATCTCCAGGTCGGTCCGTACGCCCTCGGGAGCGTCGAGGGCGCGGCGCCGCCGGATCACCCGGCCCTCGAGGTTGGTCAGCGTGCCCTCCTCCTCCGCCCACTGCGTCGTCGGCAGGACGACGTCGGCGCGTCGCGCGGTCTCCGAGGGCACGAGGTCGCTCACCACGAGCAGGTCGAGGGCGTCAAGACCCGCCTCCACCCGTGCCGAGTCCGGTGCGGACACGACGGGGTTGGTGCCGACGACGAGCAGGGCGCGGGGGCCGCCGTCCGTGCCGAGGGCCTCGAGCAGCTCGACCGCCGAGAGGCCCGGCCCGGGGAGCGCGTCGGGGGCCACGCCCCACACGCCGGCGACGTGGCGGCGGGCGTCCGGATCGTCGATGCGGCGGTACCCCGGGAGCTGGTCGGCCTTCTGGCCGTGCTCTCGACCGCCCTGGCCGTTGCCCTGTCCGGTGACGCACCCGTACCCGGAGCCGGGGCGGCCCGGCAGGCCGAGGGCCAGCGCGAGGTTGAGGAACGCGGACACGGTGTCGGTGCCCTTGCTGTGCTGCTCCGCCCCACGGGCGGTGAGCACCATCCCGCGTCCCGCCCCACCGAGCAGCCGGACGGCCTCCCGCTGCTGCGCGACGGGGACGCCGGTGATCCGCTCTACCCGCTCCGGCCAGTACGCGGCCACGACCCGCCGAACGTCGTCGAACTCACGGGTGCGGGACGCCACGTACGCCTCGTCCACGAACCTCTCGACGAGGGCGAGGTGCAGCAGGCCGTTCGCGAGGGCGAGGTCGGTCCCCGGCGTGGCCTGGAGGTGCAGGTCCGCCACCCGGGCGGTGGCGGTCTCCCGCGGGTCGACGACGACGAGGCGCCCGCCACGTCGACGCATCGCGGTGACGTGGCGCATGAGCGGCGGCATCGTCTCGGCGAGGTTGCCCCCGGCGAGCAGGACGGCGTCGGCCTCGACGAGGTCGTCGAGCGGGAACGGGAGACCCCGGTCGGTGCCCAGCGCGCGGAGGCCTGCCGCGGCCGCCGAGGACATGCAGAAGCGGCCGTTGTAGTCGATGTTCCTGGTGCCGAGGGCGACACGGGCGAACTTGCCGAGCTGGTACGCCTTCTCGTTGGTGAGGCCACCTCCGCCGAGGACGGCCACGGCGTCCCGGCCGCTCTCGTCCTGGACACGGCGTACCTCGGTGGCGACACGGTCGAGCGCGGCGTCCCACGAGACCGGCTCGAGCGGCCCGCCGCGCGCCGCCCGCATCAGCGGGGTCGTGAGCCGTGCAGGGGCCGTGAGCAGCTCCGCCGCCGTCCAGCCCTTCTGGCACAGCCCGCCGCGGTTCGTCGGGAAGTCCCGCGGGGCGACGTCCACGGACCCCTCGGACGTCGTCCGAAGCGCCATGCCGCACTGCAGCGCGCAGTACGGGCAGTGCGTGCTGACCGGGGTCGTCATACGCGTCAGCGTGGTGGAGGTCCGTTTCGGCAAGAGTTCTCCCGTGTTACGCCGCCGTCAACGACGGTTCATCGCCGCGGCGGGTGGGCGGTGAGACCGGAGCCGTCGGGCCGGGCTCAGACGCGAGCCGAGGCGAGCCCCGGCACGCGCGTGGCGAGCACGCGCGTCCTGAGGTAGCACCACCACGTCACGCCGAGGGACAGGACGTAGAAGGCGAGGAAGGCGGTGAGCGCGGCGGTCACCTCCCCGGTCTGGGCGATCGAGAACCCGAAGGCCCGGGGGATGAAGAACCCGCCGATCGCCCCGATCGCGGACGTGAACCCGAGCACGGCCGCGCTCTCGCGGCGGCTCCGCGTCAGCGCCAGCTCGCGATCGACGCTGGACCCCGAGGGCACACCCTCGAGTGCCTGCGCGCGGAAGATGGCCGGGATCATCCGGAACGTGGACCCGTTCCCGATGCCCGTCGTTACGAACAGCAGCAGGAAAGCCCCGAGGAAGGCGGCGAAGCTGTCCGTCCGCAGGGCCCAGGACACGGCGAGCACGCCCAGGCCCATGACCGCGAAGTTCCAGAACGTCACGCGGCTCCCCCCGAGCCGGTCGGAAAGCCAGCCGCCGAACGGTCGTGCCACCGACCCGACGAGCGCGCCGAGGAAGGCGTACCGCGCGACCTCGATCGCGGGGAACTGGGTGCTGATGAGCAGTGGGAACGCGGCCGAGTAGCCGATGAACGACCCGAACGTGCCGAGGTAGAGGAAGGACATGACCCAGGTGTGACGCCGCCGTGTCACGACGACCTGGTCGCGGAACGACGACCTGGCGGTGCTGAGGTTGTCCATGAACAGCCATGCGCCGATCACGGCGACCGCGATGAGGGGCATCCACATCAGGCCGGCGTAGGCCAGGTGGATGCCGGCGCCGATGGCGATGACCGCGGGGACCGCGAGCTGGACGATGCTCACCCCGATGTTGCCCCCCGCCGCGTTCAGCCCCAGGGCGAACCCCTTGCGTCCCTCCGGGTAGAAGAACGAGATGTTGGCCATGCTCGAGGCGAAGTTGCCGCCTCCGACCCCGGCCGTCACCGCGGCGACGAGGAACATCCAGTACGGCGTGTCCGGCCGGCTCACGCAGGCGACGAGGAGCCCGGTAGGCAGGAGCAGGAGGAACGCACTGACCATCGTCCAGTTGCGCCCGCCGAACCTCGGGACGGCGAATGTGTACGGAAAGCGCATGAACGCGCCCACGAGGTTCGGCAGGGCGACGAGCCAGAACAGCTGGTCGACGGAGAAGTCGAAGCCGGCCGCCGGCAGGCTCACCGCCACGACGCTCCACAGCAGCCAGACGGAGAACCCGAGGTTCTCCGCGAGGATCGAGAAGGCGAGGTTGCGCCCGGCCACGCGGCGTCCTGTGCTCTCCCAGAACGCGGGGTCCTCGGGCGTCCACCTGTCGATCCATCGGCCTGGACGTCGCCTCAGGACATCCGCCTCGGCCACCTCGCCGGGCTCGGAACGGTCGGCGTGCGTGGTGACGGTCATAGCGTCCACCTCCCAAAGTCGAAAGGGACGCTAAGACGGGCGTGTTACCCCCAGGTCACATCCAGGCGCACCACGGAAAACTCCGTCGCACCGTGGCCACCCACGGGTGTGAGAACACACGGACGCCGCTGTGCAGCCGGGGGACCATCCGGATGGACGCGAGGAGCCCGCGAAGGACCGCACCTCATCCCACACCCGAGCCTCGACGTCGCCCGGCGCCGGTGCGAGAGGAGAAGGCGGAGGCGTCTTACAGAGTGCGGGCGTTGTCTTCTCCGGCGCGGAGGAACAGCTCGGAGCGACGGAGTCGGAACTCGGTCGGGAGGACCTGGATGTCCCTGATGCGGTCGATTCGGAAGGAGCGGATGTCGTCACGGAGGCGGTCCCAGGTGAGCGCGTACCAGATGGGGACGTTGTAGTAGAGGAACTGCAGCTCGATCTCGCGTTCGCTGAGGGTTCCGTGTTGGTCCTGGTACCGGATCAGGGCGAGCCGCTGGTTTGCGAAGGCGTCGAGCAGCGGTTTGGTCAGCCCCGCTGCCGGTGCGACGTAGGTTGCCAACACCCGATCCGAGGCCAGCTCACCGACGAGGACGCGGCGCCGCATGGCGAGGATTCGTCGCGCCTGGGTGGGCGCGAACGCTGCGCTGACCTTGCGTACGATCGAGCGTGAGTCCTCGAGCAGGAGTGGGGAACCCACCTTCTCGGCGATGGTCAGGCTGACCAGCAGCCCAACGGCTTCCGACTGGTTGAGGTGTACCCGGCCCAGGGACCAGCCCTGCTCCAGGCGAAGGCCCCCGCCCCTCCCGCGATCGGCATCGATCGGTGTGCCGAGATCGCGGAGGACCGCCAAGTCGCGATGCATGGTCCTCACGCTGACCCCGAGCTCGCCAGCCAGCTCCGCCGCGGTCGTGTAGTCGCGTTCGGCCAGCTGGATCTTCAGCGCCTCCAGCCGCTCGATCCGGCTTCGCCCGGCCCGCCCGCTGACCACCCAACAAATATGACAGTGGGAGTCATGTTTGTCACTACCGTGGGGCCATCGACGGAAGGAGCACCCACCATGCACATCGCGGTCGCGCCGTTCACGCTCAAGCCCGGCATCACACAGGAAGCACTGCTGCGCCGGTCGGACGACTTCGAGGAGAAGTTCGTCCAGAAGCAGGACGGCATCCTCAAGCGGATCCTCGTCCAGGACGCCGAGGGCAGCTACGCCGACATTGTGTTCTTCGAGGACCAGGAAGCCATCGACCGCGTGGTCGAGGCCGAGCAGAACAGCGAGGTCTGCGCCGCGTTCTTCTCGATCATGGAAGACGACGGCTCTCACCGCGTCTACGAGGCCCTCAAGACCTACGAGTGATGGCAGCGCCACGGGTTCCCCTCAAGGAGCAGCTGCTCAACCACGACAAGGTCTCGCTGATCGCGGCCGAGCTCAAGGGCGTGCATGCCGCGTTCAGAAAGGACGAGTTCGTCCACCACGTGCTGGACAAGTTCCCGGAACTCGAACTCAAGGCCCGCATCGCCTGGATCGCCACATGCCTGGAGGCACACCTGCCGGGCGACTACCGGCGGGCAGTGGGCATCATCCTCCGCTCACTGCCCGCCCCCAACGATCCGTCGCTCTCCGACGGCGACTTCGGCGACTTCATCTATGCCCTCTACGCCGAGCTCGTCGCCCGGCAGGGATGCACTCAGGGCGACCTGGAGTTCTCGCTCAGCGCCCTCCGTGAACTCACCATGCGCTTCTCGGCGGAAGACGCGATCAGGCCGTTCATCAACGCGTTCCCCGACGACGTGCTGGCCGCGCTCAGCTCCTGGACCGGCGATGAGCACTACCACGTCCGCAGGCTCTGCAGCGAAGGCACGCGACCCAAGCTCCCCTGGTCGAAGGCGCTGGAGACCCCGCCGGAGGCCGCCATCCCCATTCTCGACAAGCTCTACTGCGACTCGACACGGTTCGTCACCCGGTCCGTCGCCAACCACATCAACGACATCTCCAAACTCGACGCGGAACTCGCGGTCGACACCCTCGAACGATGGACGAAAGCCGGACGGCAGCACCAACACGAGATGGACTACCTCGTCCGACACGCAACGAGGTCACTGACCAAGGCGGGACACCCCCGAGCACTCGCGCTCATCGGCATCCCGCCGCACGCACCCGTCGCGGTATCGCGACTCGCAGTCGCCAAGCGCGTCGAACTCGACACCGCACTCGAGTTCTCGTTCGACATCCACGCGAGCGAGGACGCCGAGGTCATCGCCGACTACGCCATCTACTACCCGGGCAGCTCAGGCAAGCTGACCCGGCGCAAGATCTCAAGCTCAGACGGCTCTCCCTCGCCAAGGGCGAGCCGCACACGGTCAGCAAGCGCCACACGCTCCGTGGCGACATGACGACACAGGCCATTCGCCCCGGGCGGCACGAACTGGAACTGCTCATCAACGGCAACCCCAAGGGCAGGCGTGCCTTCCAGGTCCTTGAAGCCTCTACCAGCCCATGACAGCCCCGAGTCAGCGACCCGCGCCCCTCAATCCACAGACACCGGCGAGACAGTCGACCCGGACCAACTGGCCGAGTACGAACGCCGGCTCGACGCGCTCGACCGCGGACGGCTCACCCGGCAACGCGAAGCCTGCAAGCAGCTTCAGGCCGAGCGCGTGGCGCCGACCCGGGCTACCGTCACCCGAGGGCCTGCCAGCTCCTCGACCATGGCTGGCGCGACTGGCCTGCTCAGAAGGGGGGAACGGCGGAGAGGCATGAGCACGACCCCCACCGTTCAAGGCGCACGCCCCACGTGGGAACTCCGCGCGTCACGCCGTGGCCTACCGGCTAGGTCAGATCGAACTCTGCCCACACTGGGCGGTGGTCCGACCCCGCCGCGTCCCTGCGCTCCCCAGGGTCCTCGGTGACCGATCCGACCTGGGTAGCCACGGTGCTCACGGTCTTCACCCGACCCACCAGCGCATGGCTGACCAACAGATGATCGATGAGCTCACCACGGCCCTCGAAGACACGAGAGAACCGCTGCTCCACCGGGATCAGCGGCGCCAGGTTCCACAACCGCGACCCGTCGCCCCGGTCGGCCCGGTCGAACCCGCCCCCGCCCAGCTCCGAACCCGGAGGGCCCTGCAGCGACTGGGTCGTGGCCGCTTCCGGCTCGTCGTTGAGGTCCCCGGCCACCACGACGGCGCGGCGACGCCCATCTGCGGCAAGGAGCCCCGTGACGTAGGCCCGTACGGCCGCCGCCTCACCCGCCCGCCGATGCAGCGCGTAGACGCCGCAGCGGACCCGCTCGTCCTCGTCGAGAGGGTGGAACCGACCACCCGGGAAGGTCAACAGCTTGCTCTTCAGATGGCTGCTGACCACGTCGATCCCGACCCCTTCGACCTCGGCGTGGACCCGCAGCGCCGGCCGGCCCATCGCTGCGATGGTGGAGCCGTCGTCACCGACCTGGATGGGCAGCAGCCGGTCCGGGAAGGCCACCACCTGCTCAACTTCGCTCAACGGGAACCGGGAAAGCACCCCGACCCGAATACCACGCCCATCCGGGCCGGCCAACGCCGTGTGCCAGGTGCCGCCAAGCCTGCCCACCAAGTCGCCCAAGGCTGCCGGCTGGCCCACCTCTTGCACCGCCAACACATCCGGCGCCAGCCCGGTGATGGTCTCGGCCAGCGAGTCCAGCTTGGCCTCGTAGGCCGCACCCGAGGACGGACCGGCCTCCACGCCCGGACGGAACAGGTTCTCCACATTCCATGTGGCGATGACGACCATCACGCCCCCCAAGGTCAGCCGCTTCGCACCCCGCAGAGCCTAAGACCTCCGACCCAACCACCTCGCGACGTCGGCGGCGACAACCGGCGCGCCGCCGGCGGTCGCATCTGAGATGCGGTCGGCGAGGTCGGAGACGCCGGTGGCCCCCGGTGCGGCACGCTCGTCCCGTTGAACGCGCGGCACCCGGGCATCCGCTGACAAGAGGGCGTCCGCGAGGTCGACAGCCCAGAACACGGGAAGCACGCTCTTGATGGGCGAGGGCTCTGGCTGGTGCCGTCCGCGGTGTGGTCCCGGCCAGGCGTGGCGCTGCACTGGGAACAACCCGCCCTCACACGGACCGCAGGCAGGCCGTTCTCGGCGTCACGCGCTCCCGGATCATGAGGACGCTCGCAGAGCGGGCCCACACCACTAGCAGCCTTTCCGCCTCGGTGGGGATCAGCCCCGCCTCGGCGTCCACCCACGCCGCTGCCCTGCCAGAAGACGGTGGCTATGACCGACACGCCACTTAACGTCCTCCGTATTGAACTCAGTCATACAGTGCTGACTCTGTAGACCGCGCGGGGACGGTTTCTGACCCCCGTAGGTCGTTGCCGGGGCCGCCGTAGCCGACGTCGCGTCCCACGTCCTGGAGTCGTGGCTCGTCGTTGTGGCCCGTTTGTGGCCAGGTTCGAGTCCGGCCTCAGAGTCTCGGATCGACGGGCTCGGACTCCAGGGCGAGGACGGCGAAGACCGCTTGGTGCACCTTCCAGAGTGCCTCGTGGTCAACAAAGGCCGTGAGTGCTTCGAGTCCCAGCTTCAGTCATCGTTGCCCTCCCTCCGGGTGAAGATCGCCATCTGCGTCGGGGCGCCGAGGGCTTCGTCCAGGTCCCAGATGCCTCGGCGCTCGACCTGGTAGCCGTAGGTCGTGGCGACGCGGTCGGACCACTCGGAGAACTCCGCGCGGGTCCACTCGAACCGGTGGTCGGGGTGCCGCCTGCCCACGAGCCCTTCGTAGAGCACGTTGTACTCGCTGTTGGGAGTGGTCACGATGACAGCGCCAGGCTTGGCCGTATCGAATACGACGCGTTCGAGGGCCTCCAGCCGCGGAAGGTCGACATGCTCGACGACTTCCATCAGCACGGCGGCGTCGAAGCCGGCGAACCGCTCGTCCTCGTAGGTGAGGGCGCTCTGGAACAGCTCGACACGCGCGGCTTGCCGCTCGCTCATCTGCTCGACGCGCAGACGTCGTGCGGCGTACTGCAGGGACCGGGCAGACACGTCGGATCCGACGATCCGAGTGAACGCTGGGGTCTTGACCAGTCCGTCGAGGAGCTGACCCGGGCCGCAGCCCAAATCGATGACGGACTTGGCCCCCAGTTCGAGCAGGACCTGGTGGACCGCTTGGTGCCGTTGGGTGTTGAGCGGCATCCGCTTCTCCTCCGGCTGCAGGACTTCCTCGTCCACGGCCGGCTCGAGGGCGGACTCGTCCTCGTCGCCGAGCTCGGCGAGCCGGGCGAGCGCGACGCGGGTCAGTCCGCCACGGCGGCCGAGGTAGCGGCGGGTGATGAGGTTCGCGTCCGGGTGGGTGGCGAGCCAGCCCACGCCCGACCGCATGAGCTTGTCGACCTCCTCGGGGCTTTGCCAGTAGTGCTTGGACTCATCCAGCACCGGCAACAAGACGTACAACTGGTTCAGCGCATCGGCGAGCCGCACCGTGCCACTCCGCCATGGCCACTCCCAGCAGGGACGAGGCGGCGTAGGACCGGTCGTTGACGTACTGGGCGAGGCTGAAGTCCGGGGCGTTCTTGGCGCGGGACCTCGCAAGGCGGATCGGGTCGACGTCGAGCATGAGCGCGACGGTGCAGCGCTCCTCGGTCGCTTCCGGGTAGAAGACCGTCGCCGTGCCGAACGACTGCTTGAAATCCTGCACGCGATCGGGGTGCTTGTGCAGGAGGTAGCCGAGGTCGGTCGCCGGCTGGTGGGTCGTCGACACGGTCAGAAGCACGCGCTCAGTCTGCCCGAATAGGGCGACCCCCTTTCGGTCTGTAGCCGATAGTCCCGATCCCGGGGAATCAGTCCGTCGACTCGAAGGCTGAAGGAATGCCGCCGCCAAGTCACGCCAGCCCTCAGACCGGTCCTGGTGATCGTCGGCGCTCAGGACGCGATGCTCGACTCGCTCGACACCGCTCGGCGGCTGGACCAGTGCTTCCCCAGGCGACCGTCCGCCTCCTCCCCGATGTCGGGCACTCCGTCGTCGGCCAGACAGCCCCGATCCTCGACTTCCTGCACGATCGCCAGACCTGACTCGTTCGTCAGCTGCCCTCCGGCATCCGGATGCCCGAGGCGGCCGCCGGACGATGTGTGAACCGTGCGGTGACCACCGCCTTCTCGCGCACGGACAGCGTCACCTCGGTGAACCCGGCACGCCGCCCACGTCGCAGTGACCGGGCCTGCACGCCCATCTCGCGACCGTCGGCCGGGCGAAGGTACTGCGCGTACCCGTCGGACAGGGCCCACTCCGGCCCCATCACGGCCTCTGCCGCAGCCGCCGCGATGCCGTACAACGCGCCTCCTTGCACGTGGCCGACCCGGTTGCCCACCGCACGCGTCACGGGGACCACGCCGCACAGCGCACCGTCCTCGCGCTCCTCGAGCGCCCGGGGCTCGGTCAGCAGTGCCGCGACGGAGCACGTCCGTGCCCGGGCCTGGGTCTCGAGGCTCTGGACCTCCGCCACGGCCTCCCGCTCCTGCGCGTCCAGGTCGTCGGGGACCAGGACAGGAAGCGCGACGTCCGCATCGGACTCCCACGGCAAGGGCGCGAGCACACGTCCGTCGGGGGACGGCAGGACGACGAACCACCCGTGCGCAGCGAGCACGGGCTGCCCACCGGAGTCCTCGACCGTGCAGTGTGTGTGCCCATCCCCCGGATCGCCGGTGGACCAGAGAACCCGCGCGGTCGCGGTGAGCCGTCCCGGCGCGGGCTCCCGGAGATGGTGCAGGCTCAGCGACGTCGTCCCCAGCCGCAGGCCGGCGCCGAGCGCACTGCGTACCGCCGAGCCCATCGCCAGGTCCGCCAGGCTCGCCAGCTCTCCCGGGGAGCCGGCGCACCCGGTGCCCGGGGAGGTCTGCGGGTCGAGGACCAGCCGCTCGCCCGCGCCTCCCGGGGCACCGATTCCCAGGAAGTGTCCGTAGAAGTGCATGCCGAGCGCTCGGGTGCGGGCGACTGCGACGAGTGCCCGGTCGCGGACGGCGAGGCTTGGGTCCACTGACGTGTGCATGCTGATCCTCATCTGGTGAAGGGGCTGCCGGTTCTGCGCGGGCAGCGTCAGATGCGGTACGGCGATGCTGTGCCGCAGTACGACTGCACCATCTCGTCCGTCGCGCCGAGCGCCTCGGAGACGGCCCACGCGGTGTCGCGTAGGCGTGGTCCGAGTGTGCGCATCCGCTCGACGGGCATCCGTATCTCGGGTCCGCTGACGCTGAGGCAGCCCACCACGAAGCCCCGGTGGTCGAAGATCGCGGCTGCGACGGTGTGGATGCCGGGGGTCCGCTCGGCGAACGACGTCGTGTACCCGGCGCGTCTGGCCTGCGCCATCTCGTCCCGAAGCGCCTCGCTGTCGGTCACGGTCGCGGGGGTCACATGCCGGATCGGACGCTGCAGCACAGCCTCTGCACGGTCCTGGGGCAGAAAGGCCAGCAGGACCTTCCCCGGCGCGCCGTAGGGCAGGGGGATGGGGACGCCGAGCTCGGTGTAGGTCCTTCGCAGGGGTTGATGGCTCTCGGCCTGGTCGACGACGACGCGCTCGTCGGTGGGGAGCAGCGCGTGCAGGCCGACCGTCTCGTCGACGTCGTCGCGTAGTGCGGTCATCGGCGGCATCGCGGCCTTGCGCAGCGTCGTGGTCACGGTGTCGCCGCGTACGAGCTGGGCGAGCAGCGGGCCGGGCGCGTAGCGGCGGTCTGGAGCCTGCCGGACGATCATGTTGTGCTGCATCGCGGCGAGGAGCCGGTGGGCGGTGCTCGTCGTGAGCCCGGTGGTACGGGCGATCTCGGAGAGAGTCAGGTCCCCGTGCCGGTCCACGAAGCAGCGGAGGATCGCTGCCGCCCTGTCGATGGACTGGACGCGGCCCGCGGGCCCGCTCCCGGGGGTGTCCGGGCCCGGTGACCGCTCCTGCGCCTGGTCGCTCATGTCGGGTTGGTGCACGGAGCTGGCATCCCCAATGTCGGCTTCATCCCTTGACGGGTGTGGTCGAGAGGCGTAATTTTCCCGAATCGCAACAACAGTATCCCACATAGCGGGAAATGGTGAGGATGGCCGTGCTCCCTCTGGATGGCTTCCGGGTGCTGGATCTGACTCGGTTCCTCTCCGGGCCGTATGCCTCGATGGTGCTCGCGGAGCTGGGTGCGGATGTGGTGAAGGTGGAGCGGTTCCCGGAGGGGGATGACTCGCGTCGGTTGGCTCCGAAGGTGAACGGGGAGTCGTATCCGTTCGGCATGCCGAACCGGTCCAAGCGCAGTATCGCGGTGGATCTGAAGGCGGCGGCGGGGCGGGAGCTGTTCTTGCGGTTGGCGGCGGGTTCGGATCTGGTGATGGAGAACTTCCGCCCGGGGGTGGCTGCCCGGCTGGGGGTGGACTATGCGGCGGTGAAGGCTGTCCGGCCGGATGTGATCTATGTGTCGATCAGTGGGTTCGGGCAGACGGGTCCGTATCGGGACCGGCCGGGCTTCGACATCATGGCGCAGGGGTTGGGCGGGTTCTTGCGGATGACCGGGCAGCCGGATGGGCGTCCGGCGAAGGTGGGGATCGCGGTCAATGACATCGCCGCGGGGGCGACGGCGATCTATTCGGTGTTGGGCGCGCAGTTGCTGCGTCAGCGCACGGGTGAGGGCCAGTACATCGACATCTCGCTGGTGGATGCGGGGCTGGCCTGGACGGTGTGGGAGTCCGGGGCCTTTTTCGGTAGTGGGGAGTCTCCGGCGCCGACCGGGACGCGGCATCGGCGTTCGACGCCGTATCAGGCGTACCGGACCTCGGATGGGTTCGTCACGATCGGCGCGGCGAACGACCGGCTGTGGGAGCGGTTGTGCCGCGACGCGCTGCACCGCCCGCAGTGGCTAAGCGACGAGCGGTTCGTGACGTTGGCGGACCGGATGGCGCACATCGACGAGCTCGAGGCCGAGATCGAGGCGATCACCACCACCCGGAGCACGGATGAGTGGATCGAGGTGCTGGACAAGGCCGGCATCCCGGGTGGGCCGGTGCTGACCTATGAGGAGACGTTGGCCGACCCGCATGTGCAGGCCCGCGACATGCTAGTCGACCTGGACCATCCGATCATCGGCCCGATGCGCACGATCGGCCCGGGGGCGAAGTTCTCCGACCTGGACTACGCGGTGCGCGGGCCTGCCCCGTGGCTGGGCCAGCACACCGCGCAGGTGCTGGCCGAGCGGGGGCTGGGCGAGGACGAGATCGCCCGGCTCTTCGACGACGGTGTCGTCTTCGACGCGCACCCCGACCTGCAGCCAGAGCGGTAGCCCTGTGTCCACCGATCTGCTTGTCGAGCGCGCCGGACCCGACGGCTCGGTCCCCACGCTGGTGCTGAACCGGCCGGACAGCCACAACGCGATCAACCTGGGCATGTACCGGGCGCTGCCCGGCCTGCTCGGCCGGATCGAGCACGACTCGAGCGTCAAGGTGCTGGTCGTGCGCGGCGCGGGTGAGAAGGCGTTCGCCTCCGGCGCGGACATCAGCGAGTTCGGCCAGGTGCGGGCGAACGCGCAGACCGCGACGGACTACAACGAGGCGGTCGCCGCCGCCGCGCGGGCGCTGGCCCTGGGCCTGGCCGACGAGATGGCGCCCGGTGAGGACCTGGACAAGCTCACCTACGAGTCGTAAGGGAGGGCGAACTCGCGATGTCGCTCACCGGCACCACCTCGGGCACGATCGGCCTCCCGCGCGTCGACGCGTCGGGCAAGCGCACCTCGCCGTACGCGAGGCGAGGTGGTACGCCATGAGACGAGTGACCTTCCGAGAGATCGACATCGCCTGCGGCGCACTCCTCGCCGTGCTCGGCGGCGTCGTCCTGGTTCAGAGTCGTCAACTCGACTTCTACCTGGAGGGCATACCCGGGCCGGGCTTCTTCCCCAGCATCCTCGCGGTCGTGTTGACCGGCCTGGGCGTGGTGCTCGTCGTGACCCGGGTGCGGGCACCCCGGGAGAGCGCACGCGAGTTCCCGCTCCCGAGCCGACCGCAGGCCACGCGGTCGCTCGCGCTGTGGGCCGCCGTGCTGGGGGCGACGCTCCTGGCGGGCGTCCTGGGCTTTCCCCTCGCGATGCTCCTGCTCGTCGCGGTGATCCTGTTCGTCATCGAGGGCCGGCGTGGGATCGGGGCCGTCGCGACGACCATCGCGATTCCCCTGCTCGCGTGGCTGCTCTTCGCGTCGCTGCTGCAGGTCCCGCTCCCGACCGGCCCGTTCGGGTCCTGACCGTGGTGGGAGGTTGGTCACGGTGACGAACACGGTCCGGACGAATCGGGGGCGAGGGTCGTGACCGACGCGGTGATGGGTCTCATGGACGGGTTCGCCGCGGCGTTCTCGCTCACGAACCTCTTCTGGGTGATCTTCGGTGTGACGGCGGGAACCCTTGTGGGCGTCCTTCCCGGACTGGGCCCGCCCGCCACCATCGCGCTCCTGCTCCCGCTCTCGGTCAACCTGGAGCCGGCGACCGGGCTGATCATGATGGCCGGCATCTACTACGGAGCGAAGTACGGAGGCTCGACCACGTCGATCCTCCTGAACATCCCGGGCGAGGACGCCTCGGTGGTCACCACCTTCGACGGCTACCAGATGGCCCGGCAAGGACGCGCGGGCCCCGCGCTCGGCATCGCGGCGATCGGCTCGTTCATCGCCGGGACCCTCGGGTTGGTCGGCTTGACCTTCCTGGCGCCGGCGGTGGCGGCGATCGCCGTCATCTTCGGCCCCCCGGAGTACACCGCCATCATGGCGCTCGGCCTCAGCATGGTGGTGCTCCTGGGCGGGAGCTCCCAGGTCAAGGCCTTCGTCTCCGCGGTGGCCGGGTTCCTGCTGTCCACCATCGGCATCGACCTGTTCTCGGGCTCGACGCGGTTCACCTTCGGCAGGATCGAGCTCGCCAACGGCGTCGAGTTCGTCGCACTGTGCATCGGGCTCTTCGCCATCTCCGAGGTCTTGATCAATGCCGAGGAGAAGACCGGCCGCTCGTTCTTCAAGGTCCCCCGCCGGCTCAGAGAGCTCTTCCCGAGCAAGAAGGACCTAGCGGAGTCCTCCGGGGCCATCGGCCAGGGTTCGGTCGTCGGCTTCTTCATCGGGGCGCTCCCGGGGGCCGGCTCGACGGTCGCCTCGTTCGTCAGCTACACGATCGCCAAGCGGCTCTCGCGGCACCCCGAGCGCTTCGGCAAGGGAGCCATCGCCGGAGTCGCCGCGCCGGAGGCGGCCAACAACTCCGCGACCGCCGGCTCCTTCGTACCGCTCCTCACGCTCGGGATCCCCGGGTCGGCGAGCACCGCCATCATGCTCGGTGCCCTCTTCCTGTACGGGCTGCAGCCGGGGCCGTTGTTCTTCAACGAGAACCCCGACGTCGTCTGGCCGATCATCGCGAGCATGTTCATCGGCAACCTCGTGCTGGTGATGCTGAACCTGCCGCTCATCCCGGTGTTCGCGAGCATCCTGCGCATCCCGTACCACGTGCTGTACCCGGGCATCATCGTCATCTCGATCGTCGGCGTGTACAGCATCAACAACTCGATGTTCGACGTGTGGGTGCTCGCCGTCTTCGGCCTCCTGGGCTACGTCATGCGCAAGACAGACTTCCCGACCGCACCGTTGGTGCTGGCGTTCGTGCTGGGTCCGCTCTTCGAGCAGTCCATGCGCCGGTCCCTCGTCATCTCCCAGGGCGACCCGACGATCTTTCTCACCCGCCCGTGGGCTGTCGTCTTCCTCGTGCTCACGGCGCTTCTCTTCGTCGGTCCGGTGATCACCCGCAGGAGGGCACCGAGGGAGGCCGAACCTGCGCTGCAGACGTCGCCGGACTCGCCACCGGGGCCGGAGTCGCCACCCGAGGGAAGGGAGGCGGGCTCCGTGCATGCCACCGATCGACGAGATGAGCGCTGACCCACCCGGAGACGCCAGGAGGTCTTGGTCCATGTCGAACTTTCGAATAGCGCGCGCGCTCGCGTCGTGCGCCCTTGTGACAGTGCTCGCCTCCGCCTGCGGCCTGCAGACGGACTCGGCCAGCTCGGGGAGCGAAGGCGAGGACTTCGAGCCCGCCAAGCCGGAGTTCCTCGTGCACACGGGGCCGGGCGGCGGCAGTGACATCTTCGTCCGCGATGTCATCGCGATGATGAAGAAGGAGGGGATCATCTCGTCGAACTGGCCGGTCCGGAACGAAGAGGCCGGCGAAGGGGCCGGCGCGATGAGCTACCTGCTGTCGAAGCGGGGCGAGACCGACAACATCTCGGCGATGACGACGACGTGGCTCACCACCCCCCTGACGATCGAGGGAGCGTCCGTGACCGTGGACGATCTGACCCCGATCGCCGGCATGATCGTCGAACCCGAGGTCATCGCGGTCGCGCCGGACTCGCCGTACAAGTCGCTCAGGGACTTCGTCGAGGCCGCCAAGAAGAAGCCGGGGGCCCTCGTGCAGACCGGCGGCTCGACGACCGAGGTGTCGGCGCTCAACGGAGAGACGATCCAGTCCGAGACCGGCACCGACTGGAAGTTCCTGTCCTTCGAGGAAGTCGGCCAGCGCATCACGGCACTGCTCAACGGCGACGCAGACATCATGATGGGCAGTGCCCAGGACTTCGCCGCCCAGGTGAAGGCGGGCAAGCTGAAGGTCATAGGCGCCATCGGGACAGAGCCGCACCCGATCTACAGTGACGTGCCGACGACCCGCGACGAGGGATTCAAGTCCCCCCTCGTCCCTCAGGTACGGGGCGTCATGGGCCCGCCGGACATGCCGGCGGAGGCACTCGAGTACTACCAGGACATCTTCACGAAGCTCGTGAAGACGGACTCGTGGAAGGCGTACGCGAAGAAGAACGGGCTCGTCACCCAGCTTCGTGTCGGTGAGGAGTGGAAGACCTACCTCGACGAGCACGAGCAGCGGGTCAAGGAGGCACTCAAGGGTTCCGACCTGCTGAAGAACGGTTGACGAAACCGATGGATCCGCGATCGGCCGACCCGACGGGAGCACCCGCCCCTGGCGACGTCCTCGAGAAGGGCCCGACCGGCGAGCTCGCCCAGTTCATCGCGAGCCTGTCCTGGTCGGACATCCCCGAGGACGTGACACACCAGGCCAAGCGATGCTTCATCGACTGGCTCGGGGTCACCCTTGCCGGGTCGGCCGATCCGTCCGCCGAGATCGTGCTGTCCCTCGCCGACGAGATGGGATCCGACGAGTCCGCCACCGTGGTCGGGTCCGGCCGGCGGGTCCCGCTGGGCGCCGCGGCCCTCGCCAACGGCTTCCTGGCCCACGTCCAGGACTATGACGACACCTACAACCCGGCGCGTACCACCGTCCACGGGAGCGCTCCGGTGTGGCCGGTCGTCCTCGCGCTCGGTGAACGGAGCCGTCTCGACGGATGCCGGGCCCTGGCAGCGTTCGTCGCCGGGTTCGAGACACAGATCAGGGTCGCGCTCGCCGCCGGGCCGTCACACTACGAGGCCGGCTGGCACGTCACGGGTACGGTCGGCCATCTCGGGGCGGCAGCGGCGGCAGCGAGCGTCCTCTCACTTCCTCCGGCCGAGGTGGCCCACGCGCTCGGTGCCGCGGCCACACAGGCGGCCGGCCTCAAGGGCGTGTACGGGACCATGGGCAAGGCGCTGCACCCGGGCAAGGCCGCCATGGACGGGCTCCTGGCCGCGCTCCTGGCCCGGCGCGGGTTCACCGCGACCACGTCGATCCTGGAACGTCCGCGGGGGTTCCTCGAGGTGATGTCCCCCGACCCGCAGCCCGAGCTCGCCGCCACGGGTCTCGGAGAGACGTGGACGCTGCGCGACAACGGCTTCAAGCCCTACCCGTGCGGCTCCCTGACCCACCCGACGATCGAGGCGGTCCTCGGGCTCCGGCGCGAGCACGGGCTCGAACCGGAGCAGATCGAGTCGATCTCCGCCGTCGTCAACGACTACGTGTCGTGGGTGACGGGCAAACCGGAGCCCGAGACCGGCCTGGAGGCGAAGTTCAGCATCTTCCACTGCGCCGCCGTCGCAGCAGTCGACGGTGTCGCGAGCATCCACCAGTTCGAGGACGTGCGGGTCAACGACCCCGCTGTCGTCAGCATGCGCGGCAAGGTACGCATCGCCGTCGACGACGCCCTGCCGAAGGATGCCGCCTCGGTCATCCTGACGCTCACCGACGGGCGCCAGCTGACCTCGACGGTCGTGCACAACAAGGGGACCCCGGACAAGCCCATGCCCGACGCCGAGGTCGAAGAGAAGTTCCTGACCCTCGCCTCACCGCTCCTCGGCAGCGACACCGCCCGGCGAGTCGCCGAGCTGTCCTGGAATCTCGAGGAGTGCGCGGAGATCGCCGAGGTCGCCGAGCTCTGCCGTGGACAGGCGCGATGACCTCGTCGAGCGCACACGGCTCACCCCCGGGCGGTCCCGTTGCCGTCGTCACCGGCGCGGGTCGGAACATCGGCCGCGCCATCGCCCTCGAGCTCGCCTCCTCCGGTGCACACGTCGTGGTCGTCGTACGCCGAAACACGGAGGAGGCGGAGGCTGTCGCCGCGGAGGTCCGAGAACGCGGTCGCGACGCGGTGGCCTGTACGGCGGACGTCCGATCCGCGGACGCGATCGCCGACGTCGTCGCGGAAGCCACCCGTCTCGGCCCGCCGACGATCCTGGTGAACAACGCGGCGCTCCGGCCCGAAGCCCCGTTTCTCGACCTGACCAGCGACAAGTGGCACGAGGTGATCAGCGTCATCCTGGACGGCGCGTTCGTCTGCGCCCAGGCCGTCCTCCCTCACATGCTCCAGGCCGGATGGGGGCGCGTCATCAACATCGCCGGTGTCACCGGACAGACGGGGGCCCCCGAACGGGCGCACGTCGTGACGGCGAAGGCCGGGCTCATCGGGTTCACCAAGGCGCTCGCGCACGAGTACGCCCCGTACAACATCACCGTCAACGCCGTGTCCCCCGGAACCATCGACACCACCCGGACCTTCCGCCAGCCGCTGCACCACGCCCTGCGAACGGTGCCCGTCGGGCGACCGGGCCGCCCGGACGAGGTGGCCGCGATGGTGCGGTACCTGACGTCAGCGCAGGCCGCGTACGTCACCGGACAGACTCTGAACGTCAACGGAGGCCTTCTCACCTGACCCGGACGAGCGACCCGGGGCGGTCGCACGGGCGTCGCCCTGCTTCGGCCGCCGTCCGTACCCGTTCCCGCACGCAGAAGCACTGCTCGAACCGCCAGACCGGAAGGGACACCCGGATGCGCATCCGACACCTCGGCGTCGTGGTCGCTGACCTGGAGAAGACCGCAGAGTTCTACGAGAACGTGCTCGGGTTCACGCGGCTGGGCAGCGTCCGTACGCCGGGACACTTTCCCGGCCTGGCCCTGGACCTCAGTGACGGTGAGGTCAACTTCTCGCTCCTGCAGCCCCGGGAGGAGATCCCCCGGCAGCCCTGGTCCCAGGGGACGAGGGGCCCGAACCACATCGGGGTGACGGTGGAGAACACGGCCACGGTCGTGGCGGCGCTGCAGGAGCGTGGTGTCGAGGTCTACGGTGCCGAGGATGCAGACCCGCCGCGGTTCTTCAAGTTCCGCGATCCCGACGGCGTGGAGGTGGACGTCTCGACGCCGGACCGCGGCTGGAGGCACTAGTCGAACGAAAACTCGGCGGCGACTCCCCGGACGCTGATCGGGTGAGATCGCGAGCCTGGCTGCCGCATCGGCTCACGCCCGCACGGCTTCATCGACGCCTCCCGCAACGGCCTGGGTGGCTCGTGGGCACCCTCGGGGTGTCGTTCCTGGTCCAGCTGGCCGTGTACGCCACTCGGCCGACGGTCTCCTATCGCGCACTGCAGCTCGGAGCGGACGGGCACACGCTGGGAGTCGTCGTCGCCGCGTACGCCGTGCTGTCCCTGGTGCTCGCGATACCCGTCGGCACATGGATCGACCGGTGGGGACACCGGCCGTTCCTGTTCGTCGGCGTCGCGTCGGTGTTCCTCGTCACCCTGGCGCTGCCCCGAGTGGACAGTCTCGTGGTGCTCGCCACGAGCCTCGCGCTGGTGGGCCTCGGCCACCTGCTCGTGACGGTCAGCGCACAGACACTGATCGCGGCCAAGGCCGGCAGGCAGGGCTCGCTCTCCGCGTTCAGCCTCTTCACCGTCGTCGTCTCGCTCGGCCAGCTCGCCGGGCCTCTCCTGTTGGGCGTCCTCGGTGGCTCGGGATCGGTCGACCAACGCGCACCCGCAGCGGCCGACGTCCAGGTGACCCCCGTCTTCCTGGCCGCCTCCGGGGCCGCGGGCGTGGCCCTGGCGGTGGTCTTCTGGCTGCCCAAGGAGCGCGCAGCCAGACGAGATCCCGACGCTCGGCAGGAGCGCCCCACCGGGATCGTGCGAGGCGGCCTGCGCGTGCTCCGGTCGCCCAACATGACGCGAGCCATGTTCATCAGCCTGTCGGTACTCGCCAGCGTCGACGTCCTCATCGCGTACCTGCCGGCCTACGGCGAGAGTTCCGGCCTCTCCGTGCGCACCGTCGGGCTACTGCTCGCGACGCTGTCGGGGGCGGGGCTGGCGTCACGGCTCCTCATGTGGCCGGCGGCACGGAGGATGGGGATCGGCAGCGTCCTCGTCGTGTCCACGACGGTCGCCTGCGCGTCCGTGGCGCTGTTCCCGGCTCTGGTCTCGACGCCGTGGGCCCTGTTCCTGGTGATCGGCGGGGCTGGTCTCGGGCTCGGTCTCGGACAGCCCCTCACCCTCACCTGGGTTGCGCGTACCGCTCCGACCGAGATCCGGGGCACTGCACTCGGCGTTCGGCTTGCCGGCAACCGCCTGGGCCAGGTCGCCGTCCCGGCAGCCGTCGGGGCGCTCACCGGGGCCGCCGGTCTGGTGGCAGTCTTCTGGGCGGTCACCGCGATGCTGGGCACCAGCGCACTCGTTGCCGTACGCGGACGCGCGTTCTTCGACGACTGAGGTCTCCTGACCGCGGGAGGAGCGGGCGCGTCGCGGTGACCGTGGACGGCGCACGTCGGCGCGAGCGTGACCCGGCCGAACTCGGTCAGAACTGGACAAGCAGCACCGCCCGCCGGTGGCTGCAGGCGGTGAGACCGCCCAGGGGGGACCGTTTCAGTCCGACGCCCCGTGTCCTCTTCCGTACCGACCCGGACTCCGACAACCGCCGCGGCGAGTGCCACGAAGCAGCCCCGGACCAGGTGAGGCGGGTGTCAGGGCTCGCACGCCGCCTGGCTCTGACATCCCAAATACGGAGGTGTCACACCCGGCCCTGGCTGTCTCGTCTCAGGCCTGTCAGCGACATCTCAGGGGTAGAGAGGCAGTGACATGCGAGTCTTTGTGGCAGGAGCGGCCGGTGCGATCGGGACGCGGCTGGTGCCGCAGCTGGTCTCACGGGGACATCAGGTGACGGCGTCGACGCGCAGCCCGGCCAAGGTCGACCGGCTGCGTGCCCTCGGGGCCGAGCCGGTCGTGGTGGACGGGCTGGATGCGGCGGCGGTGGGTGAGGCCGTGGCGCGCGCAGAGCCGGACGCGGTGGTGCACCAGATGACGGCGCTGGCCGGCAAGCCCAACCTGCGCCGGTTCGACAGCTGGTTCGCGCTCACCAACAGGCTGCGGACAGAGGGCACGGAACACCTGGTCGCAGCGGCCGAGGCCGCAGGCGTCGGCCGTTTCGTCGCCCAGAGCTACACCGGGTGGTCGAACTCGCGTACGGGTGGCCCGGTCAAGACCGAGGACGACCCGCTGGACCCGCACCCAGCCAAGGCTCAGGCAGAGTCGATGGCAGGGCTGCAGTTCCTGGACCGGGTGGTTCCGGCAGCCCGATCCGTCGTAGGGATCGTGCTCCGTTACGGCAACTTCTACGGGCCGGGCGCGTCGGAGTCGCTCGTCGAGCTGATTCGCAAACGCCAGATGCCGATCGTCGGTGACGGTGCCGGGGTGTGGTCGTGGACCCATCTCGACGATGCGGCGGCGGCAACGGTGGCCGGGGTGGAGCACGGTCGCAGGGGCATCTACAACGTCGTCGACGACGAGCCGGCCCCGGTCTCGGAGTGGCTGCCCTACCTGGCGGAGGCGGTCGGGGCCAGGCCGCCGATGCGGGTGCCGGTGTGGCTGGGTCGGTTGGCAGCCGGCCAGGTCACGGTCCAGTGGATGACGGAGGCCCGGGGTTCGTCGAACGACAAGGCGAAGCGGGAGCTCGACTGGCGGCCCACGTGGTCGACGTGGCGGGACGGTTTTCGCCTCGGCCTGACCGACTCCGCCGAGGCTGCGGCCGGCAACCACGTACGGAAGCGACCGGCACCATGACAGGGACAGAACGCGGCCCTGGCGCCCACTCGGCGACGGGCGGGCGCTCCGGCCGCGGCCGGCGTTCCGACGCTCCCTCCGCAGAGGAGTCCGCGGCGTTCGTTGATCTGCGCCCGCTGCTGTTCTCCATCGCGTACCGGATGCTTGCCAGCGTGAGCGAGGCGGAGGACATGGTGCAGGAGACCTTCATCCGTTACCAGCAGTCGCTCCGCGACGGCGTCACCATCGGGTCGCCCAAGGCGTACCTGTCTGCCGTGATCACGCGACTGTGCATCGACCACGTTCGGTCGGCTCCGAAGCGGCGCGAGGCATACGTCGGCCAGTGGTTGCCCGAGCCGTTGATCACCGACGCCGAGGCGTCCGATCCGGCGGCTCACGCGGAGCAGGCAGACTCCCTGTCGATGGCGTTCCTGCTCGTGCTGGAGAGGCTGAACCCGGTCGAGCGTGCGGTCTTCCTGCTCCACGACGTGTTCGGCTACGGCTTCGGGGAGATCGCGGCCATCGTCGACAAGAGCGAGGCGAACTGCAGGCAGCTGGCCGCCCGGGCCCGTCGTCACATCACGGCGGAGAAGCCACGCTTCGAAGCGTCGCGCGAGCGGCGCGACCGGTTGGCCGAGCGTTTCCTCGCGGCGTTCCGCGAGGGCGACCTCGACGGTCTTGTCGACATGCTCGCCGACGACGTCGTCGCCTACGGTGACGGTGGTGGCAAGGCGCCGCAGTGGGTCATGCCGATCCTCGGCGCCGATCGCGTCGCCCGGCTGTTCGTCGGGATGAGTCGCGAGATGCGCGAGCACGAGATCGTGATCGAGCCGCACCAGGTGAACGGCCAGCCAGGCGCCGCGCTACGCACCCCGGACGGTCGGCTGATCAACGTCTTCTCCCTCGACATCGTCGACGGTGTGGTCCAGACCGTGCGGTCGGTGATCAACCCCGACAAGCTGAGCCACATCGGCCCGGTCGCCGACGCTCACGCCATGCGGAGAGAGCGCCGCGCGGAGCGGTCGCGTGATGCTGAACGGGAGGACGGTCGCTGAGGAGAGTCATCGGTGAGCGAACCGGCCACACCACACTTAGTGGAGCCGAGCTCGGACGCCGACTCGGGCGTCTCCACCCGCCGCGGCCGCCGACTCCTGCACAGCCTCGACCAGAAGACACGCACGCCGCGGCCAAGGACCGACAAGTGCACGCCGATCCGTGGCAACAGTCAGCCGACCGCAGCCAACGCTCCGAGAACACAGGATCGACGTCTGTGCACATGCGGACGCGCAGTTAGTCTGATATCGTACTACCATGCAGACAGCGGCACCACAGGTGGAGAACCTGGGCTACCTGTTGGCCAAGGCCTCGCAGCGCTGGAACGAACTGCTCGTCGAGGCCTTCACTCGTGCCGGGTACGAGCAGGTGCGCGCCTCGTACGGTTCGGTCCTGCTTCCGCTCTGGGAACAGGACGGATTGCGGATGGGTGAGCTCGCTCAGCGGGCCCGTCTGAGCAAGCAGACCATGACCACCCTCGTACGCCTGGCCGAACGAGACGGCCTGGTCGCGCGCCACGCCGACCCGACGGACGGTCGCGCCACCCGGGTACGGCTCACCGAGACCGCGATCGAGTTCGCTCCGGTCGCCGCCCACGAGATCAACCGGCTTCACCGGCGCATCAGGACCCATCTCGGGCGACAGGCCACCCATGCCTTCGCCGACGCCCTGCACACCGTGAGTGACCTCTGACGTGAGGGAGACCGCAATGCCCGCCACCGCCCACGCACCGGAAGACGTCGTCGCGCTGTTCGCCGCTGCCCTGCATGAGGGAGACGTCGACGACGCCCTGTCCCTGTTCGAGTCCGACGCCGTCTTCGTCGCCCAACCGGACGGACCGCCACTCACCGGCCACGACGCGATCCGGGACGCCCTGACGCAGTTCACGGCGATGAAACCCACGATGACGTCCCACATTCACAAGGTCGTCTCCACCGGGGACGTCGCCACGGTGCTCAACACCTGGCGACTCAAAGGGAGCACACCCTCAGGCGAGCTGATCGACATGGCCGGCACCAGCGCAGACGTCATGCGCCGACGGGCAGACGGCACCTGGGCCATCCTCATCGACGACCCCTGGGGAGCGTTCCAGCCCGCGACACCCAGCTAGTAGACGAGGCGCTTGTTCGCCACGACCTCGCGGTACTCGCCGCTGAACCACATCTGCATCGTGCCGCTGGGGGGGTCTGCATCTCCATGCACACCAGACGGTTCCCGCCCACGCGCACGTCCATCCTCGCCACGGGGATGGCGGCACCGGCAGGGCCGTACCACGCGGCGAAGTGTTCCGGCTCGGTCCACATCCGCCAGACCAGGCCCGCCGGAGCGTCGAAGGCCGTCCGGATGTGGCCGGATCGGAGCGGCGGCACCTACGGGCTCCCATCTCACTCAGACCGTTGACGGCCGTTAGCGAAGTGAGTAACTTCGCCCCACAACGCAGGGAGGGACGCTTCAAGCCCTCGTGAGAGGAAGACCGTGCCCGCGTCGCAGGGAGATGGCCTGATCGTGGCTGGTCCGGGCCATGGTGCTGCTCCAGGGGAGCAGAACGAGGGGGCGGAAGTTCCGGCACCTCCTGAGCTTCTCCTGGACGTGCGACACCTGTCCGTGACGTACGCGCGTTCCGTCCAGGCCTTGCGCGAGGTCTCTCTCGGGGTGCCCGCCGGCGCCGTCGTGGCCGTGCTGGGCAGCAACGGCGCGGGGAAGAGCACGCTGCTGCGGGCGATCTCGGGGACGCTGCGCATGCAGCGGGGGGCCGTGGATGACGGCGAGATCCGTGTCGCTGGTCGTGACCTCGTCGGCAGGGATCCTGCGACAGTGGCGCGAGCGGGGGTCACGCACGTCCCCGAGGGCAGGCGGGTCTTCGGCGAGCTCACGGTTGACGAGAACCTTCGTGCCGGCGGGCTCGCGGCGCCCGGCAGGACCGTACGCAGGGAGGCGCGCCAGCGGGTGCTGGACCTGTTCCCCGTCCTGCACGATCGGCGCAGCCAGCGGGCCGGGACCCTGTCGGGGGGCGAGCAGCAGATGCTGGCCATCGGCCGGGCTCTGATGGCGGGCCCGAGGCTGCTCCTGCTCGACGAGCCCTCACTCGGTCTGGCGCCTCAGATGGTCGAGCGGATCGGCGGAGCGATCGAGGCGATTAACCGTCAGGGCACGTCGGTGGTGCTCGTCGAGCAGAACGCCGCGATGGCTCTGCAGCTGGCGGAGCTGGCCTTCGTCCTGGAGGTCGGGCGTGTCTCGTTGCACGGCCCGGCCCACGAACTCGCCGAGACCGACGAGGTACGGGAAAGGTACCTAGGCGTCGGTGGTGGTGTCGGTGGGGTCGGCAAGGAGGAACCCTCGAGGGCCGAGTCCGACCGTCCGCGACGAGCCACCGCCGCGGACGAGACACCACCACCGCGGGTTCATGAGCTGGTCGTGGGCGACCTCACCGTGCGGTTCGGTGGGCTCACCGCTGTCGACGGCGTCTCGTTCACGGTGACCCCAGGCACGTTGCATGCGCTCATCGGCCCGAACGGCGCGGGCAAGTCGAGCTGCATCAACGTGCTCAGCGGCGCGTACACCGCCAGCAGCGGGACAGCGTCGTACGGAGGGCGGGAGCTGACACGGTTGCGCTCCCACCAGATCGCGGGACTCGGGGTGTCCCGGACGTTCCAGAACATCGTGCTCTCACCCCGGGCGTCCGTCCTCGAGAACCTCCTGGTGGCCAGGCACCGGCTCACGCGCACCGGCTTCGTGTCGGCAGGGCTGCGGCTGCCAGGGGCGCGCCGTGAGCAAAGGTCCGGCGAGCGACGCGTCCGTGAGATCGCTGGTCTGCTGGGCCTGAACGCCAGGCTGGGACAGCCCGTCCACACGCTGTCGTACGGGGAACGCAAGCGGGTGGAGCTGGCGCGTGCCCTGTGCGCCGAGCCCGGGCTCCTGCTGCTCGACGAGCCAGTGGCAGGGATGACCCGCGAGGAGTCCTCGGCGATGGCCGAGGCCATCGCCACGGCCAGAGCCACGTGGGGCATCTCGGTACTCCTCGTCGAGCACGACATGACCTTCGTGATGGGCATGGCCGACCGTGTCACCGTGCTCGACTTCGGCCGTGTCATCGCGGACGGCACGCCCGCGCAGGTGCAGGACGATCCCGAGGTCCTCCGGGCCTACCTGGGTGGCGCAGGGGAGCACAGCGCATGAGTCAGCTGATCGGCCTTGTCGTCAACGGGCTCTCCCTCGGCTGCATCTACGGGCTGATCGCGCTCGGCTTCGTGATCGTCTTCAAGTCCACGCGCGTCCTCAACTTCGCCCACGGGTCCGTGCTCCTGCTCGGCGCGTACGTCGTGGGTCGCACCCACGAGAGGGTCGGCTTTCCCTTGGCCGCCCTCATCGGGGTGGTCGTCGCCGCAGGCGCGGCGATGCTCGTCGAGTTCGTCGTGATGCGGCGTGTCCGTGGCGCCGACCTGGGGACGCTCGCGATTCTCACGATCGGCGTCGATGTCCTCATGCTCACCGAGCTCACCCGCCGAATCGGCACCGACGTGCTGACCACCGGCGCGCCGTGGGGCACCGACGTCGTCCAGGTGGCCGGTTCCCCTGTTCCGTTGTCACGTCTCGTCGCTGCCGCAACGACGGTCGTCCTCGTCGCGGCGTTTGCGCTTGCCATGAAGTTCTCCGTGTGGGGGGTCGCGATGCGTTCGGCCGCCGAGGACGGCGAGACCGCCTCGCTCATGGGGGTCCGGCTGGGTCGGGTCGCACTGGCGGCCTGGGGATTGGCCGGTGCGCTCGCGGCGGTCGCCGGGATCTTCCTCACCTCGTTCCCCTCGCCCGGCATCAGCACCACGGCAGGGCTCACGGCGCTCGCGGCCATACCGGCGTGGGTCCTGGGCGGATTCGACTCGATCCCGGGCGCCCTCGTCGGCGGACTGATCACCGGGGTCGTGTCCTCGCTGGCCGCCGGGTACCAGAGCGAGCTCGCGTTCCTCGGACGCGACCTCGGGGACGTGGCGCCCTACGCGGTGATGCTGCTGGTCCTCATGATCCGGCCGTCCGGGCTCTTCGGCACACGCGAGGTGAGCCGTGTCTGACCGGCACGTCCCCCGTGTCCCCGTCGTGCTGGCGTGGCTCGGCCTCGTGGTCGCGGCGGCCGCCATGCCTTTCCTCCTGGACAGCTTCTGGCTGCAGACCGGGCTGTTCTGCATGGCGGCGATCATCGGGGCGATCGGACTGACCCTCCTCGTCGGGGTCGCCGGGCAGCTGTCGCTCGGACACGCGTTCTTCGTGGCCGTCGGGGCGTATGGCTACTCCTACCTCGCCGGCCAGCCGCCGCCGGGCAGCATCGAGGGGCCGTCGGGACTCGGCCTTCCCCCGGCGGTGGCCGTGTGTGGCGCGGTGCTCGCCGCGGGTCTGGCCGGGGCGCTCTTCAGCCCGATCTCCGGACGCCTGCGCGGCATCTACCTCGGCTTGGCCTCGCTCGGCCTCGTCTTCCTCGGTCAGCACGTCCTGCTCAACGCCACCTCGCTGACCGGCGGCTTCGACGGGCGGGATGCCGAACCGTTCAGCCTGTTCGGCTTCAGTTTCAGCGACACGGACCCGGAGGGGCTGCAGGTCCTGGGCGTCCCGTTCGGGATCCTCGAGCGCCTCTGGTACGTCGGGCTCGTCCTCGTCGCGGCGGCCTGGCTGTTCGCCCGCAACGTGCTCAGGAGCCGGTCGGGTCGGGCGCTTGCCACGGTGCGCGACAGCGAGGTGGCGGCCGGGTCCCTCGGCGTGAACGTCACCCGCTACAAGGGCGCGGCGTTCGTCGTGTCCTCGATGTACGCCGGGTTGGCAGGGGTGCTCATGGCACTCACGTTCGGCCGCATCGTCCCCGACTCCTTCGGTCTGGTGCTGTCCGTCGACTTCCTCGTGATGATCGTCATCGGCGGTCTCGGATCGGTGGGGGGGGCAGCAGTGGGTGCCGTATTCGTCACCGCTCTGCCACTGCTGCTCAACCGCTACAGCGACGTGCTGCCGTTCCTGGCCGAGGCGGGTTCCGGCGGCATCAGCGCCGTCGAGCTCAGCCGATTCCTCTACGGCCTGGCGATCGTCGCCGTCCTGCTCTTCGCCCGGGAGGGCGTCGTCGGGCTCCTCCACACGCTCCGTCCGAAGCCTCCCGGTGGGGACCGCCCGGGACGACGACCGACAGCCACATCGACCACGCCCCCCGACGCCCAGGAGACCGTCACATGAGCAGAACGCTGACAAGCACAGTTCTCGCACTCGCGCTGGCCTTGGCCGCCTGCACCACGGCAGAGGACCGCCGTGGGGACGGCGGCGGCGACAAGGGCGGCGTTGCCACCGGGCCCGGCGTCACCGGCGACACCATCTCGCTCGGTGCGCTCGTGGACCTGACCGCCGTCTTCGCTCCCAACAGCAAGTCGATCCTGCAGGGCAGCCGGCTGTACTGGGAGGAGCGCAACAGCGAGGGCGGTGTCTGCGGCCGCGACGTCGAGCTCGAGGTCGAGGACCACGGCTACGACCCGCAGCAGGCCGTCTCGCTGTACCGGCAGATGTCCTCCGAGGTGCTCGCCCTCTCCCCGGTCCTGGGCTCGCCGGTCATCACCGCGCTCCTGCCCAGCTTCGAGCAGGACGACATGACCGTGGGGATGGCCGCGTGGACCTCGGCCGTCCTGCCCAACGACAACATCCAGATCACCGGCGCGACGTACGACCTCGAGATGATCAACGGGATCGACTACCTCATGCGTGAGGAGGGTCTCCAGAGGGGCGACACCGTCGGGCACATCTACTTCGAAGGCGACTTCGGCGAGAACGCGCTCGAGGGCACGCAGTTCGCCGCTGAGAAGTACGACCTCGACGTCGTCGAGCAGCGGATCGTGCCCACCGACACGGACCTGTCTACTCAGGTGAACGAGCTGCGCCGGCGTGGTGCCAAAGCGATCCTGCTCTCCGTCGGCTCACCGCAGACGGCGTCGGTCGCGAGCGTCGCGGCTGCCTCCGGCCTCGATGTGCCGATCATCGGCAACGGCCCCATCTTCACTCCGCAACTCCTGGGCACCCCTGCCGCCGAGGCGCTGGAGGCCAACGTACTGACAGTCAGCTCGGTCGCCCCACCGTCCCTGCAGCAGTCGAGCGTGGACGAGTTCCTCACCGAGTTCGAGCAGGCACACCCTGACGCCGAGCCGACGCAGAACGGATCCATGTACGGCTACGCGTCCGGGCAGATCATGGGCGCCGCCCTCGAGCGTGCCTGTGAGAACGGCGACCTCACGCGAGCGGGAGTGCGCGAGGCGCTCCACTCGCTGTCGAACTACGACAGCGGCGGCAGCGTCGCAGGGCCCTTGGACTACAGCAACCCCGCGGAGGCACCCACGCGGATGGTCTACGTGTCGCGGGTGAACGGGGACGTCCCCGGGGGCCTCGAGGCAGTCGGCGACCCGTTCGTCTCCCCAGTCGCCGAGGAGTACGGGTTCGGCGGCTGAGTCTCAGGCGCCGTCGACGCGTGAGGAGGCCGTACGGCTGAGAGGTGCTATCGGTAGAACCGGAACACCGGTTGGGCGACGCAGGCAGGCTTGTTGCCGCCCTCGACCTGGACGCTCGCGTCGACGACCAGCTGAACCCCGCCGGTGATCTCGGTGACCTCGGTGAGCTTCGCGCCCAGCCTGATCTTCGACCCGACGGGCACCGGCGCGGGGAACCGCACACTGTTGAGCCCGTAGTTGACCTTGGCCGTCACCCCGTCGACGTCGAGCAGCTCGCTCCACAGCGGGATGAGCAGCGACAGGGTGAGGTAGCCGTGCGCGATCGTCGTACCGAAGGGGCCGTCCTTGGCACGCTCAGGGTCGACGTGGATCCACTGGTGGTCGTCGGTCGCGTCCGCGAACGTATCGATGCGCGGCTGGTCGACGACGAGCCACGCGCTCGGGCCGAGCTGTGAGCCGACGAGGCCCGGTAGCTCCTCGAGGGCGACGGTCGTGGGCATGAGATGGGTACCTCCGATGCCGTGCTTGGCTTCGCTGGTCCTGGCAGGCTCAGCCGTCCAGGCCGAGCAGGCGGGCGGCGTTCTCCTTGAGGACCAGTGGCCTGACGTCGTCCTTGATCTCCAGCTGGTCGAAGGCCGCCATCCACCGGTCCGGCGTGAGCACGGGGAAGTCGGAGCCGAAGAGCACCTTGTGGCGGAGCACTGAGTTGGTGGCGCGGACGAGCTGCGAAGGAAAGTACTTGGGCGACCAGCCAGAGAGGTCGATGTAGGCGTTGGCCTTGTGGGTGGCGATCGAGACAGACGCGTCCGCCCACGGCACGGACGGATGAGCCATGACGATGTCCAGCCCGGGGAAGTCGGCGGCGACGTCGTCGAGCAGCATCGGGTTGGAGTAGCGCAACTTGATGCCGCGGCCCCCGGGCAGGCCCGCACCGATGCCGGTCTGCCCGGTGTGGAACAGCGCGACGACACCGAGTTCCTCCATCGCCGCGTACAGCGGGTAGAAGCGGCGGTCGTTCGGCTCGAAGGCCTGCAGGCTCGGGTGCAGCTTGAACCCGCGGACGCCGTACTCGGTGACCAGCCGGCGTGCCTGGCGTACGGCAGAGGTGCCTCTCCACGGGTCCACCGAGCCGAAGGGGACGAGGACGTCGGCGTGCTCGGCGGCGCCCTCGGCGATCTCCTCGCTCGAGAGAGGAGAGTGTCCGGTGGCGGCGGCCGCGTCCACGGTGAAGACGACGGCCGCCATGGAGCGCTCGCGGTAGTGAGCGGCGAGCCGCGCCAACGTGGGCGTGCGGTCGTCGTCGGACTTGAAGTACTTCGCCGAGGCCTCGAGGAGCTGGTCGTCCAGGGAGAAGTGCCCGTGCTCGTCGGCTTCGACGTGGGTGTGGACGTCGATCGCCACGAGCTGCTCGGTGACGATGCGGGGCTCGTAGCGGGTGGTCACGGTGCGCGCGTCTCCGGCGGTTCGGGCATCGGCTGTCCGACGCTCTGCTGGGCGGGTGCGAACGTCGTGGGCCAGGCCTGGGCGACCGCGTCGGCGTCCCAGCCGCCGTCGGTGAAGGCCGTGGAGACCTGCTGCGGATGCGACCAGAGGTCCACCCTGTCTCCGCCGATGCCGATGGCCTGGCCGGTGATCCCGTCGGCGGCGTCGGAGGCGAGGAACGTCACCAGCCCGGCGGCGTCCTCGGGTGCACCGAAGGCGAGTGCCTTGCGCGCGAACGCGGGGAGGGGCTCGCCGCGTTCGAGGGCATCGACGTACGGCTTGAGGAAGGGCACGGTCTCGGTCATCGCAGTGGCGGCGACGGGGACGACGGCGTTCACCGTCACGCCGGCCTTCGCCAGCTCCATCGCCCAGGTGCGCACCATGCCGACGATGCCCGCCTTGGCTGCGGCGTAGTTGGACTGGCCGAACGTGCCGCGCTGGCCGGTGGGGGAGCCGACGCAGATGATGCGTCCGCCGTCGCCCTGCTCACGCATCCGTACGGCAGCGGCGCGGACGCAGGTGAACGTGCCGCGCAGGTGGACGTGGACGACGGTGTCGAAGTCGTCGTCGGTCATCTTCCAGAGCACCGTGTCACGCAGCACGCCCGCGTTGGTCACCATGACGTCGAGGCGGCCGAACTCCGACACGGCCCTGTCCACCACCGCCTGCGCGGCCTCGGTAGTGCCGATGGCGGCCACCTCGGCGACTGCGCTGCCTCCGTGGGACGCGATCGACTCCGCTGCGGACTTGGCCACCTCGGCGTCCACGTCGTTGACGACCACGCTGGCCCCGGCGCGTGCCAGGTCTTGGGCGTAGGCGAGACCGAGACCGCGCCCGCTTCCGGTGACCACGGCCACCTCGCCACTGAGATCCACGAGGAGGACTCCTTCGACGGTCGTTGCTGCGGTGGTTCCGGAATCCTGGTCGGGCTGTGTTCGGGCGAGAAGTTACTCAGTCTCATGACGTCCGTCAACGTAATGAGTGACATAGACTGACCGCGGCGGGTGGGGTTCGACTGCTCCACCCAGGACGGCTCGGTCGACACTCGGGAGACGTATGACGCCTCAGCGGCAGGCCGGGGAACCCGCGGCGCGCGTGGAGTCCCTCCTGCTCGCCCTGTTCGGCGAGTACGTGATGGGCACGGGCCTGGTCGTGTCGACCACGTCCCTGACCCGGGCGCTCGGGCGGCTGGACGTGAGCGCGTACTCGACGCGCACCACGTTGGCGCGCATGACGCGTCGTGGACTCCTGACGAGTCACCGGGGCGGACGCAAGTCCTACCTCGCCCTCACCGACGACGCCGAGTCTGTCCTGCGTGACGGCAAGCACCGACTGGACTCCGACGTGGTCAACAGCGACTGGGACGGCTGCTGGACCGTCCTGGGGTTCACGATCCCCGAGGCGAGACGCGGCGACCGTCACCGCCTACGTGCACGGCTGCAGTGGACCGGCTTCGGACTCCTGCCCAGCGGGCTGTGGGTGGCCGCGTCTTCCCAGGACCCGCACCGCCTCCTCGAGGGGCTCGGCCTCACCGAGTACGTCGAGGTGTTCCACGGCACACCCGCACTCCCCGGCAACCCGTCCGTCCTGGCACAGCACGCGTGGAACCTTCCTGCCCTCGACGATCGCTACACACGGTTCGTCGATCGATGGAGCGGCCCGGACCTGCGTGCGGAATACGACGAGCTGGCCTGCCAGATCCTGCTGACCGCCGAGTGGTTGCTGCTGGTCCGTGACGACCCGCGGCTGCCCGAGTCACTCCTGCCCGAGGACTGGGTCGGACTGCGCGCTCAGCGACTCTTCCGCAAGCTGCGCCAGGAGTACACCGAACCTGCCCGCTCCCTGGCCGGGCAGACCCTCGAAACACATCGGGTCGGCAGCCTCCAGAGCTGACCTAAGCCAGGAGTCCTCACGCAGCAGACTCCGGGTGGCGCCGAACTCGGACGCCGCCTCGGCGTCTCCCCCGCCACGGACGCCGCCTCCTCCACAGCCTCAACGAGGAAGACCTGCAGTGAGACGCCACCCGCACCCACGCGGCTGGCCCTGCCAGGCCGTAGAGCCCGCGTCATCGCGCGCGTCTGGGCGAGTGATCCAGCCGGCGGCAGGTCCCCCCTGTTGACCGCGCGCCGACGAGCGCGCCACCTCGAGCTGACCGTGAGCGGACACCTCGACACCGAAGCCGGCGTGTGCCTGATGCACACCTTGCACGACCTGATTCAGCGCGGCGAGACCCGCTGCACCGTGGACCTGTCACGGGTTCGCCACGGCCACCGAGTCCGCACACCCCGACGATCTGAACGGCCTGGCTGGTGTCGCCGCGGCCAGCTCGGCGGGATAACCCGATAGGGGGCTGCACAATCGGCGAATGCCGTCCCTGCTGTGCCGTCAAGACGTTCGGCACTCATCGCCGGCGGATCCCAGGTCCTGAACGCGATTTGCGTGCACAAGGCCGCACCACCGCATCGTCGTCGACGTGATGCTCCCACGAGGCGGAGTGGTCACGGGCCTGTGCGCGCCTGCGTGGCAATCGGCACGTCTGCTCGCACCGGTGACAGCATCGCGGTGTGGGCACTCGTGGGGGCACCCGCTGCCCCGTGGAGTTGGTCAGCTGGTCGGCGCCTCGGCGTGGTGACGGCATGCCTGCCGAGGTACGGCCGGGTCCGTCGATGGCGCCGCTACCGCGGTCGATGCTGCCTCCACACTGGGGTACTGGGGGCAGCAACCGGCCAGCCCAGTGGCGTGCAACGCCTCGGCGACCAGTGGCTGCACCGCGGTCAGGCTGAGCCACCCCCCTCGGTGCACGGCCCGTCGGTGACCCGTGACGAGGGCGGCCAACCCGGTAGCGCCGCAGATCGGGACCCGGGACAGGTCGACCACGACACGGGTGTCGTCCCCGTCGACCAGGTCGTGCAGTTGAAGCAGGAGCTGCACGCCCCCCTCCAGGTCGAGCCAACCGGGGACCTCTACGACCGCTATCCCGCCGGTCGCGTGCGACACAACCGCGGTGCCATGCGCTCCAGGAACCATCACCGCCCCCTCCCAGGGAAGGCTCGGCGAACCCGTAACCTCACACGAACCTTGCCAACGAGGTTAGACCCGTTTTGCCTCATTCGTCACCCTGTGTGAAGACATCCGGCTGGGGCCCGCCACGAACGCTCAAGGGTGCAACTTTCCGGGCCGCCGCGGCGCGCTACTCCGGTCGGCCAGCCACGGCGACGGGCCAACGCGCCCACCGTGGGCCGCACCAACGTCGAGCGGATGCTCGTCGAGCAGCTCGACCCGTCCACGTCGCTCTCAACCGCCACGTGCGTCGGGAGAACCGGCCGGACAACGCCCCGACCTGTGGTGGGTCGGCGCTTACGAACTCGCCGCTCGGCGAGACATCAAGGAGGGGGACAAGTTGACCAGCGACTACGCAGCCTCGAGCACCTCAGAGTCCTGGGGCATGCCATGCGCATGCGGGTCTGCGTGGTGTCGAGGCGTGATCAGATGATCGGCCTACCGCACGACAGAACTCGTCCAGCGCTACGGGTTCCACGTTGTCCCTGCAGTACGGGAGGCGGCAGGAGGCAGCTGACGAACGTCCTCTTCTGCCGCAGTCAGGGCTCCCTTCTCGATCCTCTGTCGGGACAGAGTTTACTGGGATCGAGGTACTCGCCCTCGTCCTCCGAGGTAACGGCGATACGTCGAACACCGGCCCACGGCCGGGGCCAAGAGCGCGGTCCTCGCCCGTAAGCCCGCCTAGGAGCGGGGACTCGGACGCGGCTGTGTCCGGGATGCATCCTCACGCGTGCACGTCGACGGGTCGGTCGTCGACCTCCCGGGCAGCCGGGTTGTTTCGGGGGGCTCCGGTGCGAGCGTGCGTCGCGTACAACGTGAGGCCCACAAAGGCCAGGCCGCCGACCACGTTGCCGAGCACGGTGGGGATCTCGTTCCACATGAAATAGTCCGCGATCGAGAAGTCGCCACCGAGCATCAGGCCGGACGGGAACAGGAACATGTTCACGACGGAGTGTTCGAAGCCCATGTAGAAGAAGACCAGGATGGGCATCCACATGGCGATGACCTTTCCGGACACCGACGTCGACATCATCGCCGCGACGACGCCAGTGGAGACCATCCAGTTGCACAGGACACCGCGGATGAACAGGGTGAGCATCCCTGCAGCCCCGTGTTCGGCGTAGCCGACCGTCCGATCCGCGCCGATGGTGCCCAACGTACGGCCGACCTCGTTCGGGTCGGTGGTGAAGGCGAAGGTGAGGATCACGGCCATCATGAGCGCGACCGTGAGCGCACCGGCGAAGTTGCCGACGAAGACGAGACTCCAGTTGCGCAATACCGCGCGCGGTCCCACCCCCGGCCGCTTGTCGAGCAGCGCGAGCGGGACCAGCGTGAAGACGCCCGTGAGCAGGTCGAACCCCAGCAGGTACAGCATGCAGAACCCGACCGGGAAGAGAACGGCCCCGACGACGGGCTGACCCGTCTCGACCGTCACTGTGACCGCGAAGGCCGCGGACAGCGCGAGGATGGCACCCGCCATGTAGGCGCGGATCACCGTGTCGCGTGTGGACATGAAGGCCTTGGCCTCGCCAGCATCGATCATCTTCGTGACGAACTCAGATGGGTTCAGATAAGACACGCGCCGCTCCTCACACTGGTCACCCTGGGTGATGGTGCCGCCGACACCCCCGAGCGCCCGGCGGGCCGAGCCTCTCCGCACCGACCTGTGCTCCCTCGGACGAGCGGAAGGGCATGGTGTCACGGGGACCTGGCGGCACCCCGGGGAGGTCTTCTGGGCGCTGCCTCCGGGACACGCACCACCCAAGCCCAGCGGGAGAGCCGCCAACGGCGGGACGGTCAGGAACTCTGTGTGAGTAGTCCGGCGTGAGTGCAGGGCGGGTCGCGCCTGCGGACCAGCCGGGCCTACGGGTCTCGCGGGCGCCTGGGTGATGCGGGCCGGCCTTGACTGACCGCCAGTTGCCGGAAGATCGGACAACCCCTCCTCGGGTGGAAGGAATAGACCGACATGGGTGGGTATGAACACCCGGGCTCGGGTGCACCCCCAACCCCAATGTCTCCAGCAACGGCGGCAAGAGCCGCGAAAATTGCTGGCCTGTCACCGGGATTCGTCACCGATGGCGGGGCTGCCCGGTCCTACTTGGTCAACGCGCTTCCCCGAGGCGCCGACGACCGGACCTTGCATGCTTCCATCCGAGCATCAGCTCTCCACCTCCGTCCTGGTGATAGGGACCGGCGGTTCTGGACTTCGCGCTGCGATCGAACTGTCCGAGGCCGGCGTCGCCGTCCTGGCTGTCGGGAAACGACCGGCGGCCGACGCGCACACTTCCCTGGCGGCCGGCGGGATCAACGCAGCGCTCGCGACGACGGACCCCGAGGACTCCTGGCAGCAACATGCCGCGGTTGACCAGGAGCTGGGTGAAGGTGCCGCCGAAGGAGTGGCCCATGATGATCGGTGGTCTGTCGAGGCTCTCGACCACGCTGGCAAGGTGATCCAGTGTCGCGGGGACGGACGCCTCGGCGATGACCTCGGGCTTCTCCCGCAGCCCCTCGACCTCGATCTCGAATCCCGGGTACGTCGGCACGATGACCTGATGTCCCTTGTCCCGGTAGTGCGCCGCCCAGTTGTCCCAGCTTCGGGCGGTCATCCAAAGCCCGTGGATCAGCACGATCGGTGGGGCATGGATTGTCGGCTTGCTCATGGTGCTCCTTCCCATGGGGCTGTGCGCTAGCCAGTCGGCGAAGTGAGTCCTGCCCAGGCGTGCGTCGGGCCCGGGAACCAGCGACCGCTCCTTGACCTTCGTCCCGAAGTACGGGGCCTCCGGGTCGGCGACAACGCTGCGAGCATCACCGTCGTGGGACAGCGCCCGCCGAGCCAGCTCGTCGAGCGCGATGGGCTCGGGGCCGCCGATCTCGACGATCTTGACGGCCGCTCGCCTGCTCGGTCGCACCGGTCGTGGCCGAGGCCGCGGGTGCTCGGGGAGTAGCCCCGCCCTCGAACTGCAGCGCGTGCGTACCGGCGGTCCGGTGCGCGGCGTGCTGGTGATGGCTCATGCCTGTCTAGGCTGTTGGCGTGAGGACCATCGCCGAGCAGCGTTTGAGTAGCGCTTTTCTTGCCGGCGGTCCCGTCCTGCCGGCACCCGCTGACGTGGTGCGATGGTTCGGGGCAATGCAGTCGCAGGACTTCGGGCCGGCGAAGTGGTCGCTCGGCGAGCGGCTGCCTGGCACCACCGACGCCGAGGTGCAGCACTCGTTCGACGCGGGCCAGTTTCTGCGTACCCACGCGCTGCGGCCAACCTGGCACTTCGTGGCACCCGACGACATCTGGTGGCTGCTGCGGCTGACCGGCCCGCGGGTGCACGCCACGAACGCGTACGCCTACCGTCGGGCCTGCCTCGACGAGGGCGCCTTCGCCAAGGCACACGTCCTACTCGCCAAGGCGCTCGACGGCGGCGCCCACCGCACTCGCAAGGAGCTGGCCGAGGTCGTCGCCGGCGCGGGCCTGCCGAGCACGGGCTTCGGCTTGGGTTACCTGCTCATGCACGCCGAGCTCGAGGGCCTCATATGCAGCGGGCCGATGCGTCAGAAGCAGCACACGTACACGCTGCTGGAGACGCGCGTGCCGCCCGCGCCCGAACACGACCCGGACGAGGCGCTCGCCGAGCTCGTCACCCGCTACTTCACCAGCCACGGCCCGGCCACCGCCAAGGATCTGAAGTGGTGGTCCAGCCTCACGCTCGCGGACATCGCGCGAGGCGTGGAGCTGGCCGGCGACCGCCTGCGCCACGACCTCGTCGACGGGGTGTCCTACTGGTCCGGATGGCAGGAGACCACCGCGCTCACATCGCCCACCGTCCATCTGCTGCAACGGTACGACGAGTACGTGGTGGCGTACGCGGAGAGCAAGTACGTCCTCGATCTCTCCGGCACGGCCCGCGCGCTCCCCCCCGGCACAGTGGTGCCCAACGGAGTGCTGTTGCTGGACGGGCAGATGACGGGGCACTGGCGGCGCACGTCCACCAATGACGCCCTCCAGATCGAGGCACAGCTCTACCGCGCGCTCACGCCGGCCGAGTCCGAGGCACTCGAGGCAGCCGCGGCCCGGCAGGCGACCTACCTCAACCTCCGGCCAACAGTCACCACCAGCCTGCTCGCTGGACTCGGCCAATAATCGATACCTACGCAGGGTGAACAGGAGGCCAGGGCCGTCGAGGTCATGCCCTCGACCGACCGAAGAGCACCCCTCTCCGTCTCCGGTGGTTGCTTCTAAGAAGGGGATCCTCTTGCGGACAAGCCCCCACTCCGTGCCGGTCGTACACGGACGAGCGTCTCAGCGCGAGGCGGTGTTCAGGGGACCGGGGGTGGCTCGAGGGATGTCCGGGACGCACGGGCTCGGGTCGCGAGCTCGAGGTTGAACCGGATGTCATGGTTGGCGAGGTCAAGCCCCGGCCCCTCAGACGACTCCGCCAGCGGACCAATGGCCCCGGGAAACGGCCATTTGCCCCGGCTTCTCATGTCCCCGGTACGTCCCGCTTCCTGGCCATTCTCCTACTGCGTCCAGGGTCCTCGCGCGTCACAAGTGCCGCGGACTCACCCGGGAGATGTTGGTGGAATCGGCATGGAACTTGAAACCGCGCAAGCCGAGACCAGTTCGGACCCGGGTACACGGCGCGGACGCGAGCCTCCCCCTCGTCACGCGATCGACGGCAACCTGAGAGGTTGGCGCAAGGACAAATCACCGCTGACGTGCCGGGGTGCGGGGGCAAGTGCATCGGGACCGCGAGCCACCCCGGCCGGTTGCGGATAGGCCGGATAGTGCTCACCCGACGACGAGGTCGCGGGCAGTGGCGGAGCACGCATAACCGATCGTGAACGGGGCCGCACCTACGTGCTCCGCATTGGGGAGTCGTGCCTCTCTGTCGTCCGGCCAAAACCCACTGAGGCGGCACTTCGGTTACCTCTGTCGCGTTTGGCGGCGCCCGGATACACACTTGGGCGTCATTCACTCCTTCGTGTGATCGGCCGGTACCGACGGCTTCAGGGGTGCTGTCCTGTGAACAGCAGACCCTTCCGCGACACCTCCGCGCTGGCGGCGTCGTCCGGACGGCTGGACGACGCGGAGGCTCATGATGCGACGGTCGTGGACCGCCCTTGGGGCGATGGTGTCAGCCTCTGTGGTGGGTATGGCCTTGGGAATGCCGGGTCCCGCGTCAGCCGCGGACGACCCGGAACTGGTCGGGTATGTGCACTTCGAGGCGGACTACCACTACAGCTTCGGGGAAGGGCATGACGCCCACGTCCAAGTCGATCTCGAGCACACATTCACCGGCACCTGGTCGGAGCTACATGCCGGGGAAGTCGAATCCACCGTCACTGGCACGGCGCCTGCTCGACGCCTCCGCAAACCAGCGGCTCGCCCTGATCCGGTACCAGGACCAACACGGAACCCTCAGCGAACGCGAGATCGAGCTGCAGTTCCTCTACTACAACGTCCCCATCTGGTACGCGTTCACCTGGGACCGCCTCCGTGACGACATCCCCTCCTTCCGAATCGACCGCATCAGGGACATCCAGGTCCTCCCGACCGAGTTCCGACTCCGACGCTCCGAGCTGTTCCTCCGCGCCGGAGAAGACAACGCCCGCACTCTCTAGGCTCAGTCACAGTCCCAGAGATCGGTGAACCGGCGATGGGCGGCCAGGCCCAGCAGACTGCTGCTTTTCGGTCCCAGACTCGTCTCGCGACTCGTCTCGGGACACGCGGTCAGGCAGCCTGGTGGGTGCGTTCCCAAACGAGGGCGTCGGCGCGGAGCATGGCCGGCACCTCGTCCGCCGGGACCGGACGGGAGAAGTGGTGGCCCTGGGCCGCGCTGCAGTGGGCGGCGCGGGCATGGGCCAGGTGTTCCGGCGTCTCGACGCCCTCTGCGACGACTTGCAGGCCGAGGGTACGGCCGAGGCCGGAGATCGCCTGGACCAGCGAGCTGCCGCGGGCGGTGTCCACGTCGAGCAGCGAGCGGTCGATCTTCACCACGTCGGCATGAAGGGTGAGCAGGGATCCGAGGGACGAGTACCCGGCACCGTAGTCGTCGACGGCGAGCCGTACGCCGACGGCCTTGAGCCGACGCAGCTCGGCCTGCACGCTGGCGGAGTCCTCGAGCAGCATGCTCTCGGTCAGCTCGAGCACGAGGGCGGACGCGGGGAGTGCGCTCGCGGCGAGTGCCTCGGCGACCTCGTCCGCGAGGTTGCCGCTGAGCACCTGCCGGACCGAGACGTTCACGGTGATGCCGAGCGTCTCGCAGCCGGGCACGGTGTCCCGCCACAGACGGCCGGCTCGGCACGCCTGCTCGAGGACCTCCCTGCCGATGTCGAGGATGGCTCCCGTTTCCTCGGCCACCGGGATGAACTCCTGCGGCGCGACGAGGCCACGGTCGGGGTGCCGCCAGCGTGCGAGGGCCTCGAGCCAGGCGACCTGGCCGTTCTCCAGGTCGACGATGGGCTGGTAGTGCACGTCGATCTCGCCGAGTGCCACTGCGCGCGCGAGCTGCTGGTGCAGCTCCATCCGCCGGCTGGTGCGCTCACGCATGTCGCGCTCGAATACAGTTGTGCAGCCCTTGCCGGCGTGCTTGGCCGCGTACATGGCGATGTCGGCGTCGCGGAGCAGGTCTACGGCCAGGGTGTGCCCGTCGCGGTGTGCGACACCGACGCTGGCTCCGACCGTGACAAGCTCTCCGGCCACGCGGATCGGCTCGCGCATGACGTCGATGATCCGCCGGGCGATGGCGATCGCGTGCTCGGGCACGCCGTCCGGGACGAGGACGGCGAACTCGTCCCCACCGAGGCGTGCGACGGTGTCGCCGTGCAGGACACACCCCCGCAGCCGTTCCGCGGTCCGCTGCAGTAGCTCGTCGCCAGCGGCGTGGCCCAGTGTGTCGTTGACGTTCTTGAAGCCGTCGAGGTCGACGAGGACGACCGAGACGCTCCCCTCCTGCTCGGCACTGTCGAGCGCTTCCTCGAGCCGGTCGAGGAAGCGGGCACGGTTGGGCAGCCCGGTCAGCGGGTCGTGGTACGCCTGGTGGGTCAGCTGGTTCTCGAGCAGACGGCGCTCGGTGACGTCGCGCCCGTTCCAGACGATGCCGAGTACGTCGGGGTCGGCGAGCAGGTTCTGGCAGACGGCCTCCAGGGAGCGCCACCGGCCGTCCCGCGTCCGCAGCCGCATCTCGATCGTGGTCACGCCGGAGGGCTCCGCTGCGAGCCCACGCAGTGCCTCGGTCACGCGGTTCCGGTCCGCCAGGTCGACGTGGTCGAAGAGCGAGGTGCCCAGCAGCTCGTCGGGCCGGTAGCCGAGCAGGCCTTGGACGGCCGGGCTCACGTACGTCACTGCGCCGGTCGCGTCCGTGACAGTGGTGAGGTCGGACGCCCGCTGCACGAGCGAGCGGAAGCGACCCTCCGAGGCCCGCAAGGCGTCCTCGGCGGCGCGCCGCTCGCGTACCTCGTCCACCAGCGCGTCGTAGGCCCGGGCCACGTCGCTGCGCGTCCGGCGCTTGAGCATGACGACCCAGGCGACGCCCAGCAGGAGGACCAGCGAGACGAGGACGACGAGTGCGATCTGGCTGCGGTGCTTGGCCTTGAGCGAGTCGAGGGTCGCGCTGTAGAAGAACTGCTCCTGATGTGCATACAGCCCCCTGACGCGCCGCTCGCTCTGCGCGACCAGCGCCATCCCCGTTCGACGGGTCACCTCCCCCCTGTGGCCGGCCGCCTCGAGGCGCTCCCACGGGAAGCCGGCCAGGGCGCGCTGGACCTGCGCGAGCTCGCGTGCCTCCGCCGAGGACTCCGAGAAGCCAGCCTCGGACACGCCCACCTGCCGAGCGAACAGCCCGCGCTGCACGGCCACCTTGTCCGCGTCGCTGCCGACACCGAGGTCGGTCAGCGACTGGAGCAGAAGCAGGCCTTCGCGTTGGGCGTTCGACAGGTTCGTCGCCCGCTGCTGGGCCACCGCCACGTCCGTGGTCATGCGGCCGAGCAGGAGGGAGCTCTGCACGACGAGCCCGACGATTCCGCACGTCGCCACCACGACGACGGTCACGAGGAGGAGCGACCCTCGCCGCCGCCAGGAGGGACCTCCTGGTGTCGAAGGCCTCATCGAACGTCGAGGTCCTTCAGGCTCCAGATCCACTGGTCGGCGCTCTCACCGGACGTCACGCCCCCGACGAAGACGATCCGTGTCGGGCCACCCGCGTCGACCGGGATCGGCGAGCCGTCACCGTTCTGCGTGGCGAGGAAGATGCCGCCCGCGTCGACCTCGTCCATGCTCAGGTCGACCTTGTAGTCGTCGAGGGCGGTGAGACGAACGCGCTCGGCCGACTTCGCGGCGCCGGCGAGCTCGAGCAGGTCGGCGAGCCAGACGCCCCGGAAGCTCATGGTCTTCTTCGCCCACGGCTCGTACATGCGGACCTGGAGGACACCCAGCCGGTCCAGCGTGGCGGTGTCCAGCCGGAGGACGTCGCCGTCGTTCGCCGTGGTGATCTTGCCCTTCACGGTGAGGACCGGCTTCTTCGGCACAGGCACCGGCTGGCCTGCACGCAACTCGACTGGGCTGACCCTCGTCGCCGGCAGCGCCTTCGCGGGCCGCTCGGGGGACGCGGGCTCGTCGAAGGTGGACGCCCCACCACAGGCGGCGGCGACCGTGAGAACCGCGGTCAGCATGATCGACTGGGACACCACACCACGCCGTCCCAGACGTGCGAAGCGAGCGATCTTCATCCGTAGCCCTCGAGTCCTCGGGAGGCGGCCGATTGCCGCGTCGCATGAGGCATCGGAGGGCACAGTCCCACCCCTGAGCAGGCCGAACGGTCGCTCACCCATCCGGGTCAACGGCAGCCCGAGGGTCGCCGCGATGGGGTATGCATGAGCGACCGTGGCCAAGCTCCGCTGGCGGGGGACGCCGCTCGTGGGTGGAGGGCGTCTCCTGCGCCTCGTGACGAACCGGGCAAAACAGGTCTAACGTCGAGGCCGCCACCGCGTGGACACGTCCGGCGGGCTGATCACTCGGGAGGGGCAGTGGCTGCCGACGGTTCGGGGGTCCGGGCTGGCCGCGGGCTCGTCCTGGACAGCGGCGTGTGGCCGCAGCTCAATATGCATGAACCGTCCGGTGAGCTGTAACAAAGCTCAGCCGCGGCGGGTGTGCGAGGCCGGTCGGCGTTGTAAGCCACTTCCGCCCCACCTCGGGCTTGAGTTTCGGAGGCAGAAACCAACCTGAATCGGACTACTCATGGACCGGGCTGAAGCCGTTCACCGATCGAGGGCTGGCAACCGCTGTCGTTGGTTGCCTACCCGGTTTCTCAACTCGCCGTCGGGTCCAGCCGATACGCAGAGCATGGACAAGATCTCCGGCACGGACCTGCGGCGTGGACGCCTGGCCTGGGGGTTCCTGGCTGTGGCTGTGGTCGCCTGTGTCGGATATCTGATGCTGCCCGGTGGTGTGGCAGAGGCGGTTGGTTACCTGGTCGTGGCTGCGTTTGGTGTGGTCATGTCGGTGGTCGGCGCGTGTTTGATGCGTGGGCCGCGGCGGCATGTTTGGGCGCTGGTGGCCGCGGGTCAGGTGCTGTATCTCGTCGGAGACGTGTTGTGGGTGGTATTCGAGAACGTATTGCATATCGCCCCGTACCCGTCGGTGGCCGATGTGGCCTACCTGGCTCGGTATCCGCTGGTGGCGCTGGGGCTCGCCTGGTTGATCCGTGGGCGGCGCCGGGGCCGGGACCGGGCTGCGTTTCTCGACGCGGCCATCATCACCTCCGGTGTCGCCGTGCTCGCGACGGTGTTCGTGGTGGGACCTGCCGCCGCGGGCGGTGGGGAGACGCTGCTCAGCCAGGTCGTGGCCGCCGCCTACCCGGTGGCCGACCTGCTCCTGTTCGCCGTGCTGGTTCGGTTGTTTACCTCCGGGGCTGCCCGGACACCGTCGCTGTGGTCACTGGCCGGCGGGCTGGGGATCCTGCTCACGGTTGACATCCAGTACGTACTCAGCGTGGTGAGCGGAGCTTGGTACCCCGACTGGCTGAACGTGGGCTGGTTGGTCGCCTACCTGCTTGTGGGGTTCGCGGTCTTGCATCCGTCGGTGGACCAGCTGTCCGAGCCGGCGCCAGAGAGGCCCGAGCGGATGACCTTCGTGCGGTTGCTCCTGCTGGGTCTTGCATTGGCGCTGGCTCCGCTGACCAACCACCTGCGGGATCTGACCGGGGGGAAGGGCACATCTGAGGTCGTGCTCATCGGAGGCATCGTCGGGGTCGGCCTCGTCCTGGCACGCATCTGGTCGTTGCTGGCCGTGCTGCAGGCGCAGGCGGTGCAGCTGTCCGCGCTGGCGCGTCGGGACGGGCTCACCGGAATCGCGAACCGCCGCACCTGGGACCACGAACTGTCCCGCGCCTGCGCCGCTGCGCGCGAGCAGGGCCAGCCACTGGCGGTCGCGCTGCTCGACATGGACCACTTCAAGCTGTTCAACGACACCCACGGACACCTCCCCGGCGACCTCGCCCTCAAGGAGACCGCCGCCATGTGGTCCGGGCTGCTCGACGAACGCGGGCTCCTGGCACGCTACGGCGGCGAGGAGTTCACCGTCCTTCTACCCAACACCACCGCCGAGGCAGCAGAACGCCTCCTCGACCAGATGCGCATCTCCGTCGCCAGAGAGCAGACCTGTTCAATCGGGCTCGCCATCTGGGACGGCCACGAAGACCCCGCCGCCTTGCTCGAACGCACGGACAAGGCGCTTTACCACGCCAAGCGCACCGGCCGGAATCGGATCGCCGTCCACGACGGCACCGGGGTCCGGGACACCATCCACCACGGCTGGGAGCCCGCGACAGCCCTGCACACCGTGTTCCAGCCCATCATCGACCTGGAGACCGGACGCCCCTTCGCCTACGAGGCGCTGAGCCGTTTCCCCCACGGCACGCCCCGCGAGGTGTTCGACCAAGCGGCCAGGCTAGGCACCGCCCCGGCGCTCGAGGCCGCCGCGATCCGCAGCGCTCTGGCCGGCTGGACCGGTCCCGAACCACTCTGTATCAACGTCAGCCTCCCCGCCCTGACACACCACACCATCCAGCAGGCACTGCCCTGGGACCTGTCCGGGCTGATCCTCGAGATCACCGAAACCGACCTGGGATTCAACGACACCCAGGCGCTACCGATCCTGGCGGAGCTGCGTGCGCGCGGGGCCCGCATCGCCGTCGACGACATGGGCGTTGGCACCTCCAACATCGAACGGGTTCTTGCGCTCAGCCCGGAAATCATCAAGCTCGACATGTCCCTGATACGGCGCATCGACAGCCGCCCAACCAGCCAAGCGGCAGTCCGCGCCGCCGTCAGCTTCGCCCGAGAGACCGGATGCCTGCTCGTCGCCGAAGGTGTCGAAACCGAAGCAGAACAGCAAACCCTGCAAGCAATCGGTATCGGCGTCGCCCAGGGCTACCTCCTCGGCCGTCCCGGCCCCGCACCAACGACCACGCCCGCCTCCTCAGCGGCGGCCATGGCGTAGGCGCTGCTCATCCGACGTTGGTGCCCGGCCGTTCAGAGAGACGCCCAGGCCAATGCAGCCGCGTCGGGCAGACGTTGCGCAGGGTGTCTCAAATTCTCATCCCCGACCTCGATGCGCTCAAGACCGCCGATATCGAGGACTCGATCCCCCACTGCAGCTGAGATGATCTACCAGAGTTGATCGATGTCGAGCGGCCCACTGTGTGCGGTAAGGCGTGCATCGCCTCGTCGACCGTGAACCGCCGGCCCGTACCCATCGTCGCTCCTCTGCGATTGATGCCAGAAGTTGCGAGAGTCGCAAAGCATGACGCAGAATGCAACGATGGCACGCAGAGATCTCTACGACGACGTGAGCGCACTGACCCACCCCCTGCCCGAGAAACCCCGACCGGAGGAACCGGGCGTCGACGTCGACCCCGACGCCCTCGAGCACGTGCACGCCCTGCGGGAGGAATACGCGGAGAACCTGCGCACCAGCGCGCAGGACGGCGAGGTCGACCCGGTGCTCGCCGAGCTCGCCGCACAGCGGGCGGCGATGCTGGCAGCCGAACGGAAGATGCGCCTTCTCATCGCCTACGCC
>JBOGEN010000204.1:0-11571 GCA_050743265.1 Actinomycetes bacterium
CCGGTGACGGTCACGGTGCGCATGGCCGCGAACCTAGCGGCTGCCGCGGCTCGACCGCGCGCCCTGCTGCGCCGCCGGGAGTGCCGCCGGGACGCGCCGCCGGACGCGCCGTCAGCCCGGCGGCCGCCTCGAGGAGGCACAGCGCCACCAGCCGCACGGTCCGCCCGTCCGGGGTGTCGGCAGCGGCATCCACCTCGGTGACGTCCACCGCGCGCACCCGGGGGTCCGCCCCGGCGGCGTACGCCGCGTCGCGCAGCGCGAGAGCCGAGATACCCCCGGGCGCGCTGGCCGGGCACGCAGGTGCCACAGCGCGGTCGCACACGTCCACGTCGAGGTCGACGTACACGTCGCCGCCGCCGGCGCCGGCCAGGTCGATCGCCTCGGCCATCACCGTGGCCATCGCACGCCCCTCCAGCGCCTGCCGGGTCACGACGGTGATCCCCCAGTCCCGCGCCCGTTCGGTGTACGCGCGGGAGTTGACGAAGTCCGCGATGCCGACCTGGACCACCCGGTGCGGGTCGAGCCCGGCCTCCACCAGCCGTCGGACGGGCGACCCGTTGCTCACTCCGTCGCGCAGGTCGTGGTGGGCGTCGAGGGTGACGAGCCCGGCGGTCGGCAGGTCCGTGACCGCCCCGCGCATCACCGCGTACGTGAGGGAGTTGTCGCCGCCGAGCGCGACGAGCAGCCGCGCCTGGGCCACCGCCGCCGCGGCCGCGGCCGCGGTCGCGTCCTCGTCCGCGTCCGGGTCGGGGAGGTCGCCGAGGTCGAGCGGGGCGAGCCCGAAGAGGTCTGCACCGCGCGCCGCGGCGTACGTCCCGAACCGCGCGAGGGCGGCACGGATGGCGGCCGGGGTCTCGTGCGCCCGGGTCTCGGACAGGGAGGTCGCCGAGGCCGGGACACCGAGGACGACGAGGTCGGCGGGGCGCTCCCCCGGGCCGTCGGCCAGCCAGTCCGACGCCCTGGGCCAGCGGTGGTCGGAGGGCATGTGGTGCATGCTGCCAGGCGTTGCCGGAGGGGTCGTTTCGACGCGTCGGAGCGCCCGCGACCCGTTTTGGGTCGGGGGTACGGATCGGCTAGAGTCAGCCCCGCATGCCGGGGCGGTGACGCACCGGGGTCGCGCGGACGTGGCTCAGTTGGTAGAGCATCACCTTGCCAAGGTGAGGGTCGCGGGTTCGAATCCCGTCGTCCGCTCGGAGGTGCCGATCGGCGGTCCGCGTCAGGGTCGGCCCTGGCGGAGTGGCCGAGTGGCTTAGGCAAGGGCCTGCAAAGCCCTGTACGCGGGTTCGATTCCCGCCTCCGCCTCGTTCATCAGGTTTCTCAAGGGCCGTTAGCTCAGCGGGAGAGCGCTTCCCTGACACGGAAGAGGTCACTGGTTCAAATCCAGTACGGCCCACCAGAACGCTTCGCTCGGCAGTGCGTGTCCGGTACGGACGCCGTTGTCCACGACGTGACAACGGCGTGGCGGTCCCGCTGACCTGACACCCGCTGTCAGTCGCCCGGTCGTACTGGTCCCTCGCCGGCACCCGTCCGCTCGATCACCTCGGCGATCTCGGCGAGATCCTCGGCGGTGAGCGTGAGGCCCGCGGCGGGCAGCCAACCGTCCACCTGGTCGGGTCGGCGGGCGCCGACGATGGCCCCGGTGACACCGGGCCAGGCCAGGGCCCAGGCCACCGCCACGGACGCGGTCGGAACGCCGTGCCGGAGGGCGACCTGCTCCATGACCTCGGCCACCGCCAGGTTGCGCTGCAGGCCGGGCTCGGTGAAGTTCGGGTGCCCGGCGCGCCAGTCGTCCTCCGGCAGTCCCGCGGCGCGCTCCTCGGTGAACGCCCCGCTGAGCAGACCGGACTGCATCGGGCTGTACGCGATCACACCGGTGTCGTTCGCCGCGCACCAGGGGAGCTCTGCCGCTGCGACCGCCCGGTTGATCGCGGAGAACGGGGGCTGCAGCGACTCGACGTGCCCGACCTTCTCGGCCAGAGCGAGCAGCTCGACGTCGTGGTTGGACAGCCCTGCGGCACGGATCACGCCCTCGGTGACGAGGTCGAGCATTGCGGCCCAGTAGTCCTCGACCGGCGTGCCGTCGTTGACCGGCCAGTGCATCTGCAGCAGGTCGATGCGCTCGACCCGGAGCCGGGTGAGTGACTGCTCGACCTCGCGCCGGATGCTGGCCGGGTCCCCGACCCGCATCGCGGCAGCCTGGCGGTCGGCAGGGTCCCAGACCAGGCCGCACTTGGTGAACACGTACGGGCGGTCCTGCGGGGGGAGGTCGCGGAGCGCGAGGGCGACAACCTCCTCCGAGTGGCCGAGCCCGTACACGGCGGCGGTGTCCACCCAGTTCACGCCGCACTCGACGGCGTGCACGATCGCCGCGACGGACTCGTCGTCGTCCTGTGCCCCCCACCCGAACTTCCAGTCCGGTCCTCCGATCGCCCAGGCGCCGAACCCGACGCTCGAGATCTCCATGTCGGTACGCCCGAGCGGGCGGGTGGGCAGCGTCATCGGGTCCCCCGTGCGGTGCGGTCGGTGCGGTCGGTGCGGTCGGTGTCAAGGCGACATTTCCGCTGTTCTGCCGCTCTACCCTCCGCGACGCCATGCCTACCCTCCGGCTAGGCGTCCGGTTGCCTCTGGGGTTGCGCGTGGTCTCGCCTTCGTGCCGCCGCAGCTCTCACGATGGCGAGCACCTCGTCGTCGCTGAGCTGTCCGAAGTGCCGGTACCAGGCGCCGACAGCGGTGAACCGGCGAGGCATGAGGAGCGCGACGACGTCGTCCGCATGGGCTGCGAGCCGGGCCACGGTCTCCGGCGGAGCCACCGGCACCGCGAGCACGAGGCGCGCCGGGTTCCTCGTACGCAGGGCGGCGAGCCCGGCCCGTGCGGTGCCCCCGGTGGCGAGACCGTCGTCTACGAGGACTGCGGTGCGCTCTGTAACCGGTTCGCGCCTGCGGCCCGGGCGGTACGCCGCGACCCGCCGGGCGATCTCGGCCTGCTCGGCGGCCACCGTGGCGGCGAGGTCCGCAGGCCTGAGCCCCAGCCGGCGCAGGAGGACCGCGTCGAACACCGGCTCGCCGCCCTCGGCCACCGCGCCCACGCCCAGCTCCGGCTGGCCCGGGGCACCGATCTTGCGGGCGACGAACACGTCGAGCGGTGCGTTCAGGCGCCGCGCGACCTGCGCCGCGACCGGGACGCCCCCGCGGGCGAGGCCGAGCACCACGGGCCGGTCCAGGGACATCTCCGCGAGGCGGTCGCCGAGCGCCTTGCCCGCCTCCACACGGTCGCGGAACCCCTGGGCCACGCGTGCGACCTCCTCCCTCGCGAGGACGGCGCACCGGTCGGGCCAGCCGGTCCTGCCGACGACCCGATCAGGGGTCGGGAGCGGTCAGGGCCTGTTCCGCGGCGGCCGGTTCGCCTTGTGCACACTCTTCCACCGCTGCCGCAGCTCTGCACGCCGCCGGGCATCCGTCCGAGCCGCCACGTACTCCGCCTCGCGCTGCAGCTTGCGCCAGCTCGCCAGCCGACGCTCCGTGAGGTCACCGTCCTCGATCGCGGCGAGCACGGCACAGCCCGGCTCCCCCTCGTGGGCGCAGTCGCGGAACCGGCAGTCCGCGGCCAGGGTCTCCACGTCGGCGAAGGTGCGCTCCAACCCGTCCGAGACGTCGGGCAGGCCGACAGCCCGGAGCCCGGGGGTGTCCACGACCACCCCCCCGCCGGGGAGCAGGACGAGCTCGCGGACGACCGTGGTGTGCCGTCCCTTGCCGTTCTGAGTGTTCGGCCCGATTGCCAGCACGGCGGAGCCGGCGAGCACGTTCACCAGCGTGGACTTGCCCACGCCCGACTGCCCGAGCAGGGCGAGCGTGCGTCCCGGCCACACGTGGGAGGCCAGGCCGTCGACGCCCTGCTCGGTGACGGCCGACACGACGAGCACGTCCACCCCCGGTGCCGCCCCGGCAACCTCCTCGGCCACGACGTCAGCGTCCTGGACGAGGTCCGCCTTGGTGAGCACGACGACGGGCTCGACCCCGCCGTTCCAGGACAGGGTCAACAGGCGCTCCACCCGCCCGAGGTCCGGATCCGCGGTCAGCGACACCACGACGAGGGCGGCGTCCACGTTCGCCGCGAGGGGCTGGCCCCGGCTGTGCCCCGCGGCGGCGGCCCGCGCCAGGGTCGTCCGCCGGTCGAGCACGGCCTCGACGGTGACCTGGCCGTCCGGCCAGCTGCGGGCAGCGACCCAGTCGCCGGTGCACGGGTCGGAGGTGCCCTCCGCGAGCCGGCCGAGCACCGCCGACCCGAACGAGGCGCGGACCGGCCCGGCCTCGCCGAGGAGGTCGCACCCGCCCCGGTGGACGCGCGCCAGCCGGGCCGGGGCCATCCCGTCGGCGGCGAGCGCGGAGAACTGGTCGGCCCAGGCGTCGTCCCAGCCGAGGCCGGACAGACCCGGCGTCGGGGCAGGAGAGGAGAAGGTGGTCACGACGGAGCACCTTTCGGGGGTCGGGGCGCCCCGTGGGAGGTCAGGACACCCAGGAGGACGAAGGCATGGTGGGCGCGGTCGACGCCGCGCAGTGTCGGCCCACGGACATGTCCCCACCTCCCTCTCGCGTCGCCGGGTGCACGGCGAGGGTCGTGCCGGGTGAGCCCCGGCCCGCCGCGACCAGCCGGTCGCCCCGAGGTTAGCCCGCCCAACTCACCTGGTCAGCGGGTTTTCCGGGGGGTCGTCCACCGGGTGCGGCTCGCGGGCACCTGCGGTCGCCGGGTGCGGCCAGAGCCGGTCCACCTCGGAGTTGAGCGCCGCCCCGATGAGGATCGCGATCGCGGTCACGTACAGCCAGAACAGCACCGCGACCGGGGCGCCCAGCGACCCGTACGCGTCGGAGCCGGTGACCGTCGCGGTGAGGTACCCGCGGAGCAGGACGCTGCCCAGCACCCAGATGAGCAGAGCCAGAACGGCCCCGGGCAGGTCGCGCACCCATGGCGTCCGCACCGGCACGGACAGGTGGTACAGGCTCGTGAGGAACACCACCGAGAGCAGCACGACGACGGGCCAGTAGAGCAGCAGCAGCCAGCTCGCCGCGTCGGGCACAGCCCGGTCGACCAGGTCGGGCCCGGCCACCACCAAGGGCAGCAGGATGATGCCCAGCACCAGGCCGACGAGGTAGAGGCTGAACGAGAGCACCCGGGTCCGGATGATGCCGCGGTGCCCCGACAGCCCGTACGCGATGGTGATCGTGTCGACGTACACGTTGAGCGCGCGCGAGCCGGCCCACAGCGCGATGAGAAAGCCTACCGAGATGATGTCCGGGCGCCCACCGCCGAGCACCGAGTCGAGCGTCGGGGCCACCACCTCGTCTACCCGCCGCTCGGCCAGCACCGTGGTCGCGGCCGTGAGGATCGTGCGTCGGACGCTCTCGACCGTCTCGCTGCCGAACAGGTTGGTGAAGTACCCGAGGGTGCCCACGAGCCCGAGCAGCAACGGGGGCAGTGAGACCAGAGCGAAGAAGGCCGCCTCGGCCGCCAGGCCGGTGACCCGGTAGCGGAAGCAGGCGGCCACCGTGCCCTTGAACAGCCGCCATAGGTGCAGGCGCCGGACCCAGGAGACCCGCCGGCCTTCCGCCGGTTCCGTGACAGCCCGGCCGGAGACCTGCTCCGTCTCGAGGGACCCGTCGGCGGCCACGCGTCTACCGTAACGAGCATGAGCCCCGCCACCCATGAAGTGCAGAACCAGCCGCCCCCCTTGGTCGGCCACGACGTGTTCTCCAGCGACCTGGCCCTGGCCGAGGCCGTGGACCGGCACGGGGCCTCCGAGGCGGCGGACGGGCTTGCCAAGCTCGGGCGGCTGGCCGGGTCCGAAGAGGCCCAGCGGTGGGGCTCCGACGCCAACCGGCACCCCCCTGCGCTGCGCACCCACGACCGGTACGGCAACCGGGTGGACGAGGTCGACTTCCACCCGGCCTGGCACCGCCTGCTGGAGGCGGCGCTCGGCCACGGCCTGCACGCTTCCCCCTGGCGAGAGGGTGCCGGGCCTTCCGCGCACGTGGCCCGTGCCGCCGGCTTCTACGTCTGGAGCCAGGTCGAGGCGGGCCACGGGTGCCCGGTGTCCATGACCTACGCGGCGGTGCCCGCGTTGCGGGTCGACCCGGACGTCGCCGCCGAGTGGGTGCCGCGGCTGACCTCCGGCGCGTACGACGTGGGGCTACGGCCGTCGTCGTCCAAGGCGGGCTCGCTCGCCGGCATGGGGATGACGGAGAAGCAGGGCGGCTCCGACGTCCGCGCGAACACCACACGGGCGACTCCGCTCGCGGCGGACGGCGAGTACGCCCTGACCGGGCACAAGTGGTTCTGCTCGGCCCCGATGTCGGACGTGTTCCTCGTGCTCGCGCACGCGCCGGGCGGGCTGACCTGCTTCGTCCTCCCCCGGGTGCTGCCGGACGGGACGCGCAACCCGTTCGCGATCCAGCGCCTGAAGGACAAGCTCGGCAACCGGTCGAACGCCTCGTCCGAGGTGGAGTTCGCCGACAGCTGGGCGCGCCGGCTGGGCGAGGAGGGCCGCGGGGTCCCGACGATCATCGGCATGGTGGGGATGACCAGGCTCGACTGCGTGCTCGGCTCGGCCGCGCTCATGCGGGCTGCGGTCGCGCAGGCGACCCACCACGCGGCGTACCGCGAGGCGTTCGGCTCCCGGCTGATCGACAAGCCGCTCATGGCCAACGTGCTCGCCGACCTGGCGGTCGAGTCGGAGGCGGCGACCGCGCTCGGCATCCGGCTGGCGGCCGCGATGGACGCCGGCGAGCAGGCGCTGCTGCGGATCGCGCTTCCGGTCGCCAAGTACTGGGTGTGCAAGCGCACCCCCGCCCACGTCGGCGAGGCCCTCGAGTGCCTCGGGGGCAACGGGTACGTCGAGGAGAGCGGCATGCCCCGGCTGTACCGGGAGGCGCCGCTCAACTCGATCTGGGAGGGCTCGGGCAGCGTCAACGCACTCGACCTGCTGCGTGCCCTCCAGCGCGAGCCGGTCGCGCTGGACGCCTTCCTCACCGAGGTGGGCGCCGCCCGGGGCGCCGAGCGCCGCCTCGACGCCGCGATCACGGACATGCTGCAGTCGCTGGCCGACCTCGACGGCATCGAGGGCCGGGCGCGCCGGCTGGCCGAACGGCTCGCGCTCGTCCTGCAGGGGTCGCTGCTCGTCCGGTACGGCGACCCCGCGGTGGCCGACGCGTTCTGCGCGTCCCGCCTCGACCGGGACGCGGGCGCGACGTTCGGCACGCTCCCCCGCGGGGTGGACGCGTCCGCGATCGTCGCGCGGGCCCGCCCGCCGGCCGTGGCCCGGTGACCCGCCGGTGATCCTCGGATGATCTGCCCCGGCTGCCGCGAGCGCAGGCACGAGGACTGCCCCGGGCGGTCCTGGTGTGACTGCCAGCACCAGGAGCCACCGCCGGCCGAGCCCGCCACCGGACATCCCGGTCCCTGAGGACAACCGAGTGAGACGAGCGTCTCGGACCTTAGCGCCCCGCCGTCCACATCCTGGACATCGTTGGACCGGTCCGGCCCCGCGTGCGACTCTTGACGACATGACCGTCGTGACCTTGATGCTCGTCGTGCGGCTGCACGTCGACCTCAAGCGTGTCGCCACCGCGGTCTGTCGTCCCGCCTGACGTCCCGCACTCTGCGGACGCGCGGGTTCCCTTCCCGGTCGAGCCGTCCTCGACGGCTCCCGGAGACCGTACGGGCACACGTGCGTCCCTTACTCCACAGGACGCGCCATGGCGACGACCACACGCACGCGAACGCGCAAGGGCCAGGGCCAATGGGCCCTCGGCCACCGCGAGCCGCTGAACGCCAACGAGCAGGCGAAGAAGGACGACGACGGGCTCAACGTCCGACGCCGCATCGTCGACGTGTACGCCCGCCACGGCTTCTCCTCGATCGACCCGGGTGACCTGCGGGGCAGGTTCCGCTGGTGGGGCCTGTACACCCAGCGCCGTCCGGGTATCGAGGGCGGCAAGACGGCCGTGCTGGAGCCGGAGGAGCTGGACGACGAGTACTTCATGCTCCGCGTCCGGATCGACGGCGGCCAGCTCACCACCGAGCAGCTGCGCACGATCGGCGAGATCTCGGTCACGTACGCCCGCGGCACCGCGGACGTGACCGACCGGCAGAACGTCCAGCTGCACTGGATCCGGATCGAGGACGTGCCCGCGATCTGGGAGCGGCTCGAGGCGGTCGGCCTGTCCACGGCGGAGGCCTGCGGCGACACGCCGCGGGTCATCCTCGGCAGCCCGGTCGCCGGCATCGCCGCGGACGAGATCGTCGACGGCACGCCCGCGCTCGAGGAGATCCAGAGTCGCTACATCGGCTCGCCCGAGTTCTCGAACCTCCCCCGCAAGTACAAGACCGCGATCTCGGGGTCCCCGCGGCAGGACGTCGTCCACGAGATCAACGACATCTCGTTCGTCGGCGTTCGGTCGCCGGACGGACAGGCCGGGTTCGATCTCTGGGTGGGTGGAGGACTTTCGACCAACCCGAAGCTGGCCGTCCGGCTCGGCGCGTTCGTCCCGCTGGACGAGGTGCCCGAGGTCTGGGCCGGCGTGACCTCGGTGTTTCGGGACTACGGCTACCGACGGCTGCGCACTCGGGCACGCCTGAAGTTCCTGCTGGCCGACTGGGGCCCGGAGAAGTTCCGCGAGGTGCTGGAGACGGAGTATCTCGGGCGGAAGCTCGCGGACGGCCCGGCGCCACCCCCGCCGCAGGGCGAGCGCGACCACATCGGCGTTCACCCGCAGCAGGACGGCCGGTTCTACGTCGGCTTCGCCCCCCGGGTCGGACGGGTGGACGGGGCCACGCTCTCCCGGATCGCGGAGGTGGCCGAGGCGCACGGCAGCGGACGCGTACGAACCACCGTGCAGCAGAAGATGATCGTGCTCGACGTCGAGGAGGACGAGATCGAGGCCCTCGTCGAGGACCTCGAGGCGCTCGACCTGCAGACCCGGCCCAGCACGTTTCGCCAGGGCACGATGGCCTGTACGGGCATCGAGTTCTGCAAGCTCGCGATCGTGGAGACCAAGCACCGCGGCGCCACGCTCATCGACGAGCTGGAGAAGCGGCTCCCCGACTTCGAGCAGCCACTGACCATCAACCTCAACGGGTGCCCCAACTCCTGCGCGCGCATCCAGGTCGCCGACATCGGGCTCAAGGGCTCGCTGGTCACCGACGAGGCGGGACGCCAGGTCGAGGGCTACCAGGTGCACCTCGGCGGCTCGCTGGGCGTTGCGGCCGGGTTCGGCAAGAAGCTCCGTGGGCTCAAGGTGACCGCGGACGAGCTGCCCGACTACATCGAACGCGTGGTGACGCGCTACGACGCCCGGCGTGACGACGGCGAGACGTTCGCCACCTGGGTCGGGCGCGCCGACGAGGAGGACCTGCGGTGAGCGAGCGTGCCGCGCCCTTCTACTGCCCGTACTGCGGGGATGAGGACCTGCGCCCCACCGAGGCCGGCCACGGCGCGTGGCTGTGCGGGTCGTGCGCACGGGCGTTCACCGTCAAGTTCGTCGGGACGGGGGTGGACGCGTGACCGCGAGGAGCAGGCTCGCCGCCCGCGCCAACCGCTCGCTCGAGCACGCCTCGGCGGAGGACGTGCTGCGCTGGGCGTCCGACGAGTTCGGCGACCGGCTGCGTCTCACCGCCTCGATGAGCGACACCGTGCTCGCCCACGTCGCGTCCCGCGTCCGCCCGGGCATCCGGGTCGTCTTCCTCGACACCGGCTACCACTTCGCCGAGACGCTGGGTACGCGGGACGCGGTCGCGGCCTCGTACGCGGTGGACATCGTGACCGCACGTCCGACGCTCACCGTGGCCGAGCAGGACGCCCTGCACGGGGAGCGGCTGCACGACCGCAACCCGGACCTGTGCTGCCGCATGCGCAAGGTGCTCCCCCTGGACGACGCGCTGCGCGGGCACGACGCGTGGGCCTCCGGCGTACGCCGCGAGGAGTCGCCGACCAGGGCGAACACCCCGGTCGTCGGCTACGACGAGCGGCGCGACATGGTGAAGATCGCGCCACTCGCCCGCTGGACCCATGACGACGTCACCGCGTACGCCGAGGAGCACGGGCTCGTGGTCAACCCGCTGACGCAGCTCGGCTACCCGTCGATCGGGTGCGCGCCCTGCACCCAGCCTGTGACCGACGGCGACGACCCGCGCAGCGGGCGCTGGGCGGGCTCGGCCAAGACCGAGTGCGGGATCCACGCATGAGTACCCGGATGAGCACCCGGATGAGTACCGAGGTGGCCGGACCGTGAGCCCGGACTACCCGCTGCTGCTGGACCTGGCCGGGCGCCGGGTGCTGGTGGTCGGCGGTGGTCCGGTCGCGGCGCGGCGGGCGTCCCTCTGCGTCCAGGCCGGGGCCCTCGTGGACGTCGTCGCGCCCGCGCTGTGCGAGGACCTGGCCGACCTGGCCGCGGCCGGCTCGGTGCAGGTCGCGCTCCGCGGGTACGAGCCCGGGGACGTCGCCGGTGCCTGGCTCGTGCACACCTGCACCGGCGACGCACCCGTGGACGAGGCGGTCGCCGCGGACGCGGACGCCCAGCGGGTCTGGTGCGTCCGGGCCGGGGACGCGGACTCCTCCTCCGCATGGGTGCCCGCGGTCGCACGGGTCGACGACACGACGGTCGCGGTGTCCGCGGGTGGGGACCCGCGGCGTGCCCGCGCCGTCAGGGACGCGGTGCGGCTCGACCTCGAGACCGGAGCGCTCCCGCTGCGTCGCCACCGTCCCGGCCCCGGCCGGGTGTCCCTGGTCGGCGGCGGGCCGGGTGACCCCGGGCTGGTCACGACGCGCGGACGCCGACTGCTCGCGGAGGCCGACGTCGTCGTGGTGGACCGGCTGGCCCCGCGTGCCCTGCTGGACACGCTCGACCCGGACGTCGAGGTCGTCGACGCGGGCAAGGCACCGGACCGGCACGCGCTGTCCCAGGAGGCGATCAACCGCGTCCTCGTCGAGCACGCCCAGGCCGGGCGGCACGTCGTACGTCTCAAGGGCGGTGACCCGTTCGTTTTGGGGCGGGGCGGTGAGGAGGTCACCGCATGCCGCGAGGCCGGCGTCCCCGTCGAGGTCGTGCCCGGCGTAACGAGCGCGTTCGCGGTGCCGGCCGCAGCCGGTGTCCCGGTGACGCACCGCGGGATCGCCCGCTCGGTCACGGTCGCGACCGGACACGACGCGCTGGACTCGGCCTCCCTGGGCTCGTCGGGCGGCACGCTGGTCCTGCTCATGGCCGTCGGACGCCTCGCCGGGACCACGCGGGCGCTGGTGAGGAACGGACGCCCCCCGTCCACCCCGGTCGCGATCGTCGAGTCGGGCTTCTCCCGCGCCCAGCGCACCACGGTCGGCGACCTCACGACGATCGCCGCGCGTGCCGAGGCGCGGGAGGTCCGCAACCCTGCCGTGGTCGTGGTGGGGGACGTCGCGCGGTTCGCCGAGGAGGACCGATGAGGCCCACAATGCTCACCGTGGCCCACGGCAGCTCCGACCCCCGCGCGGTGGACGTGCAGCGCGCACTCGTCTCCCGGGTCGCACGGCGCGAGCCGGACATCGA
>JBOGEN010000205.1:0-11990 GCA_050743265.1 Actinomycetes bacterium
TCCCCCCAATGCGGCTTCTCCTCCACCGTCGAAGGCAACGAGCTCACCTACGACGAACAAGTCGCCAAACTCGAGCTCATCGTCGACACCGCCACCGAGGTCTGGGGCTGAGCAGGCACGGGTGAGCCGGGGGTCACGACCCCGAGAGGTCCGTGTCCCTCGGCGCTTCGTGCTCGTGGTCGTCCAGCCAGGCCCACATGTCCCTGGGGTCGGGGTTCGTGGACGTCCGGCCGCACCAGCAGGTGCCCACGAGCCCGGCCTCTGCCTGGCGGAAGGAGACCCGGAGCGGGTGGCTCATGACCGGCCGAGCTCCTGCGGGTGCGTGGCGAGGGACTCGACCGAGACGTCCAGCCAGGGCGCCATGGGCAGGGACATGAGCGCGTCGTGCAGCTCGGCCGGGTCCGCGGCCTCGTACAGGCCGATGGTGGCGCGGCGCCCGGGCACGCGCCACAGCCGCTTGAGGATGCCGGCGTCACGCAGCTCCATGGCCCGTGTCCGTTCGGCAGCCCTCAGCTTCTCCCGCTCCTCAGCCGGGACGTCGGCGGGCAGGTGGTTCTCGGACCGGACGAGGAACTCCACGGCAACTCCTGGGTCTGTCGATGTGGGGGCGCTCGCCGCGAGGACGCTGGACGTCAGTCGTCGGCGAGGTGGAGCAGGATGTCGGCCAGCTGCTTCGGTGCGGTGACCATCGCCTCGTGCCCGGTCTCGAGCTCGTGGACGGGCCAGCCGCGCGCCCGCGCCCGGTCGGCCTGTCCCTGGAACACCCGCATCCATGCGACGCACTCGACGAACGTCGCCGGGACGTCGTCGACTGCTCCGGCGAGGCGCAGGGGGTCGGTGTAGGTCTTCCACGGGTGCGGGGTGAGCCGGGGCGTGAGCCAGTCCACGTCCGCCTGCTCGGTCACCCCGAGCACCGACAGCGAGCGGACGGGCACGAGCCATCCGAACCCCGGGCCGGCCGCCGCCTCGGCCCAGTGGTGGGCCACGCCCTCCGGCAGCAGGACGCGCGCCGCCTCGCCGTCCGTGCCGACGAACGCGTCGAGGTAGACGCGTCTCCCGACGGCGTCGGGGCGACGATCCGCCACCGCGGTCACGATCTGGCCGGCGTAGCTGTGGCCGACGAGGACGACGTCGTGCAGCCCGAGGACGTCGATGAGCCGGACGACGTCCTCGACGTGGGTCTCCAGGCCCACCTGCGGGGACAGCAGGTGGGCGCGCTCGGAGAGGCCGGTCAGCGTCGGCGCGTGCACGTCGTGGCCGGCAGTCCGCAGAAGCGGAGTGACCCGGTCCCAGCACCAGCCGCCGTGCCAGGCACCGTGCACGAGGACGAACGTGCTCACGCGCCGGACACCCCCGCGGGTGCAGGCGACGCCGAGGGGAGGCGGCGGCCCGGCGTGGTCCCCGCCTCCGCGGCCGCCTCCTGCGCCGCCATCTTCTCCAGGAGCCGGCGTCCACGGAGGCCGGCGAGGTCCGAGCGGATGCTCGACTCACGGGGACGGCCGGTCTCGGTCGCCACCATGACCTCCTGCACCTCCAGGGCGTCGACGTCCTCCTGGACCACGGCGAGCTGCTGGTCGAGCTGGAACCGGGACAGCTCCTCGTCGTCGACGCGGTAGTCCCGGCCGAGCGCGAAGAAGTCGTGCGTCTCGGTCTCGGTCGCCGGCGTCATCCCGTACAGGACCTTCATGTGGAAGCCCTCGGGCTCCTCCGTCCCGGTGGGCGCCAGGCGGATGTTGAGCTGGAAGGTGCCCGGGGCGTGGAAGTCGCCGTCCTGCCACCGGTCGATCGGCGAGGTGAGGCCCATGGAGTGCTCGTAGAACGGCGGAGCCTCGATCCCGACCATGTGCCGGGTGAACGAGACGCGCTGGCCCTCGCTCGTGACGTCGATCGGGGTCGCGGCGACCGCGGCGTTGCCGATCGTGCTGGGGTGCAGGAACGTCTCATGGGTGAGGTCGAGCAGGTTCTCGACCAGGAGCACGTGGCGTGCCTTGAGCGGCGCCAGGCCTCGCACATGCGCCCATCGAGGGTCGGAGAGCCAGGACGTGTCGGGCAGCAGACCCGGGTCCGCCAGGGCCGGGTCACCGGGCCAGATCCACACGATCCCGTCCCGCTCCACGAGCGGGAACCGGTGCACCGACGCCGTGGGCCGGTCGGCCTGCTCGGCGACCCCGACGCAGACACCGCCGCCGTCGATCCGGTAGCCGTGGTAGTTGCACTCGATCACGTCGCCGTCGAGCCGGCCCAGGGACAGCGGGTACCTGCGATGGGGGCAGCGGTCCTCGAGCGCGGTGACCGTCCCGTCCTGCAGTCGGTAGAAGCAGACCGGCCTGCCCACGATCCAGCGCTGCAGCAGCGTCCGGCCGACCTCGTCGGACCAGGCGCCCTGGTACCAGCCGTTGGTCACGAGCGGTGTCGGTGAAGCCATGAGGCGGCTCCCTGGAGATGCGGTCGGTCAGAGTCAGAGAGAGACAGAGTCGGGCTCAGGCGCCGGCGTCGCGGTCGCGCGCGGTCATGCGGCATCCCGTCCAGGCGAGGAGCGGGTGCGCCCCGGCGGCGACACAGGTGTCGACGTCGAGCGTCGCGAGCGCCTTGATCTCGGCCGGGGTGAGCGCGTACTCGGCGACCAGGCCGTCCGGGTCGTCCAGGTAGCGGCGGCGCAGCGCCGGGTCCCTGAAGTCGCGGAGCAGCTTGTTGAACGCGTAGCTCTCCGGGTCCGGGTAGCGGTAGTGCTCGTAGCCCTTGTTCTTGAACTCGTAGGGTGGCGTACGGCTCACGACGGCACCTCCGCGACGGTGCGTCCGGTGGCGGTGGCCGAGGCGGCGTCACCGTTGCTCGACACCGTGTCCCAGACGACGACACCCTGCCCGTGGTGCCACACCTTCTGGTAGCTGAGCACCCGACCGGGCTGGCGCTCGCCCATGGCGCCCCAGAGCACGAACCAGCAGAGCAGCTCTCCCTCGCCCACCTCGTCCAGCTGGGGCGAGGTGAGGTCCAGGATCGGGTCGAGGTCGTTCTCGCCGATCCGCTCGATGATCCACTCGTCGAACGCGAACTCGGGGTTCGGGTAGCGGGGCGTCCCGGGGTAGTGCGACATCCCGCCGCTGGCGAGGATCGCGACCTTCTCCGGACGCCCTGCGATGACCTCGCCGATCGCCGCGCCCAGCGCCTCGCACCGACGGCCGCTGGGCAGCGGCGGGAGGTAGACGTTGACGAGCAGCGGGATCACCGGGATGTCCCGCTCGCCGAGGACGTACCGGAACGGCGTGGCGAACGCGTGGCCGAGCTCGGCGCGCTGGGAGTACGCCATGTCGAAGCCGCGGTCGATGAGCCCGTTCAGCAGGGCGGTCGCCAGCTCGCGGTGGACCGGGTGCTCGAAGCGCTCACCGCCGAACTCACCGGTGGCCGTCTCCCCGGTCACCAGCGTGAACGTGGGGACCAGGTCCAGCGAGAAGGTCTCCAGGTGGTCCGTGCCCACCACGAGCAGGACGTCGGGCTGGGTCTCGTCGAGGATGCGGCCGAGCTCGAGCAGCGCGTGGCGGCTGGCCTCGAGCTTGTCCTCCTCCTCGCCGGCGAACTTCTGCAGCAGCTGGGGCGCGTGCACCCCGGCCATCGCGGCGACGATGTCACCCATGGGACCTCCCTGTCGTCGAGGGGTCGTTACGGCGCTGCGTGCGGTGCTGCGCGCAGCCGGTGGTGGGTCACAGGTCGAGCACCAGGCGGTCACCCAGGCACCGGGAGACGCAGATGAGCATCGTGTCGCCGCCGGCCCTTTCCTCCTCGGTGAGGAGAGAGTCGCGGTGGTCGGGCCGGCCCTGGAGGACTGCGGTCTCGCAGGTGCCGCAGATCCCCTCGGTGCAGGACGAGACGACGTCGACCCCCGCGCTCTCCACGGCGTCGAGGATCGTGGTGCCCGGCTGAACCGGGACGGTGACACCGGTGCGCGCGCACACCACGTCGAACGGGGTGTCCTCGCCTCCTGCGGCATCTCCTGTGGCGTTCGCGCGCGGGCGGAACCGCTCGACGTGCAAGGCCCCGGGAGGCCACGCGCCCATACGCGCCTCGACGGCCGCGATCAGCCCCTCGGGTCCGCAGCAGTAGACGAGGGTGTCGTCCCCCGGCTTTCCCAGCGCGGCGTCGAGGTCGAGCAGACCCTCCTCGTCCTCAGGGCGTACGACGACACGTCGCCCGTACGGGGTCAGCTCGTCGAGGAATGCCATCGACGCCCGGGAACGTCCGCCGTAGTGCAGCACCCAGTCGGCGCCCACGGCCTCCGCTGCCCTGACCATCGGGAGCAGCGGCGTGATGCCGATCCCCCCGGCGAGGAAGACGTACCGCGAGGACGGGACGAGGGCGAAGTTGTGGCGCGGGCCGCGGACGCGCAGCGTGCTCCCCACGCCGAGCTCATCGGCCAGCCACCGGGAGCCCCCGCGCCCGTCGGGCTCCCGGAGCACGGCGATGCGCCAGCGCTCGGGCTCCGCGGGGTCGCCGCACAGGGAGTACTGGCGAGTCAGACCGCCCGGCAGCTCGACGTCGACGTGCGCGCCGGGGCCCCACGGCGGCAGCGCCAGCCCGGACGGTAGAGCCAGGTCCAGGCCCACGACACCCGCCGCTTCCTCGCGGCGCCCGACGACCAGCACGTCTGCGGTGAACCCGGACGCGGGGCGGGCCGTTGCCCGAGGTGCGTCGAGGAAGGTCGACGTCGTCACGAGGCTCTGACCTCCCTGCGTCGCGGCCCGGAACGACACCCCACGTGGTGCCGCACACTCCTCCGGCACGCTAGGAACTCCGGCCGCGCGATGGATCGGCGCGATGTCATCTCGCGGCCGACCGATCTTTCAGGGTGCCGGTACGTCATCCGTCGCGGTCGGTCAGCCGAGCGCGCGCGCCTCCGTCGTCACGGGCACCTCGAGGACCCGCGGCCCCGTCGCGGAGGTCGTGCACCGCAGGGCGTCCGTGAGCTCACCGCCGGTCTCGGGTCGCGCGGCCGCGATCCCGTACCCCTCGGCGATCCGCACCGCGTCCAGCCCGGGCAGGTCCAGCCCGGGCACACCCTCGACGTCCAGATGCGCCGCGAAGTCCTCCAGCACGCCGTACCCCCCGTTACGCAGGACGACGAAGGTGACCGGCAGGTCGTGCTGTGCGGCAGTCCACAGGCCGGCCACGCCGTACTGGAACGCGCCGTCCCCGAGTACGGCGACCACCGGACGGGACGGGTCCGCGAGGGCGGCGCCCACGGCCGCGGGCAGGCCGAAGCCGAGGCCGCCGGCGGCGGGGAACAGGAGGCTGCGCGGCCGGTCGAGGTCGAGGTGTGCCCAGAACTGCGGCGTGTTCGACGTCGACTCGTTGACGAGCCGGACGTCCGGCGGCAGGCACCGGGCCATCTCGGCGAAGAGGGCGCTCGGGGTGAAGGGTGCCGCCTCCGGCCGTGCAGGGTCGGGAAGCTCGCGGCGCGGGGGATCGGGCCTCGCGGGGTCGGGCGCTGGCGAGGCGGCAGGCAGCGCATCGAGAACCTGGCCGGTGACGGTCGCGACGTCGGCGACCACGGCGTCGCCGAACGGGGCTCGCGCCGCCGCCCCCGGGTCGCTGCCCACGGCCAGCAGCTCGACGCCGGCCGGGAGCCAGGGACCCGCCCGATGGACGTGGTAGCGAAACACGGGCGCGCCCAGCACGAGCACGAGGTCGCAACCGGCGAGCTGCTCGCCGACGCCCGCGATGCTGTTGGGCAGCACTCCCTGCCAGAGCGGGTGCCGAGGAGGGAACGGGCACCGTGGCGGGGTGGGCGCAGTCCAGACGGCCGCCTGCAGCCGTTCGGCCAGCCTGACGACGAGGGGGAACGCGCGCTCGTCGTCCACCTCGGGCCCGACCACGAGCGCCGGGGCCCGAGCCTGCGCGAGACGGGTGGTGAGCTCGGTGACGACCTCGGGAGCCAGGGCACCCGCCCAGCGCACGCGGCGCCCGGACAGCGCGGCGACCTCCTCGTCGCCCACCTCCTGTGCCCAGTCGTCCAGGGGTACGGAGACGAACACCGGGCCGGCTGGGGGCAGCGTCGCGAGGTGGAACGCCTCGCACAGCGCCCGAGGGACGTCCTGCGCGCACGCGGGCTCGTACGCCCACTTCACCTGCGGCTCGGGGACGCGGACCATGGCAGGCTCGCCGAGGACCGACCCGAGCCCCACCATCGCGCGGCTCTGCTGGCCGGCCGTGACGACGAGCGGGGTGTGCGACGCACGGGCGTTCGCGAGGTTGCCCATCGCGTTGCCCAGCCCTGCGGCGGAGTGCAGGTTGACGAGCGCCGGGCGCCCCGAGACCTGGGCGTAGCCGTCGGCCATGGCCAGCACCGCGCCCTCGTGCAGCCCGAGGACGTAGCGGAAGTCGGAGGGGAACCTGTCGAGGAACGGCAGCTCGTTCGAGCCGGGGTTGCCGAAGACCGTGGTGAGGCCGGCGTCCCGGAGCAGGGCGTGGCTTGCCTGGCGCACGGTGGGCATGGGGAAACCTCCGAGGGTCTCGGGGTGCCTGGCCGCGAGTGCAGACGCTAGCCCCTCCCTCGCCGACGTCAGGCAGGGCCACCGGCACCTACGTCAGATGTCGCAGCCGACCCATCCGCAGCGCCTCGCGACCAACGGGTCCGATGGCTCGGGAGGCCCGGTGACCGTGGGTCCTAGCGTGACCGACACCCCGGGCGGGCGCCGCAGCGACCGGTAGCCCGGGTGGGTGCCGCAGCGACACGAGACGAAGGAGCTCCGGGACCATGGCGGACAATCGAGGCGTCACCTACCAGGGTCCCGGCCGGGTCGAGGTGAGCGCTCTCGACTTCCCCGGTCTCGTCCTGCGTGACGGCCCTGGCGTGCACCCGGACAACGTGGGCCGCGAGTGCCCTCACGGCGCGATCCTCAAGGTCCTCACCACCAACATCTGCGGCAGCGACCAGCACATGGTCCGCGGGCGTACCACGGCCCCGCACGGTCTGGTGCTCGGGCACGAGATCACCGGCGAGGTCATCGAGACGGGCCCGGGCGTCGAGTTCGTCTCCGTGGGGGACGTGTGCTCCGTCCCGTTCAACATCGCCTGCGGGCGCTGCCGCAACTGCAAGGAGGGCAAGACCGGCATCTGCCTGAACGTCAACCCCGACCGACCGGGTTCGGCGTACGGGTACGTCGACATGGGCGGGTGGGTCGGCGGGCAGGCGGAGTACGTGATGGTCCCGTACGCGGACTGGAACCTCCTGCGGTTCCCCGACCCTGACCAGGCCCTGGAGAAGATCCTCGACCTCACGATGCTGTCGGACATCTTCCCGACCGGCTACCACGGCGCCGTGACCGCGGGTGTGGGCACGGGCTCCACGGTGTACGTCGCCGGCGGCGGCCCGGTCGGCCTCGCGGCCGCAGCCTCGTCCCTGCTGCTCGGCGCGGCCGTGGTCGTCGTCGGGGACCTGAACGCCGAACGGCTCGCCCAGGCCCGCTCCTTCGGGTGCGAGACCGTGGACGTGTCCCAGGGGGACCCGCAGGACCAGCTCGAGCAGATCCTCGGCGTCCCCGAGGTCGACGCCGCCGTGGACGCGGTCGGCTTCGAGGCGCGAGGGCACGGCGCGGGTGCGGCCCAGGAGGCCCCGGCGACGGTCCTCAACTCGCTCATGTCGGTGACCGCGGCAGGCGGCTCCGTCGGCATCCCCGGCCTGTACGTCACCGGCGACCCGGGCGGTGTCGACGACGCCGCGAAGGTGGGGTCGCTGTCGTTGAGCCTGGGCACCGGCTGGGCGAAGTCGCTGTCCTTCACCACCGGTCAGTGCCCGGTCATGCGCTACAACCACGGGCTCATGCAGGCGATCCTCCACGACCGCGTGCAGATCGCGCAGGCGGTCAACGCCACCGTCATCGGCCTCGACGAGGCGCCGCGAGGGTACGCGGAGTTCGACTCCGGGGTCGCGCGCAAGTTCGTGATCGACCCGCACGGTGTGGTCAGGTCCGCCGCCTGATGAGCGCCCGGCCGCGAGGGAGTCCGTACCGCAGGACTCCCCTCCGGCCTGCCCCCGACCGTCACGCCTGAACGGAGAGCGATCACCCATGCCGTCCGACCGACCCGACTCCCTGCTCGTCGTCAGCGCGCACGCGGGGGACTTCGTCTGGCGCGCCAGCGGTGCCATCGCCCTCACGACGTCCCGGGGTGGCGACGCCACGGTCGTGTGCCTGACGTACGGGGAGCGCGGCGAGTCCGCCCGCGCCTGGCGGGAGGGCAAGAACCTCGACGAGGTCAAGGCGGTGCGCCAGGAGGAGGCGGGGAAGGCCGCGGCGGCGCTCGGCGCGCGGGTGGAGTTCCTCGATGCCGGGGACTACCCCCTGCGCGTCACGGACGAGGTGACCGACCGGCTGGTCGACCTCTACCGCGAGGTCCAGCCCACCGTGGTGCTCACCCACCCCCTCGAGGACCCGTACAACGGCGACCACCCCACCGCGGCACGCGCGGCGCTCGAGGCCCGCGTCCTGGCGCAGGCCATCGGGTACCCGGCACCGGGTGACCCCCTGGGCGCGCCGCCCGTGTTCTTCTTCGAGCCGCACCAGCCCGAGCAGTGCGGCTTCGTCCCGCAGGTCCTGCTCGACATCACGCCGGTGTTCGACACCAAGCAGGCGGCGATGCGCTGCCTCCCCGCGCAGCAGCACATGTGGGACTACTACACGGACCTCGCTACTCGCCGCGGCGTCCAGCTCAAGCGCAACGCCGGGCCCAACCTCGGCCTGCCCAGCGACACGAAGGCGGAGGCGTACATGCGCTACTACCCGCAGGTCGCGACGGAGCTGGCATGAGGAACGTCATCGTCACCGACGTCCCCAGGCCCAGCCGCGAGTCCCTGGACGGGCTGGCCGGGTTCGGGGTCGCCACGGTGCACGAGGCCCAGGGCCGTACGGGCTACCTCGGGCCCGATGTCGTCGCCCGCGTGCCTGGGGCGCGCGTCGCCGGGTCGGTGGTCACCGCGGTCTGCTGGCCGGGGGACAACCTCATGATCCACGCCGCCGTCGAGCAGTGCGCCGAGGGCGACATCCTGCTCGTCACCACCACGTCGCCGTGCCGGGACGGCCTGTTCGGTGAGCTGCTCGCCACCTCGCTCCAGTCCCGGGGAGTGGTCGGCGCCGTGCTGACGTGCGGAGCCCGGGACGTCGCCGAGCTGCGGACCATGCCGTTCCCCACCTGGTCGTCTGCGGTGAGTGCGCAGGGGACGGTCAAGGCCACGGCCGGCGCGGTCAACGTGCCGGTGTCGGTCGGCGGCATGATCGTGCACCCCGGCGACGCGCTCGTGGCCGACGACGACGGGGTCGTCGTCGTGCCCCGTGCCAGGGTCGAGGACACCGTGGTGGCGTCCCGGGCGCGGGAGGCCAAGGAGCAGGCCACGCGCGAGGCGCTGACCGGGGGACAGCTCGGGCTCGACCGGTACCACCTGAGGGACGTCCTCGCTGGCCTCGGCGTGACGTACGTGCCGTACGCGAAGACCGAGGAGATGTGAGCGCGTGAGGGAGCGCTCTGCGTGAGCACGCCGGCGCGTACGCGCGAGCCCGTGGCGATCGTCACCGGGGGCAGCCGCGGGATCGGGCGTGCGATCGCCGAGCGGCTGGCGAAGGACGGGCACGCGGTCACCGCGCTCGACGTCGTCCCGCCCGAGGGCCCCTGCCTCGCGGAGTGGGTCGACTGCGACGTCACGGAGCCGGACCAGGTGACCGGCGCGGTCGGCGCCGTGGCCGAGCGGTACGGCGGCATCGACGTCCTGGTGAACAACGCCGGGCTCATCTCGCCGCGCCGGTCGTACCTGGACAGCGACAAGGACGAGCTCCTGCGCTACCTCACGGTCAACGCCGTCGGCTACGTGCTCTGCGCACAGGCGGTCCACCCGTGGGTGGTGAAGAGCTCGCGGGGGTGCATCGTCAACGTCGCCTCGCGCACGTTCTTCACCGGGAGCCCAGGCCAGCTCGCGTACGTCGCGAGCAAGGGCGCCGTGATCGGGATCACCCGCGGGCTCGCCCACGAGCTCGGACCGGAGGGCGTGACCGTGAACGCGGTGATGCCCGGTCAGGTGTCCACCCCGGGGACACGTCAGTACCTCGACGAGCCGGACTTCGAGGCCACCATGCGTCGACAGGCCATCCCCCGCCGCGTCACGTCCGACGACCTCGCGGGGCTCGTCTCCTTCCTCACCGGCGACGACGCACGGATGATCACCGGCCAGTCCCTGGTGTGCGACGGCGGCGGGCTGATGCACTGAGGCTCGCCCCGCTAGTAGCTGAAGCCGCCGCCTCCCTCGTCCTCACCGGAGCCGCCCCGGTCCGAGGATTGGGGCGTGCCCCCGTCGGCGGTGACGGCCGACCACCGGAAGTGGGTTCCCTGGAAGTCGTCCTCCACGTCGTTCCCCGTGGCTTCGCCCGGCGCCTGGTCCTGCGAGAACGTGTAGAGCGGCCGGCCGTCCAGGGCAGCCTGTGCGGTGTCGTCCGGTCGCGTCACGACCGAGAACCGCCCCTGTACGCCGGCAACGCTCCGGGGGATGGACTTCCCATGGGCAGCCAAAGGGACCCACATGTCGGTGCACGTGCCGGTGCACGCGACGGACCCGTCCCGCTCCGCGGTTGTCGTGTAGAGAGTCATTCCGTGGCTGTCCACGAGTACCGTGCCGAGACCCTCGACCGATTCGGTCTGGACAAGCGTGCCCGCCGGCGGCGCGGCGTTCGCCTCCAAGGCGCCCTGTGCGGAGTCGGACGACGCGCCGCTCCCGCCGCAGGCGGCCGCGACGAGGAGCACCACCGCCGTAGCGGCGATCCGGGCAGAGAGGTAACCGATGGAGCTCATCGTGTCTCCGTTCGTGCCAGTCCGCGCCGTGCCGATCGCGACGCAGGTGGTGGTGCTGACCGCGGACGCCCTGGGACTCTCACGGTGTCTCTCACGCTGACGGGCGTCGGCGCCTTGGGGCGCCGTCCGTGGGACCTTCTCGTCGGAGGCCCTCGACCTCTACTACGTCGGCGGACCCGGACGGGTTCACCTCCCCGACGTCACCAGGTGCGCGGGGCGTACGCCGGACACGGATGCCACGACCACCGTCGGGGCTGCTCGGCATGGTGGGGTAGCGGGCCGAGGAGGCGCTCACGATGGACACGGGGTTGACGCCGGTGCAGAGGGACCGTGCTGAGGGAGTGCTGCTCACGCAGGCGTGCGGCGACGCCCTCGGCGTGCCCTACGAGTTCGCCGCGCCGCCGCCCCCGGGCGAGGCTCCCGTGATGCGCGGAGGCGGGCTGGGGCCGTACGCGCCGGGCGAGTACAGCGATGACACGCAGATGGCGGTGTGCATCGCCGAGGTCGCCGCGACGGGCGCGGACCTCACAAGCGAGGACGCCCTGGACGAGGTCGCGGAGCGGTTCCTGACCTGGCGGGCCGAGGGCGCCTCCGACATCGGGATCCTCACCCGCAGCGTGCTGGGCGCGGCGGTACGTCACGAGGGCCGCCCCGCAGACCGGCTGCGCAGGGCGGCTCGAGCCGAGCACGACAGGACCGGGCGTACAGCTGGTAACGGGGCCCTCATGAGAACGGGCGTGGTGGGGCTCGCCTACCTCGGCGATCCGGCGGCGGCAGAGCCGGCAGCCCGCGCCGTTGCCGGGCTCACCCACGCCGATCCGCTGGCCGGGGACGCGTGCGTGCTGTGGTCGGTCGGCGTGGCCACGGCGGTCGTCGAGGGCACGTTCGCGGGCGTGCGCGCGGCGCTCGACCTGCTGCCGACGGAGCGGCGCGACCAGTGGGCCCGGTGGCTGGACGACGCCGAGGGCGCGAATCCCGGGCACTTCGCGCCGAACGGGTTCACGGTCACCGCCTTGCAGGCCGCGTACGCGGCCATCACCGCGACCCCGGGGCCGCCCAACGGCGCCGACACCGGCTCCGCAGCGTCCACCCACCTCCAGCGCGCGCTGGAGGCCGCCGTACGCGCCGGGGACGACACCGACACCGTCGCGGCGATCGCCGGGGCG
>JBOGEN010000206.1:0-2582 GCA_050743265.1 Actinomycetes bacterium
GTACGGGATCGGCGCGCTGACCATGGCCGCCCTGCGCTCCGGACGCGGGCAGCCGCGCCACGCGCAGCCCGCCACGGTGGGGCCGGCCGGCCCGACCGGCGAGGCGCCCGGGGCGACGGTGCCCACCCCCGAGGGACGCGGCGAGGGAGCAGGGGACGTGCCCGGCCCCCGGCCGACCACGGACGTGCCCACCGAGACACGAGACCCGAACGCCTGACGGGACGCTGAACGAACGCCAGCAACGGGGGCCGCCGGGGCCGGTGGGCAGAAGGCCCCGGCGTGTGACCACCGGGGCTCTGGCTGCGGAGGCTCCGGGATTTGAACCCGGGAGGGGGTTGAAGCCCCCAACCGCATTAGCAGTGCGGCGCCATAGACCGGACTAGGCGAAGCCTCCTGACCGACATCCTGCTGCGCGTACGACACCAGCGAGGACGGCCGCGCACAGGGTACCGGCCGGTCACGGAGCCGGGCAAAGTACGGCCATGGTCACGTCGCTCACCACCGTCCCCGTCACGCCCGACCGCTGGCCGGCGCTGGAGGCGTTCAGCGGGACGAACGGCATGTACGCGAACTGCTGGTGCGTGTACTGGCGTCGTACGACGAGCGAGTTCGACGCCGGGATCGCCGACCACGGGGCCGGCAACCGCGAGCTGCTCGCCCGGCTGACCCGCGACGGCGCCGTCCCCGGCCTCCTGGCGTACGAGGACGAACGACCCGTCGGGTGGGTGTCGGTCGCCCCCCGCGAGCAGTTCGGCCGCATCCTGCGCTCGCCGCGGCTCCGCCCCGACCCCGACGACCCGGACGAGCCCGGCGACTCGGACACCTGGGCCGTGGTGTGCTTCTGGGTTCCCCGGAGGGAGCGCGGGCGCGGGGTCGCCCGTGTCCTGCTCGACGCCGCGGTCGACTACGCCCGCAGTCGGGGGGCCGTGACCGTCGAGGGCTACCCCGTCGACACGGAGGCGCGCTCCCCCGCGTCCAGCATCTTCACCGGCACGCTCGCGCTGTTCACCGAGGCCGGGTTCCGAGAGGTACGGCGGCGCGGCGGGCGCCCGACGGTGCGCCGGGACGCCTGACAGGCACGGCGAAGCCGGGCCGCTGCCCCACAGGGGGAGGGCAGCGGCCCGGTGCTCATTCCGCTCCAGGGAGCGAGACCGCCGTGCGGCTTGCGCCGCCTCGGCGGTGTCCACCGGATCTTGCCCTCGGAGGGAAGGGCAGGCCCGGAGCAGGTGACGGGTCAGGCGATCGCGCGAGGGCACCCGGTACGGGAACACCACGTCGATCCCCGGCCGGCGGAACTGTTCGTCGGGGGTCGACGACGAGGACAGGCTGCCTACCGGCCCCCGAGGCTTCGCGCATCAGCCCTCCACCCGTGACGCGTGGTCACCAGGGTGCCCCCAAGGTCCTGAGAAGGACCTGAGCCGAGGCCAGGCTCGGTCACTCAGTGTCAGCCGGGACGTCAGCCCGACGAGTCAGCCCGACGAGTCAGTCGACCGCCAGCCGGTAGCCGAACCCGCGGACCGTCGCGATGCCGTCCTCCCCGCTGCGCTGCCTGATCTTCGCCCGCAGGGAGGAGACGAGCACGTCCAGCCTGTTGTCGCTGACCTCCGCGGCGAAGTCCCACAGAGTCCCGCGTATCGCCTCCCGGCTGACGGCGGCTCCGCCGTGCCGGGCGAGCAGCTCGAGCAGCGCGTACTCCCGCGGGGTCAGGTCCAGCGGGAGGCCGGAGCGCCAGGCTCGCCGCTGAGCCGGGTCCAGCGACACCTCCCCGGCCGTGATGACCGTCTGGTGGACGACCTGACCGCGGCGGGTCAGGGCCCGCAGCCGTGCGGAGAGCTCGGACAGGCTGAACGGCTTGACCAGGTAGTCGTCCGCGCCCGCGTCCAGGCCGGTGACGCGGTCCTCCACGGCTCGCCGCCCGGTCAGCAGCAGGATCGGGGCGCCGACCCCGGCGTCCCGCAGCCGCTGGCACAAGGTGAACCCGTTCTCGTCCGGCAGGTTCACGTCGAGGATGATCGCGTCGTACGAGGTCTCCCGGGCGAACCAGGCCCCGTCCATGGCGGTGGCGGCGATGTCGACCGCGTGCCCCTCGCGCTCCAGGCCGCGGTGCAGGAGCCCCGCCACCTGGGGATCGTCCTCGACGGCCAGCACCCTCACCGCCCGCCCCCCTCCGGCCCGGCCAGCAGCTCTCGCGCCGCCGCAGTCAGCGCGTCCGGCCCGAACGGCTTCGCGAGAAGCCGCACCCCGGCGGGCATGTCCTCGAGCAGCGCGATGTCCCCCGGATAGCCGGAGACCAGCAGCACCCGCAACCCGCGCTGGTCCTCCATGAGCCGACGGGCGAGCGCGAGCCCGCCGAGGCGCGGCATGACGACATCGGTGACGAGCAGGTCGAACGGACCAGCACTCGCGGCAAGCTGTAAGGCCTGCTCACCGTCCGACGCGGCGAGCACCGTATAGCCTGCGCGCTCCAGCGTGATCCGCAGGAAGGCGCGGACATGCAGCTCGTCCTCGGCGACCAGCACCATGCCGGACCCGGACAGCAGCCCGCCCGTGGACGGCGCCTCGACGGGCTCGCGCCCCTCCTC
>JBOGEN010000207.1:0-13859 GCA_050743265.1 Actinomycetes bacterium
GTCGCGACGGCCGCGTGCCGCGCAGGCTGCCGGGTCACCGTGGTGGAGGCCGGGGAGGCCCCGCTCGGCGCCGCGTTGTCGGCGGACGTCGGCCGCCTCACCCTGCCCTGGTACGCCGACGCGGGAGCCGACCTCCGGCTCGGGGCGACGGTGGCGGACGTGGTGCCGGGACGGCTGCACCTCGCCTCCGGGGAGGAGGTCGGGTTCGACGTCGCCGTGGTGGGCGTCGGCGTGCGTCCGGCGACCGCGTGGCTGGACGGCTCCCCGGTGCCGCGGGACGGGCGCGGCGCCGTGCTCGTCGACGCAGGGCTCCGCACCGACCTGCCTGGCGTGTACGCGGCGGGGGACTGCCTCACCTATCCCTCGACGCGGTACGGCCGCCGGATGCGCGTCGAGCACTGGGACCACGCCTTGCGTACGCCCGACATCGCCGTTGCGAGTCTGCTCGGTGACCTGCGGGGGAGCACGCCCCGTGACGGGGCCGGTGACGGGGCCGACACGTACGACCCCGTTCCGTACGTCTGGTCGGAGCAGTTCGGCCGCATGGTGCAGTACGCCGGAGCGCCCCTGGACGGGACGCGCGAGGTGTGGCGCGGCGACCCGGCAGCGGGCCCCTGGGCACTGTGCTGGCTCGACGAGCACGACCGGCTCACCGCCGTGCTCACCGTCGACCGCCACCGCGACCTGGTGCAGGCGCGCCGTCTCGCGGCGTCGGGGAGGCCGGTCGACCCGGCCCGGCTGGCCGACACCGACGTCCCGGTCAAGGCGGCCGTGCGCGGGTGAGTGCCCCCGGCGGCCCCGTGGCAGGGTGGGAGGGTGAGCGACATCGACGAGAAGACCGAGGTGCACGTCGGCGCGTGGCTGTCCCTCCCGGAGGTCGCCGAGTCCCTCGGGATCGCGGTGACCCAGGTACGCCAGCTGCTGCGCGACCGCAACCTCCTGGCCGTCCGTCGCGGGGAGCGCCGCACCCTGCAGGTGCCCGCCCTCTTCGTCCAGGACGGCAAGCCGGTCAAGGGGCTCGCCGGCACGCTCACCCTGCTCGCGGACTCCGGATACGACGAGGCCGAGGCCCTGCGCTGGCTGTTCACCCCGGACGACTCGCTGCCGGGCACCCCGGCCCAGGCACTCGCCGAGAACCGCGGGACCGAAGTGCGGCGTCGGGCGCAGGCGCTGGGGTTCTGAGCGTGGCCGGTGACCGGTCGAGCGGGCCCGCGTTGCGCGACAGGCTGGCCGACGCCCGCCTGTACCTGTGCACGGACGCCCGTGAGCGGCAGGGCGACCTCGCCGAGTTCCTCGACGCGGTGCTCGCGCACGGTGTCGACATCGTCCAGCTCCGGCAGAAGGGGCTCGAAGCGCGGGACGAGATGCGCCACCTCGACGTGTTCGCGGACGCGTGCGCGCGGCACGGCGCGCTGCTCGCCGTGAACGACCGCGCCGACGTGGCCCACGCGGTGGGGGCCGACGTGCTCCACCTGGGCCAGGACGACCTGCCCGTCCCGGCCGCGCGTGCGGTCGTCGGGCCCGAGATGCTGGTCGGCCGCTCGACCCACGACGTCCCGCAGGTCGACGCGGCCGTGGCCGAGGACGGCGTCGACTACTTCTGCGTCGGTCCCACGTGGACCACGCCGACGAAACCGGGCCGTCCGGCCGCCGGCCCTGACCTGCTCGCCCACGCGGCGGGGCTGCGGACGAACCGTCCCTGGTTCGCCATCGGCGGGATCGACCACGACACCCTGGACGAGGTGCTCGCCCGGGGCGCCCGGCGTGCGGTCGTGGTCCGCGTGATCACCGAGGCCGACGACCCGGGGGAGGCCGCAGCCCGGCTGGCAGCGCGCCTGCGCGAGGCCGGCTCTGCCTGACGCCGGCTCTGCCTGACGCCGGGACAATGCCGGGTGTGACGTTCGCCTACCTCGGTGTGCTCGGCCTCTGCCTGCTCGCCACGCTGCCGCTCGAGCTCTGGCTCGGGGTGCGCGTGTACGCCCGGTGGCGGCGGTTCGCGCTCTCGTTGCTGCCGGTCGTGCCGGTGTTCGTGGCCTGGGACGCGTACGCGATCGCGCACGGCCACTGGCGTTTCGACCGCGACCAGACCCTCGGGGTGCGGATGCCCGGCGGCATCCCGGTCGAGGAGATCCTGTTCTTCTGCGTGGTCCCGCTGTGCGCGGTGATGACGCTGGAGGCCGTCCGGGTGGTCCGTGGCTGGCGGGTGGGAGACGAACGGACGAGCGCGCGGTGAGCTACACCGCACTCGCCCTCCTCGCCGTCGCGGTCACGCTCGCCCTCGACCTCGTGCTGCTGCGCACCCGGCTGCTCGCCCGGCGCGCGTTCTGGGTGGCCTACGCGATCGTGCTCGGCTTCCAGCTGCTCGTGAACGGCTGGCTCACCGGGCGCGACGTCGTCACGTACGACGAGGGGACGGTGGTGGGCCTGCGCGTCGCGTACGCGCCGGTCGAGGACCTGCTGTTCGGCTTCGCCCTCGTCGTGCAGACGCTGGCCTGGTGGGTGTGGTGGGGACGCCGAGGCGTCCAGCGCTGAGCGGGGTCACCCGGCCGGGGCCACCCGCATGCGCCAGGCGCGGCGGGCCCGGACGATTGCCGGGGCGGCGACCCGCAGCCGGCGGCTCACCGGGACGGAGACCCGACGGTCCAGCACCGCGTACCCGCTGCGCTCCACCTCGTCGAGGATCGCGCTGTACAGGGTGAACGCGGTGGCGATGCACGCCTGGCTGGACGGGTGCAGCATCGCGATGCCTGGACGTGCCCGGGCGTAGAGCGCGCGGGTGCGGGCGACCTCGAACGCGAGCAGGTCCCGCAAACGGGAGGACGGACGGCCCGCGGCCAGGTCCGCCCGCTCCACCTCGAACGCCGCGAGGTCCTCCAGCGGCAGGTAGACCCGGCCGCGTCGCAGGTCCTCGCCGACGTCGCGGATGAAGTTCGTGAGCTGGAACGCGACGCCGAGGTCGCGCGCCCGCGCGTACGCCTCGTCGGTGGTCGGCCCCAGGATGGGTGTCATCTGCAGGCCGATGGCTGCCGCCGAGCCCTCCATGTACCCGGCGAGGTCGGCGTACGTGGGGTACGCGTCGACGGTGAGGTCCATCCGCATCGAGCGCAGGAACGCCTCGACGTGCGCGTGCGGCACGTCCCAGGTGCGGACGGTGTGCACCAGGGCAAGCCCGACGGGGTCCGCGCTGGCACCGGTCCGCAGGTCGGCGAGGATCCGCTCGCCCCACCGGGCCAGCTCGTGGGCCCGCGCGGCCGGGCAGCGACCGTCGAAGGCGTCCACGATCTCGTCGGCGTACCGGGCGAAGCCGTAGAGCGCGTGCACGTACGGGCGCTTGCCGGGCGGCAGCAGCATCGTGGCGAGGTAGTAGGTGCGCCCGTGCGCGGCATGCAGCGCGCGGCACCGTGCGTACGAGTCCCGGAGCGCCGGGTCGGTGATGCCGGCGGCATCGAGGTCGCGGGCCCCGCCGCGCGTCATCGCTGCCTGCCGGCTCGTCGAGGCGGCCCGGTGACCCGCTCGGCCGCGAGCCGGCCACTCAGCAGCACCATCGGGACGCCGACGCCGGGTTGCGTGCCCGACCCGGTGAACACGACGTTCTCGCCCCAGACGTTGCGTGGCCGGAAAGGGCCGGACTGGCCGAACGTGTGGGCCAGCGCGAAGGGCGTCCCGGCGGCCATGCCACGCGCCTGCCAGTCCAGCGGGGTGGTGACCGACTCCACCTCGACCGCGTCGTCGAAGCCCACGTACCCCGCGCGCTCGAGTGTGCCGACCACCTCGTCGCGGTACGGCCCGCGGCGCCGGGTCCAGTCGAGCGGCGCGCGCAGGTTGGGCGTGGGGAAGAGCGCGGAGTACGTCGCGCGACCCTCCGGGGCGAGGCTCGCGTCCGTCCGCGTCGCGGAGGAGACGAGGAACGACGGGTCGCTCATCAGCCGGCCGGCGTCGACGACCTCGTGGAACGTCCGATGCCACGCACGCCCGACGTGGACGTTGTGGTGCGCGATCCGCCGGTAGCGGGCCCGCGACCCGGCGAGCAGCAGGAAGCACGAGGGGGAGTAGCGCACGGGTCTGCGCAGAGGGTGACCGAGCAGGCGGCTCCGGGCCACCGGGAGGTCCGGGTTGAGCACGAGCACGTCGCAGGGAACGCGGTCGCCGTCCGCCGTCCGCACCGCCTGCGCGCGGTCGCCGGACGTCTCGACGTCCACGACCTCCGTGCCGTACCGGAACGTCACGCCGTGCTTCGCCGCCGCACCGGCGAGCCCCTGCGGCACGGCGTGCATGCCGCCGACCGGGAAGTACACGCCCGCCACCGTGTCCATGTACGCGATCACGGCGTACAGCGCGAGGGCGCGGTGCGGGGGGAGGCCCGCGTACATGGACTGGAACGTGAACACCCGCCGGGTACGCGGGTCGGCGAGGAACCGGTGCGCCACCGTGGAGAGCCGCCGGAACCCGCCCATCGCGACGAGGCGACCCAGGTTCGGGGTGACGAGGTCGAACGGAGAGTCGAGGTTGCGCTCGATGAAGTCGGCCATCTCCAGCCGGTACAGCTGCGCTGCGTACGCGACGAACCGGCGGTACCCGTCCGCCTCGGCCGGACCGCACACCCGGGACACCTCCGCGGCCATCGCGTCCACGTCGGCGTGGACGTCGAGCGTCGACCCGTCAGGGAACCAGGCCCGGTACGCGGGGTCGAGGCGGCGCAGGTCGAGCCAGTCCTCGAGCCGCTCGTCCACCGCGGCGAGCGCGTCCGCGATGAGGCCGGGCATCGTGAGCACGGTCGGGCCGGTGTCGAACGTGTAGCCGTCCGCGTGCAGGACCCCCGCCCGCCCGCCGGGGACGTCCGCCCGCTCGAGGACGGTGACCTCACGCCCGGCCGCGGCGAGTCGCAGCGCGGCCGAGAGCCCGCCGAGGCCCGCGCCGACGACGACCACGCGGTCGGTCGGCCCGGTGACCGTACGCATCCGCAGGACCTCAGCCGCCTCAGTCGCGGCGCGAGGTGGCCGCGACGGCGAGCGCGGCCAGCACGCCGCGCGCCGGCTCCGCGACATCGCCGGCCTGCAGGGCGGCCTCGGCCTGGTCCGCCAGCCGGGCGATCAACCCCTCGACATGGCTGAGGGCGCCGGTGGTGACGATGACGTCACGCAGCGCCTCCACCCCGTCGGTGCCGAGGTCCGGGTCACCCAGGCAGTCCCGCAGCACCGCCGACTGCACTGGGGTGGCGCGCTCCTCGGCCGTGCCGACGAGCACGGTGCGCTTGCCCTCACGCAGGTCGTCGCCGGCCGGCTTGCCGGTCACCTGCGGGTCGCCGAACACCCCGAGCACGTCGTCCCGCAGCTGGAACGCCTCCCCGAGGGGCAGCCCGAACGCGGCGTACGTGGCGCGCAGCGGCTCGGGTGCCCCGGCCAGCGCGGCGCCCAGGTGCAGCGGCTGCTCGACGGAGTACTTCGCGCTCTTGAACCGCAGCACACGCATCGCCCGCTCGCTCGACCCGCCGCCACGGGCCTGCTCCACGAGGTCGAGGTACTGGCCGACCATGACCTCGGTCCGCATGAGGTCGAGCACGGGCTTGCCCCGGGCCAGGGACTCGGCCGGCAGACCGGAGGCGTAGTAGAGCTGGTCCGTCCACGCCAGCAGCAGGTCCCCGAGCAGGATCGCGGCACCCTCACCGAACCGGCCGGGGGACCCGAGCCAGCCCGACTCCTGGTGCATCGTGGCGAACCGGCAGTGCGCCGAGGGCTGCCCCCGGCGGGTGTCGCTGCCGTCCATCACGTCGTCGTGGACGAGGGCGCACGCCTGCAGCAGCTCGAGGGAGGCGGCCGCGGCCACCGCCTCGTCCCGCTCGGCCCCGCTCGCACCCCGCCAGGCCCAGTAGCAGAACGCCGGTCGCAGCCGCTTGCCCCCGGAGAGCAGGTCGCGCAGGGCGTCATTGAGCGCGTCGAGGTCCTCGCTGATCGCGTGCAGCAGGGGCTCCTGACGGGCGAGGAACGAGTCCAGGGCCTTCTGCACCCGGGCGTGCAGGTCCTCGACGTGCAGCGGTGACGCGGCCCCCCCTCGGCGGGAGCCGGGCGGGCTCGGGGAACCGTCGGCGGTCACGTGTGGAGCGTAGCCGGGCTGCGCGGCCCTAAACCGTGGCGCGTTCCCCCGGACGGGGAGCCTGCTCCTGCTCACCCGGAGTCGGACCGCCCCAGCCGGTAACCTCGGCCCATGGCTTTCGGTAGCTCCTCGACCCGTCCGGACGGCACCGCGACGATCCGTGACCTTCTGGCGTCGGGGCGGCGGTCGTTCTCGTTCGAGTTCTTCCCTCCCAAGACGGACGAAGGGGAGCGAAACCTCTGGCAGTCGGTTCGCCAGCTCGAGCCGCTGCGGCCGACATTCGTCTCCGTGACGTACGGGGCGGGCGGGTCGACGCGCGACCGGACGGTGCGCATCACGGGACGAATCGCCGCCGAGACCACACTGACCCCGATGGGCCACCTCACCTGCGTCGCCGCTCCCCGGGCCGAGGTGCGCTCGGTGATCGGCGCGTACGCGGACGCCGGCGTGCGCAACGTGCTCGCCCTGCGCGGCGACATGCCCGGGGGCCCGGACGTGGCCTGGGAGCGGCACCCCGAGGGTCTCGAGCACGCCGACGACCTGGTCCGGCTGGTGCGCGAGCTGGGCAGCTTCTGCGTGGGGGTCGCCGCCTTCCCCGAGGGCCACCCGGAGGCGGCCGACCTGGACACCGACGCGAAGTACCTCGCCGCCAAGGTGCGCGCCGGCGCGGACTTCGCGGTCACCCAGTTCTTCTTCTCGGCGGACGACTACTTCTCCCTGGTGGAGCGGGCGTCGGCGCACGGCTGCGAGGTCCCGATCGTGCCGGGGATCATGCCGGTGACGAACGTGCGCCAGATCCAGCGGTTCGCGCAGCTCTCCGGTGCGGAGTTCCCCCGCGACCTCGCGGACCGGCTGCTCGCCGTGGAGGACGACCCCGAGGCCGTCCGCGCGATCGGCGTGGAGACCGCGTGCGAGCTGGCCCAGCGCCTGCTCGAGGGGGGCGCGCCGGGCCTGCACTTCTACACGCTCAACCGCTCCACCGCGACGCGCGAGATCTACGAGTCCCTCGACCTGCAGGACGTGCACTGAGCGCATCGGCCGTCCCCGGCCGGGCGGAGTACCTGCGCCGCTGGTCCGAGCTCCACGGAGGGTACGACCCGCGCCGGTCCCGCCTCGCGTACGGCTGGCTGTCCCTCGGCTACACGGCGGCACGACCGCTTGCGGCCCGGTCCGTCCCACCGGACGCGGTGACGCTGGCCGGGATCCTCGCCGCCGGGGTGACGGCCGCTCTGGCCGGGCTGGGCGGCCGGTGGGCTCTGCTGGCCGCGCTCCTCGCCGTTGTCAGCGGGCTCGTGGACAACCTCGACGGCGCGGTCGCCGTGCTCACCGAGCGGGTCACGGCGTTCGGCTCCGTGCTCGACTCGGTCGCCGACCGGGTGAGTGACGGCCTGTGCCTGGTGGCGCTGTGGCTTCTGGGCGCCCCGGGCTGGCTGGCCGTCGCGGCCGGGGCGGGCACCGTGCTCCAGGAGTACACCCGGGCCCGTGCGGCGGTCGTCGGGATGTCCGAGGTGGGCGTCGTCACGGTCGCCGAGCGGCCCACCCGGGTGATCGTCACGGCCAGTGCCCTGGCAGGCGCGGGAGTGCTGCCGGGGCGTGCGGACGACGCGGCGCTCGCGGGGCTGGTGGTCTGGGCAGCCCTGGCCCTCGTGGGGCTCGTGCAGGTCCTCGTCGTGGTGCGGCGTCGGCTCCGGTGAGCGGTCGTCGCGCGCGGGGCCTCAGGCGCGTCCGACCATCCCCGCGACCGTGGCGGCGGACATCGCGACCAGGGGGAGCCCGCCCCCGGGGTGAGCGGACCCCCCGACGAGGAACAGCCCTGGCACCGGTGACCGGTTGGCCGGGCGCAGGAACGCCGCGCGGCGGCCGTTCGAGGAGCTGCCGTAGATGGCGCCGCCGGGAGAGCGCGTCTCGCGCTCGAGGTCGGCGGGGGTCCGGATGACCCGCCAGCGCACCCGGTCCCTGACGTCGAGCCCGCGTCCGGCCATGACGGCGAGGACGCGGTCGGCGTACGACTCGGCAAGCCCGGGCGCCGTCCAGTCGACCGTGCCGGGGGCGCCGTCCGTCCCGTGCCGAGGCGCGTTCACCAGGACCTGCCACGCCTCGTGGCCGTCGTCCGGGCGGAGCGCGGGGTCGTCCGGCGCGCCGACGTACAGGGTCGGGTCGGGCACGGGGCTCGCCGGTTGCCCGAAGACGGCGTCGAACTCGGCGTCGTAGTCCTCGGCGAAGAGCACGGTGTGGTGGCGCAGACCGGGCGTACGCCCGCGGAGCGCGAGCAGCAGCACGAACCCGGACAGCGACGGCGTCGCCTTCCGCAGCCGGGCCGCCTGCCGCGGCTGGGGGAGCAGCTCGACGTAGAGAGAGGCCGTGTCGACGTCGCTCACGACGACGTCGGCGGGCAGCGTCTCCCCGTCGGCCAGGACGACGCCGTCGACGCGTCCGCCGGACGTGCTGACGCGGACGACCTCGGCGCCGGTACGCAGCCGCACGCCCCGCTGGTGCGCGCGGTCGGCGAGCGCGTCACCGAGACGGCCCAGCCCGCCCGGCACGTACCAGGCCCCGAACGCGTGCTCGACGTACGGCGCGGTCGCGAGCACCGCGGGCGTGCGCCGGGGGTCGGACCCGGTGTACGTCGCGTACCTGTCCAGCAGGTGGTGCAGCCGTGGGTCGTGCAGCAGGTGCCGGCCGAGCCCGCGCAGTGTCTGCCACGGTGCGACCACGCGCAGGTCGTGGACACGGCCCGCCCGGCGGAGCAGGTCGCGTACGCCGACGTCGCCGGAGGAGAGGAACGGCTCGCGGACCGCGTCCCACATCGCCGCGCCACGGTCGAGCACGGCGAGCCAGTCGCGCCCCGCGGTGCCGCCCAGCGCGTCGTCGAGAGCCCCGCGGACGCCCGAGCGACTGGCGTTCGGCAGGTCGAGGGTCGCCCCGTCGGCGAACCGGTAGCGGGTGACCGGGTCGACGGGGACGAGGTCGAGCACCTGCTCGAGCGGGCGTCCGGTCTTGCGGAACAGGTCGCGGTAGACCGCCGGCAGCGTCAGCAGCGACGGTCCGGTGTCGAAGGTGAACCCGTCCCTCGTGTAGGTGCCGAGCTTGCCGCCGACGGCCGAGGCCTGTTCGCACACGGTCACCTCGTGCCGCTGCCGCGCCAGGCGTGCCGCCGCCGCGAGCCCGCCCATGCCCGCCCCGACGACGACGACCCGTGCCACGGGCGGCGAGCCTAACCCTGGGCGGCGTCCCCACGGAGGGACGGCGCCGGGACCAGCGGGCCCACGCCGGTGCCCCAGGTCTCGTCGGCGAGGGCGAGTGCGGCGACCGTACGCCCGGCGACGGGCGGTCCGGGGGTCGTGCGGTCGGGGTCGAGCGCGAGCCGGACGAGCCCCCCGACCGCCGCCGGACCGAGCTCGAGCATCCCGTCCGGAGGCTTGGCGTCTCCGGCCCACCGGCAGCGCGGGCCGCCGGAGGAGGCACCCGGGTCACCCTCGAACCGCACCGGCGCGGACTGCGTGGTCCCGGGGCTGACGTGCGGGCTCAGGACGATGCCGCTGCCGCTGCGGTGCGCGTCCGCCGCGCCGAGCACGAGCGTCTCGAACTCGTCCGCGCGAAGGCCCGGGTCGTACCCCGAGACCAGCGCCGCCTGGACGAGGAGGAGCGGGACCTCCTCGATGGCCCGTCCGATCGTGTTCAGCCCTCCGGTGAACCGCGGGTTGATCTCCGTCGGTACGAACCCCTCCGCCGTGAGCACGCCGTCCACGCTGAAACCGCCGCGATACACGACGCGGCGCCGCAGCTCCGCTGCCACGCGGCGCGCCACGTCCCGCATCGCGTCCCGGTCGCCGGGCGGCGGGTCCCACCAGGTGGACGCACCGCCGTAGACGAACCGGTGCTCCTCGGGGTGGCCGGCGGGCCGGCGCATCGTGACCATCTCCACCGGCCGCAGGGCGACGTCCCCGTCCGGGAAGGCGAAGCCGTGCACGCTGCACGGCACCCCGTCGAGGAACGGCATCACCCGCACCCGCGCGCAGTGAGCGGCGAGGAACGCGGCGGCCTCGTCGGCGGAGGCGGCCGAGCGCACCCAGCGGACGTACTCACCGCCCCCGTTGAAGCCCTCGAGCGCGTCACCGGACCAGACCGTGCCGAGCCCGCCGTCCAGGGCCGCGCCGGCAGCGGCCATCGCGCCCCGCTCCGCCGGGACGACGCGGGAGGGCGCCCTGGTGATCCCCAGGGAGTCCCACAGGTCGTCGACGGTGGCCTTGTCCTCCAGCGCCTCCCACTGACCGCTGGGCGCAAGACCACGAGCGCACGGCGGCACGGAAGGGCACCGCTCCTCGTCGGCGATGTCGGTGTCCCCGTGCCCGGGAACCGCCCGCCGAGCACCGGTCGCCCGGCGAGCGTGCGGACCGTGGTGAACGGGCCGGCGAGGACGACGGCCTCGCCGGCCGGGTCGTACACGTCCAGGGCCGCGAGCACCTCGGGAGGCGGGTCCGCGAACAGGCGCTCCCCGGTCCTGACCTCGGCGAGCACGTCGGTGCTGTGCACGTCCAACACGACCGCGCTCGCCTCGTCCTCTTCGGGGACCGGGCCGGTACCGAGGCCGAGGGCGATGCACAAGGGCTGCTCGGCGCCGAGAGCGCGGACCTGGGCGACGCGCGGAGGCATGCCCGCCAGCGGCCCGCTGGTGAGCACCACCTTGCGTCCCTCGAGCATCGGGCGCAGCCGCGCGAGCACCGTCTCCCGTGCGGGCGGAGGCGTCCGGGGCGGCATGCCTGCGAGCGTACGGGCTTCGCCCGGCCGGGGCGGCGCTCCGCGCGAGCACGGCAGCCCTCAGCGCGAGCGCGGCAGCCGGCGCCCCTTCCACGTGAGCGTGCCGCGACGGTGGCGGACCCACGAGTCCGCCGTCAGCGCGCCGAGCGCGAGCACGGAGGCGGGATGGGCGAGCGCGTCCGGCCACACCCGGGCGCCGGTACGACGCCCGGTGACGACGCGGCCGGCGACTCCGGCGGCGTACCCGAGCAGCCCGGCGCGCGACCCGCGCAGCGCAGCCAGCGGCGGGACGACGTACGCGAGCCCGAGCGCGCCGAGGAGCGACGCCGCTCCGACGGGGGACCGGGTCGCCGACCACAGCGACTTCGCGTACCCCTCACGCAGCGCCGCGGCCGAGCCGTACATGCGGCACGACGCGAGCCGCGTGCCGTCCGCGACCGCGCCGTGGCCTCCCGTGCGGACGACCGCCCGGAGCAGCGCGACGTCGTCGAGCACCTCGCCGCGGACGATGGCGTGCCCCCCGGCGCGGTGGTACGCGGCGGCGTCCACCGCGAGCAGCTGGCCGTTGGCGGCGGCCAGTGACGGCCGCGACGATCGCTCGGCGACCCGCAGCGCCAGCAGCGTGAGGTACGACCACTGCAGCAGCGGCTGGACCACCCGTTCGGCCGCGGACCCCGCGTCCTGCCGCGGGTACGGGGAGACGAGGTCGAGCCCGCACCAGCGCAGGCACGTCACGGTGCCCGCGACCGCGTGCGGGGCGAGCACCACGTCCGCGTCGACGAACACGAGGACTCGACCGGACGCGGCCTCGGCGAGCCGGGCACAGGCGTACGGCTTGCCGAGCCAGCCCGGCGGGAGGGGCATGCCCGGGTCGTGCGAGAGCAGACGCACCCGCGGGTCCTCCGCCACCACGCCACGCACGACGTCTGCGGTCCCGTCGGTCGAGCCGTCGTCGAGCACCAGCACCTCGAGGTCACGGACGCCGGTCTGGGCGCGCAGCGCCTCCAGGCACCGTGCGACCCGGGCGGCCTCGTCCCGCACGGGCAGAAGCACGGACACGGGCTCCGCGACAGGGGGCGGGTCCACGGGCGGCGTGCGCAGCAACCGGGCGTTCACGGCGGCGTGCACGGCCCCGGCGACCGCGAGCAGCGTGCCGGCGCGCACGAGCGGGCCGCTCACGGGCGGTCGAGCCAGAGCCGGTACGCGTACGGGACGGCCACGAGCCCCATCACGACACCCCCGACGAGGGCGACCCCCGGGCGGTCGAAGAACACGGCGGCGGCGGCCACCGACGACGCGTACGTCCACAGGTAGAGCGTCGCCGGCACGCCCTCGGGCCCGTTCCCACCCGGCAGGAGCACGTGGAGAAGCGCCATGAGCACGATCGAGACGGCCAGCCATCCGGCGAAGTTCTGCGCCGGGACGCCGGACACCCCGGGCAGCTCTGCTCCCACGTCGACCCAGCGCCAGTGCCCGGCGTCCACCATCTGGGGGTCGAGGAAGAGGTCCCACGACGCGAGCGCGAGCCCGCCGACGAGCGGGACCACACGCCGGGTGAGCCGCCGCGCCACGACCAGCGCCGGGTAGGCCATCATCGCCCAGGCCAGCGGCACGACCACCGGGACGTCGAGCACCTGCCAGCCGAGCGCGTCCGTGTACGTGTACTCGCCGAACGGGTAGCCGGTCCGCGAGCCGGCCACCTCGGCGGCCAGGCCCCCACCTGCAGCAAGTGCGACCAGCCCGGACGCCCACGCGACGCCGTGGTACGCCGCGGCGTGCGTGACCGACGCACAGAAGAACAGCACGACGGTCGCCACGGTGAGGCGGCTGCGGGTGGTGCCCTCGACGAGGGGGTACGCGATCTCGGCCGCGACCACCGCGCCCGTGAGCGCCCACGGCAGCCGCCGCGCGAACGCCCCCGGGTGGCGGACACGCGGCCCGGCGGCGTCGAACAGCACCTCGCCCTTCACCCGGCCACCCGCCAGACGGCGCGCCGAGCGGTACGACGGACGGTGCGACGCACTCGCCCCCGCCGTCCCCCGGTCAGGTCGCCGATCACCGTCTGCGCGGCGCTGCGACCCGACGCCCCGGAGATCCCGCCGCCCGGGTGCGTCGAGGCGCCGGTGAGGTACAGCCCCTCCACGCCGGACCGGTACGCGGCGAGCCCGGGCAGCGGGCGCAGCGCGAACATCGCGTCCAGGCCCATCTCCAGGTGCATCACGTTGCCGCCGTGCAGGCCGAGCTCGCGTTCGAGGTCGGCCGGCGTCTGCACGTGCACGCGCTCGACGGCCGAGGCGAACCCCGGGGCCGCACGCTCGACCTCGGCCACCAGCCGGTCGGCGGCGCGCTGCCCGGCGTCGTCCCACGAGGCTCCGTCCGCCAGGGCGTACGGGTGCCACTGGCCCCACACGGTGACCGCGTGCCGGCCGGGCGGCGCCAGCGTGTCGTCGAACGCGGAGAAGGTGAGGGCGAGCGCGGCCGGCCGCTGCGGCTGGCGTCCTGCCAGGTGGTCCCCGTACGCCGCGCGCAGGTGCGCACGCGACGGCGCGAGCAGCTGCATCGCCCGGTGCGCCGCTCCGGGGTCGGACGGGTAGCGCGGCAGGTCGGTCGTGTCGAGCCGGACGGCCATGCCGATGCCCTGGCCGACTCGTGCGTCGCGCCGGACACGCGGGCTGAACGTGTCGTCGTCCAGCAGGGCGGCGGTGGTGAGCACGTGGCACCCGGCCAGCACAGCCCGGGCCCGTACGTGCGCACCCGACGCGGTGACGACGCCGTCGACGCGGCCGCCCGGGCCCCGGGTGATCCGCGCGGCACCGTCCCCGCAGCGCACGGTCCCTCCGTCGGCGGCGAGCCTCCGGGCCAACGCGTCGCTGAGCACGCCGGACCCGCCCCGGGGGTGGCCGGGCGGGCGGCGGTGCAGCATCGGCAGCCAGCCCACGAGCGGTGCGGTCGCCACCTCGTGCGGCGGAGGCCCGGACTGTGCGCCCAGCCAGGCCAGCGCGGTCTTGAGC
>JBOGEN010000208.1:0-3580 GCA_050743265.1 Actinomycetes bacterium
CCGTCGGCGACGAGGACCCGGTGCCCGCCGGAGTCTCCACGCAGGGCCTGCTCGACCTTCCGGGGCCGGTGCGGCTGGCGTTCGACCGCCAGTACCCGGGCCCCCCGCCCGGTGGCGAGTCCGGCGAGCAGGGCGGCCTTGCCGCCGGGGCCGGCACACAGATCGACCCAGCGACGCTCCCCGCCCTCGACGGGAACCGCAGGGAGCGCGAGCGCGACCAGCTGGCTGCCCTCGTCCTGCACTCCGGCGCGTCCGTCCCGGACCGGCTGGAGGTCGGCGGGATCGCCGTCGGCGAGCACGGCTCCGTACGGCGACCACCGGGTGGGGGTCGCGCCGAGCGCGACGAGGTCGGCCACGGAGCCGCGGCCGGGCCGCGCGACCAGCGTCACAGCGGGGGGCACGTTGTCCGCCGCGAGCAACGCGGCCGTCTCGGTCAGGTCACCCACGATGTCCTCGTCGAGGGCGTCCGCGAACGCCTCGACGACCCAGCGGGGGTGGCTGTGGGCGACCGCGAGGTACCCGACCGGGTCGTCGGCGCGGGCCGGAGCCACGGCGTCCACCCAGGCGTCCAGGTCGCGTCGGGTCACCGCGCGGAGCACGGCGTTGACGAAGCCGGTGACGCGGCGTCCGACGGCCGAGGCGCCGAGGTCGACCGCGGTGGCCACGGACGCGTGCGGGGGCATCCGTGTCGCGAGTACCTGGTGGACGCCCAGCCGGAGGACGTCACGTACCGCCGGGCCGACCGCGTCGAGCGGACGGTCCACGCAGGCGGCGAGGATCGCGTCGTAGGTGCCCTGGTGCCGCAGTGTGCCGTACGCGAGCTCGGTGGCGAGCGCCGCGTCGCGTCCGTGCAGCCCGCGCTCGGTGAGCAGCGCGGGCAGCGTCAGGTTCGCGTACGCCCCGCGGGTGTCCACGGCGCGCAGGCAGTCGAGCGCGGCCCGTCGCGCGGGGTCGATCGCCGGCGCACGAGAGCCGGGCCCGCCTCGGGCCCCCGACCTCGCCCGCGGACGCCCGGCGCTCACCCGAACCGCTCGCCGGTGTCCGGGCGTACGCCCCGGGCCCAGTCGCCGGCGGGCATCGGCCGCTTGCCCTGCGGCTGCACGTCGCCGAGCAGGACCGGAACCGATCCCGTGCCCACCCACACCTGTGCGCGGCCCACACGCAGCATGCCCGGCGGCAGCGTCCCGATGCCGGCGTCGGATCCGGAGCCGGGAGGCAGCCCGAGAGGGCCGAGCTTGATCCGCGAGCCGCGGAACTCCGTCCATGCTCCCGGGTCGGGCGTGCACGCACGGATCCGCCGGTCGACCGCCAGCGGGGGGGCGGCCCAGTCCACCTGCGCGTCGGCCACCGTGATCTTCGGGGCCGTGCTCACGCCCTCCGCCGGCTGCGGCACGGGGACGAGTGTGCCGTCCTCGATGCCGTCCAGCGTCGCCACCAGGAGGCGCGCGCCGGACTGGGCAAGACGGCCCAGCAGGTCACCCGCGGTGTCGTCGGCGCGGACAGGCTCGGTGGTCACCCCGAACACCGGACCGGTGTCGAGGCCCTCGTCCAGGCGGAACGTGCTCGCGCCGGTGATGTCGTCGCCGGCCAGCAGGGCGTGCTGGACGGGCGCCGCGCCACGCCAGGCGGGCAGCAGCGAGAAGTGCAGGTTGACCCAGCCGTGCCGCGGCACCTCGAGCGCGGCGGGCGGCACGAGCGCGCCGTACGCCACCACCGGGCACACGTCCGGGGCCAGGGCGGTGAGCCGGGCGAGGAAGTCCGGCTCGGACGGGCGGGCCGGCTTGAGCACCTCGAGGCCGGCCTCGGTGGCACGCTGCGCGACGGGGCTCGCCGCCTCGTGCCGGCCGCGTCCGGCACGGGCGTCCGGCCGGGTGAGGACGGCGAGGACCTCGTGCCGGCTCGCCAGGAGCGCCTCCAGGGACGGGAGGGCGACCTGCGGGGTTCCGGCGAAGACGAGGCGCATGGACGCGGACCGGCCTACAGGCCGCGGCCCAGGGTGGGGTGCGGGGACGCCTTGACCGTGGAGACGGGCACGCCGGACCACTCCGCCTCGCGGATCGCCTTCATCGCCAGCTTGCGCTGGTCGCGGTCGAGCCTGTCGATGAACAGGATGCCGTCGAGGTGGTCGGTCTCGTGCTGCACGCACTGGGCGAGCAGGTGGCTGCCCTCGAGCGTGATGGGGTCCCCGTGCATGTTCCAGCCGGTGGCGACGACCCGCAGTGCGCGCGTCGTCGGGTAGGACAGCCCGGGGAAGGACAGGCAGCCCTCCTCCTCGTGCTGCGTCTCCTCCGACAGGTCGAGGCTCGGGTTCACCACGTGGCCGAGCACGTCGTCCACGTAGTAGGTGAACACGCGCAGCCCCACGCCGATCTGCGGTGCGGCGAGGCCCACCCCGGGCGCGTCCGTCATCGTGTCGGTGAGGTCGGCGACGAGGGTGCGCAGCTCCTTGTCGAAGTCGGTCACCGGCTCGGCGGGTGCGCGCAGCACGGGGTCGCCGAAGAGACGGATCGGCTGGACGGGCACGCGGGTCTCCTCGCACAGGTCGCAGACGGTGACGTCCCAGTCTACGGACGCGACCCAGCGCCGACCGCCGGGCGGCGAGGACCGGCTCAGGCGCCCAGCAGGCCGAGGCGGACGAACGCGCGCCGCATCCCCGCCGGGTCGGTGAAGTGCAGCCCGGTCATGCCGAGGGCCGCGGCCGCCTCCACGTTGACCGGCGTGTCGTCGACGAACACGGCCTCCTCGGCCTTCACCGCGAACCGGGCGAGGGCACGGCGGAAGATCTCGGGATCGGGCTTGACCACGCCCTCCTCGCCGGAGAGGACGATGTCGCCGAACCAGCCGAGGAAGTCGAAGCGGGACCGGGTCACGCTGAACTTCTCCACCGAGAAGTTCGTGATCGCGAACACGGGGACACCCGCGGTGCGCAGCTCGTCGAGGACGGCGACGCTGCCCTCGATCGGCCCGCCGACCATGTCCTCCCACCGGGTGTCGTACGCCTCGATGAGGTCGCGGTGCTCGGGATGCTCGGCCACCAGCGTGGCGACGCCCTCGGCCCAGGGACGTCCGGCGTCCTGCGCGGAGTTCCACTCGAGCGTGCACACGGTGGTGAGGAAGTGCTCGACCGCCTCCTCGTCCGGCAGCAGCCGGCGGTACAGGCGGCGTGGGTCCCAGGTGAGCAGGACGTTGCCGATGTCGAACACCACGGCGGACGGGCGGCTCACGCGATCTCCAGCGGGTCGACCTGGACGCGGACGTGCTGCGCGGCCTTGCGTGCGCTGCGGTCGGCCTGGGCGGCGTGCAGCGCCTCCGCGAGCGCGCCGCCCTGGTTACGCGGTACGCGGACCAGCGCGCGCTCCACCGACGCGTCGGTGGTACGCCCGGTAGGAGGAGGCACCTCGACGGGCCCGAGCACCTCCGCCGCGGCAGGCAGGTCCGCCACCGCGAGCAGGTCGGCCACCGCGGCGGCGGGCCCGGTGAGCGAGGCCATCCGGACGGCGGGTGGGAAGCCCAGCGCCTCACGGTCGGCGAGCTCGCGGTCGGCGAAGGTGGCCGGGTCCCAGCGGACGAGGGCCTGCAC
>JBOGEN010000209.1:0-39082 GCA_050743265.1 Actinomycetes bacterium
GCCCGGGCCCGCCCGGGCCGGAGGCCCAGGGAATACCGAACCGGCGGCGGGCCTTCACGCCTGTGATTGCATGAGCAACTGACTCTCCGCGGGCGTCGCTGGACGCCCGGCCCCGTCCCGCGGTCCACTCGACGCGGGAGCTCCCACGGGGGACCGGCCCGAGGGGAGCCCAGCGGGAAGCCACGGGGCCGGGAGGCCCACGAAGGAGGCCCTGATGCCCGCCGTCACCGCCGACACCCTGACCCTGCCGCGCGTCCAGCGACCGGACGAGGCGACGGCCCGCTGGCGTCCCGTGGCCAAGACGGTCACCGCGCTGAAGACCTTCGAGGGCGAGGGGTTCCCGGTCCGCCGCCCGTTCCCCGGTATGGACCTCGCGCTGGCCGACCCCTTCCTGCTTCTCGACCAGATGGGGGCCATCGAGTACGGCCCCGGGGAGCCCAAGGGCACGCCCTGGCACCCGCACCGAGGGTTCGAGACGGTCACGTACATGATCGACGGCGAGTTCGCCCACCAGGACTCCACCGGAGGCGGCGGGCTCATCACGAACGGCGCCACCCAGTGGATGACCGCCGGGGCCGGCATCCTGCACATCGAGACGCCCCCGGAGAAGCTCGTCGCCAGCGGCGGGCTGTTCCACGGCGTCCAGCTGTGGGTGAACCTGCCGAAGTCGGCCAAGTGGACGCCCGCGCGCTACCAGGACATCGAGGCGGGTGACGTCGCGCTGCTCTCCTCAGACGACGGCGGCACGCTGGTCCGCGTCATCGCCGGCGAGGTGGACGGGCACAAGGGCCCGGGCAGCACGCAGACCCCGATCACGTACCTGCACGCGACGATCTCTCCCGGAGCACGCTTCGCCCTGCCGTGGCCGACCGACTTCAATGCGCTCGTGTACGTGCTCAACGGGCGCGGCACCGTCGGCGTCGAGGGCCGGCCTCTGGACGAGGGGCAGCTCGCCGTCTTCGGGCACGGCGAGGCGCTGACCATGCGGGCCGCGGACACCCAGCCCACCGGCTCCCCGTTCGGCTGGGACGTGCTCGTCCTGGGTGGGCTGCCGATCCGCGAGCCCGTCGCCCGGTACGGCCCGTTCGTCATGAACACGCGCGAGGAGATCGTCCAGGCCTTCGAGGACTTCCAGGCCGGGCGCATGGGCACGATCCCCGCCGAGCGCGTCCCGCACGGTACGGCGGCCGACGAGGACCTGTGAGCAGCACCACCCCGGCGGGCGGCCCCGGGGGTATTTGCGTGGGATAGGCTTGCCTCGTGCGGCAGGCGTCAGGCCTGCCGCTTCGTGCGCGGGCACGCACCCGCGCGGTCGAGAGTGAGCGCGTCGTCCCGCCGGACGGGTTTCCCGTCAGCCGCCTGCGTCCTTTCTCACCCTGCGGCCGACGACCGACCGACGACCTCACGGAGACGTACGCCGTCATGCCCCGACCCACCCCTGCCCACCGCTCCGACCGTCCGCGCCCCACCCGGGGGCCACGGCCGGCCCGGGGACGCCGCCCGTACGGCTCCAGGACGTCCGGCCCTCGACCTGGCCCGCGTCGTCCGTCGCCGCTCGAGCAGGCGCTCGACGCCGCAGCGGCGGCGCCCGCCCCCGAGACCACCACGTTCGCCGGGCTCGGGCTCCCGCAGCGGCTGGCAGAGACCCTCGCCGGCTCGGGCGTGACCGAGCCGTTCCCGATCCAGGCCCGTACGATCCCGGACGCGCTGGCCGGGCGTGACGTGCTCGGCCGCGCCCAGACCGGCTCTGGCAAGACACTCGCCTTCGGCCTGCCGCTGCTCGCCCGCCTCGTCGAGGACGGCTCCGACCGGACGGCAGGGACTCCGCGTGCGCTCGTGCTCGTGCCGACCCGCGAGCTGGCCCGGCAGGTCACTGACGCGCTCGCCCCGCTCGGGATCGCGCTCGGACTGCGCGTCGTGTCCGTGTACGGCGGTGCGCCGATCGTCAAGCAGATCAAGGTGCTGCGCCGTCCCGTCGACGTGGTCGTCGCCACGCCGGGCCGCCTGCTCGACCTGGTCGGTCGCGAGGTGATCGACCTCGGCCGGGTCCGCGTCAACGTGCTCGACGAGGCGGACTTCATGGCGGACCTCGGCTTCCTGCCCGACGTGACACGCATCCTCGACCTGACGCCGGGCGACACGCAGCGGCTGATGTTCTCCGCCACGCTGGACCGCGGCGTCGACCGGCTGGCGCGCACGTACCTCAGCGACCCCGCGTTCCACGCAGTCGCCGGGTCCGCGTCCCCCGTGGAGACGATGGACCACCAGGTGCTCACAGTGCGCGGCGACGACAAGGTGACGGTCGCCGCCGAGATCGCGGGGCGCCCCGGCCGCACACTCGTGTTCGTCCGGACGAAGCACGGCGCGGACCGCCTGGCCGGCGACCTGACCCGTGCGGGCTCTCCGGCGACGGCCATCCACGGCAACCTGCACCAGAAGGCTCGGCAACGGGCGCTCGCGGCGTTCTCCGACGGCAGCCCCCGCGTCCTCGTCGCGACCGACGTGGCGGCCCGCGGGATCCACGTCGACGACGTCGACCTCGTCGTCCACTACGACCCGCCGAACACCTCCAAGGACTACCTCCACCGCTCCGGCCGTACGGCTCGGGCGGGGGCGGACGGGACCGTGGTCTCGCTCGTGCTGCCCCACGAGGTCGGCGTGGTGGCGCGGATCCACCGGGACGCCGGCGTGAGCGCGACGGCGACGCGGGTGCAGCCCGGCCACGACGCGGTGCGCGACCTGGCGACGTCCGGTGAGCCCGTCGTGGTTCGCACCCGCCCCCCGCGCAGGCGGGACGAGGCCACGCGGCGAGCGCACCAGCCGCGCGGACGCCGGGGGCACAACGGCCAGGGTGGTCCGAGCCGCCAAGGCGGCCAGGCCTCCCGGCGGGAACGGGCCCAGGACGGGCGGCGCGGCCGACCCGACGGCGACCGCCGCGGCACGCCGCAGCGGGCCGCCTGACAGTCAGGGTCCGCACTCCCGCGGCCTGCCCGCCCAGGAAGAGCCCACCGCGCGCGCTCAGCCGGGGTTGCGCCGGACCGGCATGCGCTGGACCGGGAGCGCTCAGCCGGGGTTGTTGGTCGTCCGGCTGCCCTCGTCGAGCACCCGCCCGGTGTGCGCCGGGCAGTCGTACGACCGGCCGCTCCGGAAGCACCGGCCGGAGCCCAGGTACTCCCACGAGTAGCCGCCCGGACGGAGCTGCAGCACGAGCACGCCGAAGTCTCGGGCGTTGCGTGCCTGGCTTCGCGGCGCGGTCCGCGAGAACGGGTACATCTCGGCGCCGCCCGCACCGGCGACGAACTGGACCAGCCCGCTCGACGGCTTCCACCGTCCCGAGGCGTCCTGCTTGGAGAAGCGCTCGTACTGGTGGTTGTGCCCGGACAGGACGAGGTCTCCCCCGGCGTTCACGACGGCGCGCCAGATCGCGTTCAGCCCGTGGTACGGGAGGTGCTTGCCGGACGTGTAGCGGGGGCGGTGCACCGTGACGAGGTAGTGCCGGTCCGGGTGGTCGGCGAGGTCGCGTCGCAGCCACGCCACCTGTGTGCTGTCGGTCCCGCAGGGGACCTCGCAGTTCAGGGCGTACACCCGCCACCCGGCCCCGGCGCCGAACGCGTAGTAGCGGTGCCCGGTCGCCACCCCGTCGAAGAAGTAGCCGTAGTAGCCGGCGGCACCCGGCGTCATGTACTCGTGGTTGCCCGGCGCCGGCCTCGTGATGGCCTTGAAGGAACCCCACGTCGGCGTGTACTTGGTCCGGAAGTCCGAGCGTGTGCCCATGGGGTACGCGTTGTCGCCGCCGGTCAGTACGTACGCCGGGTCGACCTGACGCACCAGGTCACCCGTCGCGCTCGCGTTGGCGTACGACGCGGAGCCGGGACCGCCGCCGGCGATGTCCCCGGAGAAGGCGACGACCGTCTCCGGAGCAGCCGCCCGGACGGCGGCGCTGCGTGCTGCCGGCGACGCCGACGAGTCGGTCGAGCCGGTCGCGTCGGCCGGGGGCGCCGAGTCGGCGGAGGCGCCGGCGCCCGACCGGGCAGCGGACGTCCCGGACTCCGGCTCCCCGGCGCTGCAGGCCGCGACCAGCAGCCCCGTCACCGCTAGGACGACGGCCCCCCGAGAACCACGCATCTCCCACCCCCTGGACGCCCAGGTTGCCACGCCTCGGGCCGATCGACCCGGATTCTCCGGCCTGGGCCGTGTCCACGTGACGGCGCCCGTCGAGCCGGACATGCACGCCTCGCCAGCACGGCGTCGGGCAAGGCGCGCGGCGGGCCCTGTACGCCGGCACACCTACCATGGCCGCGACCCGCGGAGGAGGAGCACATGCAGGTGGAGCACGCCTACGAGGTGGAGCCCCGCGCACTGTTCGGCGTACTCACCGACCCGACGTTCCTCGCCGCACGCGGCGCACGCTTCGGTGGCACGACGCCGCCGACCGTCCACGAAGACGGGGGCAACACGGTGGTGCGCACGCCGCGCGCACTGCCGCTCGACGTCGTGCCCGGACCGCTGCGCCGGTTCGCCGGCGACGGCACCCTCGTCCAGGTCGACGAGTGGGCGGCCGTGACCGGCGCGGACGTCCACGGCGTGTGGACGGCCGACGTCGGATCCGTCCCGATGGACCTCGAGGGCACGCACGAGATCACTCCCCATGAAGGGGGCTGCCGCTACGTCGTGACCGCACGGGTGAAGGTCAACGTCCCCGTGGTGGGGCGGGCCGCGCAGAAGACGGTCGACGAGCACCTCGGCACGCTGGTCCGCACCGAGCTGGAGTTCCTGGCCGAGTGGCTCCGCTCCGGGGCGGCGCACGCCTGACTCCCCGGACCCCAGCACGCCTGGCGACGGCCGACTCAGCCGGTGGTGACCCCGCCCTCCTTGGGCACGAGCTCGATCCAGGTGTTGCCCGGCGGCAGGGTCAGCTCCTCGCCCGACTTGGTGGCGAGCCGGAAGGGCTCCTCCTCCGAGGCCTTCTCCCAGGCCGCGTTCACCCGGCGGTCGCCCAGGAGCAGCACGGCACGCCCCTCGCCCGTGGTGACCGTCTCTGGGACGGGGTTGCCCGCCGGGTCGCGGTACCCGGCGTCCTTGGTGGTGACCCGCAGCACCAGCAGCTGGTCGGCGACGAACGAGTCACCCACGGCCGACAGCCCGTTCTCCCGCGTCCAGCCCTGCCCCTGGGTGTACCCCCACCGGGTCGTCTGCGCCGGCGAGAACGTGACCTGAGCGCTGGTCACCCGCTTCCCGGAGGCCGCAGGCGTGGCCGAGTCCGACGTCGCCCACGGCAGGTACGGCGTGCCGGGCGGGCCCGGCGGATCGTCGAGCCCCTTGATGAGCGCCTTCGGATCGACGACGAGGTTGTACGGGGCCGGGCGAGCCCCGTCCCGGGAGAACCCGGGGGCGCCCTCGGTCGCGGTGGGGATCCCCGCGTCCCGTATGGCACGCGTGACGACGCCGGCCGCCCCGGAGGCCACGAGCACCCCCTCGGTAGGGGCGACGATGCCGGCGTCGGACGTCCGCATCGAGCGCACGGGACCGACGTCGCCCGGCAGCCGGGACTGGTAGAACGCCGCGAGACGGGTGGCGCCGCCTTCGACGAGCTCCTCCACGACGAGGTCGGCCCTGCCCAACCCGATCTGCGGCTCGGCGGAGGACGTGTTGTCCACCTTGACGACGAGCGCCGGGCGGTCGGGGATCCCGGACTTCGCCACCTCGCCGGTCAGAGGGAGCCGGGCCGGCGGCTTCGAGGCCTTCTTGTCCGGCTCCTGCCCGCCCGAGTCGTCGTCACTGCTGCACGCGGCCGGCGCAACAAGCACCGCGCAGCCCAGCAGCAGTGCCAGGGTGCGGCGCGGTCGGCGCGATGTGGCCACAGGGTCTCCCTCGGTGCGGTGATGGCCGGATATCCGCAGGCATTCTGCGCCCTGGGCCGGTGGCACCCGCACACGACCCGCGCGTGTCTCGTGAAATGAGACACCGCGACCAGGGGCCGGACAGGTCGGACGCTCACCAGCGGAGGCCCTGCTGGGCGAGCGCCGCTTCCGCCTCGAGGCGCTCGACGTCCGTGAACGGGGGGCTCCCTTCCAGCGGGACGCCGAGCGCGCGGCAGGCGTGCAGGAGCGTGTCGTCGTACGCCTGGGAGAACGCCCGCAGCCTCAGCACCCGACCGGGCATGTCGCGGGTGGCCTGCACCCGGTCCAGGTCGGCGGACAGCCGGTGCAGGTCGGCAGCGAGCCGCTCGACGGGACGCGTCCCGATGCCCACCGCTTCGAACGGGTCCACCGGCCGCCGCCGGCGCGCAGCCCGGGACACCCGGCGAAGTATCCCGGGCGCGTGCCACACCGCCCAGAAGACGAGCGCCGGGCTCACCCACAGCGCGATGATCTCCAGCGGCATCGGTCGAACCCCTGCGCCGGACCCCGCCGGGCCTCACCCCGAGGCCCCGTCCCGAGATCCAGACCCAGCATGACCGGTGCGGCGTCGACGCGCTACGGGGTTCCCGGCGGAGCAGAATGCGCTTTTCGCGGGTCTCAGGCCCACTGTGCACCTATCGTGATCTCTGGCCGGGCGGACCGGCCACGGTTGTCCGTCCACCGGTGGCCTGCCGCCGCCGGCCGACGCCACGACGCGTGCGCGGCCCTCCCCTCCTGAAGCCAGGGCGCTGCACCGGGGGGGCTCATTCATGCATGCGGTACGTCACCGTGACCCCTGTTCGCCCTCGCCCCGGCACGGGTCCCTGCTCCTCGTCATCGGAGCCCTGGTGATGACGCTGATCACCACCGGGATGCCCGCGATCGCCTGGCCGTCGGGACGCCGTCCCTCCCCCGAGGCCCGGCCCGGGACGCACACCGGCGCGGCGACGTCGGCACGCTCGGGGACCTCGTCGAACGCGCCCGAGGGCGGCGAGGACCTCGGGGCCGAGCAGTCCGACTCGCACGAGGACGAGGCGGGCTCGGTCGCCGTGCCCGACCCCGCGTCCAGTCCGGTCGTCGAGGCCGTGTCGTACGCCGAGGACGTCGCACAGCGGGCTCGCGGAGGCGAGGCCGAGATCCAGCTGCTCGCGCTCAACGACCTGCACGGCCACCTGACCGCCCCGCAGGGCAGCAAGGGCGAGGTGGAGGTGGGGTCCGAGGACCACCCGCGCAGCGTGCAGGCCGGTGGCATGGAGTACCTGACCAGCCACCTCGAACGCCTCAGGCAGGGGCACCCGAACTCGCTCACCGTCGCCGCCGGGGACCTCATCGGGGCGAGCCCGATGCTGTCCGGCTCGTTCCACGACGAGCCCACCGTCGCGGCGCTCCGCCGGGCGGAGCTGGACGTCGCCGGGGTCGGCAACCACGAGTTCGACGAGGGAGTCGGCGAGGTGCAGCGGCTCTTCTACGGCGGGTGCCACCCGGTGGACGGGTGCTACAGCCAGCGCGTGTACCCCGGGTCGGGGTTCCCGTTCCTCGCGGCGAACGTCACGCGCAAGGATTCCGGGGGGTGGGTGCTCCCGCCGACGTGGGTCCGCGAGGTCGACGGCGTCAAGCTCGGCTTCATCGGCATCACACTCGAGGGCACCCGCGAGGTCACCGCGGCGAGGCGGGTCACCGACCTCGACTTCGCCGACGAGGTCCGTACGGCTGCCGCCGTCGTGCCGAGCCTGCGGAGGCAAGGCGTGCGGAGCATCGTCCTGCTCCTGCACGAGGGTGGGTTCCAGACCGGGGGCGCCAACGACTGCAGCGGCGCGTCCGGACCGGTGTTCGACATCGCCCGCAGGCTCCCGCCGGAGATCGACGTGGTGGTGACCGGGCACACGCACGAGGCGTACCTCTGCCGGCTGCCCGACCCGCACGGCGACGAGCGGCTGGTCACGAGTGCGTCCTCGTACGGGCGCGTCATCACCGACATCCGCCTCGTCGTGGACCGGCGCACCGGGGAGGTGCGACGCGGCGCGTCCACCGCACGCAACGTCGTCGTCTCGCACGATGTCCCCCGCGACGCGGGCACGACCGACCTGATCGCCACCTGGCGCGGGCGACTCGGGGCCGATGCGGTGAAGACGCTCGGACGGCTCGCCGGACCGGTGACGGACAGCCGGGACCCCTCCAAGGAGTCCCCCCTCGGCTCGGTCGTCGCCGACGCCTACCTCGCCGCCGGACGACGCGACGGAGCACAGATCGCGCTCACCAACCCGCTGGGGTTCCGCGGCGACCTCGTCGGCGGTCCCGGGGGAAAGGTCGGCTACGAGCACGTCCACGACGTGCTCCCGTTCCACAACCGCCTGGTCACCATGACGATGACCGGCCGGCAGATCCGAGCCGTCCTGCGCCAGCAGTTCGTGAACCACTCCGGGGGAAAGCGGCCGATGCTCCAGGTGAGCCGCGGCTTCGGGTACGCGTGGCGCCCCTGGGCCCCGCCGGAGCACGAGCTCGTGCCGGACTCGGTCAGCCTGTACGGCCGCTCACTCGGCAGGACCACGCGCTACCGCGTGGTCACCACCAGGCCGCTCGCCGAGGGGCACGGGGGCTCCACCGCCTTCCGGCGGGGCACCGCCCGGGTCGACGGCGCCGTCCTCGCCGACGCGCTGGCCATGCACCTGGACCGACGGTCGCCGCTGCACCCTCCGCTCACCGACCGCATCGACATACGGCCCAGGCCCCGGCCCAAGGCCCGGCACCACACGCACCGCACGAGCCACCGTCGGTCCTGGCGCTGACCTCGGGGGGTCACGGTGTGCGCGCACCGTGTGTACGGCTGTCACCATGGCTCGGAGCCGTCCACCGGGCGGAGAAAGCTGAGCAGATGGCGAGGACGGCGCGGGACGCGGGCCGGGACACCGGCCGGCGGCTGCGAGGGGTCGACGCGGCACGCGGGGTCGCGCTGCTCGGCATGATGTCCGTGCACGTGATGCCGGCGGTCGGGGACGACGGCGGCACCACCACCGCGCACCTGCTCATGAGCGGGCGGGCAGCCGCCCTGTTCGCCGTCCTCGCCGGAGTGGGCCTGGCGCTTGCGACCGGCGGGACGCGTCCCCCCTCCGGGCTCGAGCTGAAGGCCGCCCGTCGTGCCCTGGTCGCTCGAGCCGGCATCGTGGCGTTCGTCGGATGCACGCTGGGCCTCGTCGAGACGCCGGCGGCGATCATCCTCGTCTACTACGGCGTGTTCTTCGTGGTCGTGCTGCCGTTCCTCGGGCTGAGGCTCCGCGTGCTCGTCGTTCTCGCGGTGGGGGCCGCTGTCGTCGTCCCCGTGCTGAGCCATCTGGCACGCCAGGTCCTCGACCCGCCCACACGCACCAACCCCACCTTCGACGCGCTGGAGCACCCGGGTCGGCTGCTGTCCGAGCTCACGCTCACCGGCTACTACCCCGCTCTGCCCTGGCTCGCGTACCTGCTCACCGGGCTCGCCGTCGGGCGGCTCGTCCTGCGCTCGTCACGCGTCGCCGTCGGGCTGGTCGGCGTCGGGCTTGCGCTCGCGGTCGGTGCCAAGGCGCTGTCCTGGCTGCTGCTGCATCCGCTCGGCGGGCTGGACCGGCTCGCCACTGCTGTGCCCCCGGGCTCGAGCGTCGAGACGTACGGCCTGGACCGCTCGCTGGAGATCGGGCTGTTCGGCACGACGCCGACGACGTCCTGGTGGTGGCTCGGCGTGTCCGCGCCACACGCGTCCACCGCGCTCGACCTCGCCCACACGACGGGGACGTCACTCGCCGTGCTCGGGGTGGCCCTGCTGGTCAGCCGCGTCGTCCGGCTGCCGCTGCCGCCGCTGGCCGCCGCGGGCAGCATGACGCTCACCCTCTACAGCCTCCACGTGGTCGCGCTTGGCCAGGGCTGGGGTCCCGACGACCCGACCACGCTGCTCGTGGTGCACGCCGCCATCGCCCTGGTCGTGGCCAGCCTGTGGCGCCCCCTGGTGGGACGCGGCCCGCTCGAGGCCCTGGCAGCCGCGGCGGACCGCTCAGCCCGCGCCAAGGTCACGGCGGCCCACGACTCGAGTCAGGACGTGTGACGACCGGACGCCGAGGTCAGTGCAGGCTGACGCCCCCGCCGTCGGTCGGAGCCAGCTCGATCCACGTCCGGCCCGGCGGCACGGGCAGCGGCTCGCCGTTCGGCGTGGTGAACCGGAAGCTCGACCACGACCTCCTCTTGTGCCAGACGGCCTTGACTGCGTGCCCCTGATGGATGAGGACGGCCCTGCCCCGGCCCCGGGTCACGGTCTCCGGGACGTAGCTCCCCGCCGGGTCGCGGTAGCCGGCGTCACGGGTGCGCACCCGGACGACGATGAGGTTGCGCGCGCGGAACTGCTGGTCGCCGTACGCCAGGCCGTTCGTCCGCACCCAGCGGTCGCGCACGGTCAGCCGCCAGCCCGTGGTGTGCGCCGGGGAGAACCGGACCTGGGCGCGCCGGACCTTCCGTCCGGTGGGGAACGTCTCGTCGGGCTCCGCCCAGGACAGGTAGTCCTTGCGGGGGGCGCGGGCCTTCGGCGCCCTCGACACCACGCCCCACGGACGCACCATGAGGTTGTACGGAGCGGGCCGGCCGTAGTCCCGGGAGAAGCCGGGCGACCCCTCGACGCGTACGTGGACGTTCGCGCGGCGCATCGCCCTCTCGACCACGCCCGCCGCGCCGGACGCGACGAGGATCCCGTGCGTGGGCTTGACGACACCGATGTCGGACGTCCGCTGAGACCGCACCGGTCCGATCACCCGGGGCAGCCGCGAGTGCAGGAACACGGCCAGCCGCGTCTGTCCCCCCTCGACGAGCTCCTCCACGACCAGGTCGGCGGAGCCGAGACCGCGCTGCGGGCTCGCCGAGGAGGTGTTGTCCACCTTGACGACGAGGGCGGGCCGCTTGGGGACCTCACCCTTGGCCACCACGCGCCCGGTCAGGGGGAGGTGCGGAGGCGGCCCCGTCGGCGTCGGGGTGGGGGTCGGCGTCGGGCTGGTCGTGCTGGGCTTCGCGGACGGCTTCGCGGCGGGCTCGGAGTCCTCCGTGCAGCCCGCTGCGAGCAGGGCGGCCACGGCGGTCAGCGCGGCGGCACGCCGCATCACTCGGGTGGTGGTCAAGAGTGGGGTCCTCGTTCCGCGCGCGGGCAGGCCCGCTGGGGCAGACGTACGCCTCGGTGGTGACGCCGCTCGTCAGCGGTTACTCGAACGCGGACATTGTGGCGTCTACCCCTCCGCACGGTGCCGGGTGGGACCGCATTGTGACCTGCGGCTGCCGGGCCGCCACCGGGCGTGACCGCGGCTCGGCGGCGGCCAGGGTGCCGGGTTCGGTTCCCGACCCGGCCGGGGCGGCCCGGCCACCTCACCCCTGCTGGACGCGGTCGGCGTTCGCGTGGATCGCGTCCCGGACGAACTGCGCCAGCCCTGGCGCCTGCGCCTCGTACGTCGCGGTGAAGCGCGGGTCGCTCGCGTGCATGTCGCCCAGGCCGCGGTGCATTCCGGGGCCGCAGGGGTAGAACCAGCGGTCGATGAGCAGCCGGGCCTCCTCGGCGGCCTCCATCGACTCCGGGTCCCCCGGGGGCAGGCCGGCCGCGTGGGCCGCGGCGAGGCGGCGGGTCACGGCCTCCTGCTCTGCCTTCATCTGCAGCCAGGCGTCCTTGGTGTACTGCGCCGTGCGACGTTGCGACTCGCGGTACGCCTCCGTGTCGCCCCAGCGCCCCTGCGCCTCGGCCGCGTGCTCGGTGGGGTCGTGGCCCCCGAACACCTCGACCATCTCGTGCGGGTCCAGGTTGATGCCCATCTGCCGTGCCTCCATCGCTCGTTCGACGGCGGCGACGATCCGCTGCAGGCGCTCCAGCCGGTGCGTCAGCAGCGCGTGCTGGCGCCGGAGGTGGTCGAGCGGGTCGACCTGCTCGTCCGCCATGATCGTCGCGATCTCGAAGAGGGAGAAGCCGAGCTCCCGGTAGCACAGGACGCGCTGCAGGCGCTCCAGGTCGGCGTCGGCGTACCGGCGGTAGCCGGACGGCGTACGCCCGCCCGGGGACAGCAGCCCGATCTCGTCGTAGTGGTGCAGCGTGCGCACCGTGACGCCGCCGAGCCGGGCCACCTCGCCGACGGCGTAGCCGGACGACCTGCTCATGGCCTCTCATCTTCCACGGGGAGGGTAGAGCCTCACGTTACGTGACGGTCAAGAGCCGCGATCCACGCTGTCTGTCCGGGCGGGACGGGTTTCACCCCACCTGTGGGCGGTACGCATGAAGTGACCGTTCGATGACCTTCCGTGAAGGAGGCCGGCCACCCATGGCCGCAGCAGCACCTGCCCCCACCGAGGATGTCGACCCGTCGCGCCTGCGACGTGCGATCGGCGCCTCGGCGATCGGCAACGCGACCGAGTGGTTCGACTACGGGGTCTACGCGTTCGTGGCGACGTACATCGGCGCCGCCTTCTTCCCGGACGCCGACCCCGCCGCACAGACGCTGTTCAGCCTCGTCGGGTTCGCGGTGTCGTTCCTGTTCCGTCCGCTGGGCGGGCTGGTCTGGGGACCGCTCGGCGACCGCATCGGCCGGCAGCGCGTCCTCGCGACAACGATCGTGCTGATGTCCGGGGCGACGTTCCTGATGGGCCTGCTGCCCACGTACGCCTCGATCGGCGTGACGGCCCCGATCCTGCTCTTCGCACTCCGTGTCGTGCAGGGCTTCTCCGCGGGCGGTGAGTACTGCGGTGCGGCGACGTTCATGGCCGAGTACTCGCCGGACCGCCGCCGCGGGTTCTTCGGCAGCTTCCTCGAGTTCGGCACGATGGCCGGCTTCACGCTCGGGGCCGTCGTCGTCCTCTTCGTCGAGTTCGTGGTCGGCAAGGACGCGATGGGTGAGTGGGGCTGGCGCCTCCCGTTCCTCGTCGCCGGTCCGCTCGGCCTCGTCGGGCTGTACCTGCGGACCCGGCTCGACGACACCCCGGTGTTCCGCCAGCTCGAGCAGGAGGGCGGCACGGAACGGCGCTCGTCCGCCCAGCTCAAGGACCTCATGCAGTACTGGCGTCCGCTGGCCACGCTCGGCGGCCTGGTCGTCGTCCTCAACGTCACCTACTACACGCTGCTCAGCTACATGCCGACCTACCTCGAGCAGCAGGTCGGACTGAGCTCCCAGGCGTCGCTCACCCTGATCATCATCGGCCAGGTCGGCCTCATGGTGATGATCCCCTTCTCCGGCGGGCTCTCGGACCGCGTCGGGCGCAAGCCGCTGTGGTGGGTGTCGATCGTCGGCCTCTTCGTCCTGGCCGTGCCGATGTACATGCTCATGGCGGTGAGCTTCGGGCTGGCCATCGTCGGCTTCGCGGTGCTCGGCGTGCTGTACGTGCTGCAGCTGAGCACGATCTCGGCGACGTTCCCCGCCATGTTCCCGACCCACGTACGGGTAGCCGGCGTGGCGATCGCGTACAACGTATCCACTGCGCTGTTCGGGGGCACGGCTCCGGCGGTCAACGAGTGGCTCATCAAGGTGACCGGCAACGACCTGATGCCGGCGTACTACATGATGGCCGCCTGCATCGTCGGCGGAGCCTCCTTGTTGTTCGTCCGGGAGACGGCCGGGGCCTCGATCCGCGGACGGGGCGTACCCGGCGTGGACACCGAGCCGGAGCCGGTGGCGGCGGCGCGGACGACCTGAGCCTGTGACCCGCCGCCGGTGCGGCTGTCGGTGCCGGCTGGCAGAGTGCGACGGGTGAGCCGACCACGTGCCAGGCCACTCCGGGTGTGCCTCGAGACCGGCACCAAGCGCACGTTCGCGAGCGCGCTGGACTGGCCGGGCTGGGCCCGGTCAGGCAAGGGCGACGAGGCTGCGCTCGAGGCACTCGCCTCGTACCTCCCCCGGTACGCCCCGGTGGCGGTGGAGGCCGGGCTCAGCCTGCCCCAGCACGCGGCCGCGGCCTTCGACATCGTCGAGCGCCTCCCCGGCAACGCCACGACGGACTTCGGCGCCCCCGGCGTCGTCGCGGACGCCGATGCCGAGCCGGTTGCCGCGAAGGAGGCGACCCGCCAGGCCGCTCTCCTGGAGGCGTCGTGGCGGGCGTTCGACCGGATCGCCGCCGGCGCCCCGGAGTCGCTGCGCAAGGGCCCCCGGGGCGGGGGGCGTGACACGAGCAAGATCGTCGGGCACGTCGTGGAGGCCGAGCGGTCGTACGCCCGCACACTGGGCCTGCGGCTCGCTCCTTACGCGGCTGACGACGCCGAGGCGCTCGCCGAGGCACGCGAGGCGCTGCTCGAGGTGCTGCGTGCGTCGTCCGACGGCAAGCCGCTCACGCCGAAGGGCTGGCCCCGGCGGTACGCGGTTCGCCGCATCGCCTGGCACGTCCTCGACCACGCCTGGGAGATCGAGGACCGCAGCGACCCTGCACCGCCCTGAGCCGGGGCGCGGGGGCAGCGTCGCGAGCGCTCCCTAGAGGAAGTGGACCGGGTCGAAGGACTCGAGCGGGATGATCCGCACGCGGGGCAGCGGGGCGTTGAAGCAGCGGACCTGGTCCTCGAGGTCGAACGTCACCAGCCCCGCTCCGGTGAGCTCACCGAACTGCAGGCTGACGAACTCGCGGAAGCCGAGCACGCCCACCCGTCGTTCCGACCCGAGCAGGGCGCTCATCTGCGGCACGAAGTCCCCGTCGTGGCTGGCGAGCAGGACGTCGCCCTCGCGCTCGCGCAACGCGTCCAGGGTGCGCTGGATGCCGATGTCGACGACCTTGTCGCTGCCACTGCCGGCGAGCGGGATCGGGCGGTAGTCCAGGGCGAGCAGGGCCTGGACGAACGAGGTCGGCAGCGCCCCCGAGGAGGCGTTGAGGAAGAACAGGGCCTTGACCGGCTGCCCCCACACCTCCTGGGCGAAGTCGCGGACACGCTCCCAGCGGGGCCGCTCCTCCGGGTTGGGCCGGCGGCCCAGGACGTTGGACCCCAGGGTCGCGTCGATGTTCTCGCCGTCGACGAGCAGGTACGTCACGCCCTCGCAGTCCGCCACGGCGGCAACCCTACGGGTCAGCGGGTCGTACGGTCAGTGACGGCGCGCGACGACGTCCTGCGCCGGCCGGCCCTCCTCGACCCCCCGCTGCTCGAAGCGCGTCACCGGGCGCCACGGCACGTCGTCCGTGAGCGAGAAGGCCTCGTGCCCGCCCAGGACGGCGCGGAGGGCCTCGGCGTACGGGGCCCAGTCGGTGGCCAGGTGGAGCAGGGCCCCGGGGACCAGGCGCCGGGCCAGCAGGTCGCAGAACGCGGGCGTGACGAGGCGGCGCTTGCGGTGCCGGGTCTTCGGCCAGGGGTCGGGGAAGAACGCCCGGACCTCGGCCAGCGAGCCGGGCCCGAGCATGTCCGCGAGGAGCACCCGGGCGTCCCCCTGGGCGACCCGGACGTGGCCGAGCCCGCGCTCGTCGACCTGGCGCAGCAGGCTGCCCAGTCCGGGCGTGTGGACGTCCACGGCGAGCAGGTCGCGCTCGGGCTCGGCCTCCGCCATCAGGGCCGTGGCCTCCCCCATGCCGCAGCCGATCTCGAGGACGAGCGGGGCAGTCCGGCCGAAGAGGACCTCCAGGTCGAGCGGCCGCCCGTCCACCGGGACGCCGTAGAGCGGCCACAGGCGTGCCAGCGCGTCCGCCTGGCCGCGCGTCACCCGGCCCTGGCGCGCCTTGTACGTCGGGACGCGTGGGACGCCCTCGGGAGGCGAACTGGTCACGCTCACCCGGCAATTGTCCCGCACCCGTCAGGCACGATGGCAGGACCATGACACTGAGCGATCTCCTCCCGGACACGCCCGACCCCGACGTCCTCTACGACACGTTCGCCGCCTGGGCCGCCGAGGCAGGCCTCGACCTGTACGCCCACCAGCAGGAGGCGCTGATCGAGGTCGTATCCGGGTCGCACGTGATCCTCTCCACGCCCACGGGTTCCGGGAAGAGCCTCGTCGCCGCGGGCGCCCACTTCGCCGCCCTGGCCGAGGGCCGCCGGACGTTCTACACCGCCCCGATCAAGGCCCTGGTGAGCGAGAAGTTCTTCACGCTGGTGGACGTCTTCGGCGCCGAGAAGGTCGGCATGATGACCGGCGACGCCGCGGTGAACCCCGGTGCCCCGATCATCTGTGCCACGGCGGAGATCCTCGCCAACCTGGCGCTGCGCGAGGGCGCGAGCGCGGACGTGGGCCAGGTCGTCATGGACGAGTTCCACTTCTACGCCGAGCCGGACCGCGGCTGGGCGTGGCAGGTGCCCCTGCTCGAGCTGCCGCAGGCCCAGTTCCTGCTCATGTCGGCGACCCTGGGCGACGTCTCGTTCTTCGAGAAGGACCTCACCCGGCGTACGGACCGCCCGACCGCCGTGGTCGCGCACCCGGAGCGACCCGTCCCCCTGCACTTCCGCTACGTGACGATGCCGCTGCACGAGACGCTGGACGAGCTGCTCACGACCCACCAGGCCCCGGTGTACGTCGTGCACTTCACCCAGAAGGACGCGATCGAGCGTGCCCAGGCGCTCACGAGCGTGAACATGTGCACCCGGGCGGAGAAGGACGCGATCGCCGAGACACTCGGGCGGTTCCGGTTCTCCTCTGGCTTCGGGACGACGCTGTCCCGGCTGGTCCGCCACGGCATCGGCGTCCACCACGCCGGGATGCTCCCCAAGTACCGCCGGCTGGTGGAACGCCTGGCCCAGGCGGGACTGCTCAAGGTGATCTGCGGGACGGACACGCTGGGCGTCGGCATCAACGTCCCGATCCGCACGGTGGTGCTCACCGGGCTGACAAAGTACGACGGCATCCGGACCCGGCACCTGCGGGCGCGGGAGTTCCACCAGATCTCCGGACGGGCCGGACGCGCAGGGTACGACACGGTGGGCCACGTCGTCGTCCAGGCGCCCGAGCACGACATCGAGAACGCGAAGGCGCTCGCCAAGGCCGGGGAGGACCCGAAGAAGCGCCGCAGGGTCGTCCGCAGGAAACCGCCGGAGGGGTTCGTCTCCTGGGGGCAGGGCACGTTCGAACGCCTCGTGGCCGCGGACCCCGAGCCCCTGACGTCCCGGTTCCGGGTGAGCCACGCGATGCTGCTCAACGTGCTGGATCGCCCGGGCGACCCGTTCGCGGCGATGCGCCACCTGCTCGAGGAGAACCACGAGCCGCGCCCGGCCCAGCTGCGCCACATGAGGCACGCGCTCGCGGTGTACCGGGCACTGCGGGCCGCCGGCGTCGTCGAGCCCGTGGACCCCCCGGACGCCGACGGCCGCACCGTCCGGCTCACCGTCGACCTGCAGCCGGAGTTCGCGCTCAACCAGCCGCTGTCCCCGTTCGCGCTGGCCGCGATCGAGCTGCTCGACCGGGAGTCGCCCGCGTACGCGCTCGACGTGCTCTCGGTCGTCGAGGCCACGCTGGACGACCCCCGCCAGGTGCTCTCGGCCCAGCGGTACGAGGCCCGCGGCGAGGCGGTCGCCGCGCTGAAGGCGGAGGGCGTCGAGTACGACGAGCGGATGGAGATCCTCGAGGAGGTGACCCACCCGAAGCCGCTGGAGGACCTCCTCGAGGGAGCGTACGAGATCTACCGGCGCGGCCACCCGTGGGTTGCCGACCACACGCTCTCGCCGAAGGCGGTCGCCCGCGACATGTACGAGCGGGCGATGACCTTCGCCGAGTACGTCGGGCACTACCGGCTCGCCCGTGTCGAGGGGCTGGTGCTGCGCTACCTCGCAGACACGTACAAGGCCCTGCTGCAGACCGTCCCCGACCACGCCAAGACCGACGACCTGCACGACCTCATCGCCTGGCTGGGCGAGCTGGTACGGCAGGTCGACTCGAGCCTGCTCGACGAGTGGGAGCGGCTGCGCGACCCCGACGAGGAGGAGCCGGAGGCCGGGACGACCCTGGCACGCGTCGACGACCGTCCGCCCCCGGTCACGTCCAATCGCCGGGCGTTCCGCGTGCTGGTCCGCAACGCGCTGTTCCGCCGGGTCGAGCTGGCCGCGCTGCGTCGGTGGGACGAGCTGGGTGGCCTGGACGCCGAGACCGGCTGGGACGCCGAGGCGTGGGCGGACGCGATCGAGGGGTACTTCGACGAGTACGAGTCCCTCGGCACCGGCCCGGAAGCCCGCGGCCCGGGCCTCCTCGTGATCGAGGCGGGCGAGGACCGCTGGCACGTCCGGCAGATCTTCGACGACCCGGCCGGCGACCACGACTGGGGCATCTCCGGCGAGGTCGACCTCGCCGCGTCGGACGAGGCCGGCGTCGCGGTGCTCCAGGTCACCCACGTGGGACCGCTCACCGGCCTGCCTGCCTGAACGGCGGACTGGCGCCATGGCAGGGCAGCAGCACCACGCACGACGATGAACGCCCCAGACCAGACGGTCCGGGGCGTTCATCAATCTGCGACGAGTCCTCGCACACTCTGCGAAGACCCCTGGTGGGGTGTTCGCAGATTGACGTTCGGCCAGGTCAGGGCCTGATGTGGGGAGCTTCCGTCAAGCTCGGCACCCGCCCGATGTGGATCCGGCACCCGCACAACCCGCCGTGGGACCGACAGCATGCGAGCGACGTGACATCGGATGCGCGCCCTTCAGAACGCGACCACCTTGACGGGGGTGAGCCCCTGTTCCGCGAACCAGGACCAGTAGCCGTCGCGAGTCACCACGGGGCAGCCGAGCCGCTCGACCACGGCGAGGATCAGCGCGTCGCCGAGGGACAACGTGGGCGGCGGCTGCCCGCTCCGTCGCTGCTCGCCCGGGTTGGCCGCGGAGACCTCGAGCAGCTCGGCGGCGCGCACGAGGTCGGCGTCTACCGGGTGCTCGACGGCAAACCCCTGGCCCGTGAGCACCGCGGCGATCTTTGGCCCGGAGGAGGCGTTGCCCTTCCGCCGAGCGATGTGGATCACCTCGGTCAGCGCTGGGCCGGGTAGCACGGGCTCTGCGTCCTCGGCGCGCAGCATGGCGTCGACCGCCTGCCACCGTGGCTCCTGGAGCACCCAGGTGAGCACGCTCGAGGAGTCGAGCGCGAACTGACTCACCGCCGGAGGCCCACGGCGGCGAGCAGATCCCCGGCGAGCTCGTCGTCCGACCGGGGGTCGGCGTCCGCGGCGACGTCAGCGTCGATGCGGTCCTGGGCCCGCTCGTCCACCCGTCGATCCTCGTCCCGCGCAGCCCTGACATCAGCCGCGGAGTCACCCGCGTCCCCGCCGTGGTTGTCCGCCCATAGGGACATGGCCAGCAGCCGTGGGGTCACCAGGTGCACCTGGCCCTCCTCCATGACAAACCGCACCCGGTCTCCAGGACCGATCCCCAGGATCCGGCGGATCTCGGCCGGGATCACGACCCGGCCCTCCGCGCTGACCCTACTGTCAACTGCGTGCTGGTCTGCCATGCAAGCCATCATACGGCAGAACGGTCCGCGCCTGCCAGGGATTGACAAGGTGGTCCGGTGGAGTCCGATGCGGCCAAGGTCCGGTTTTTACCTATTGATGGAGAGTGCGGATGATCCACGCGATCCGCAAGCGGACGGCACGCCACCCAAAGGCGTCGCCCCCTACGCCAAAAGGCCGAACGCCCCGGACCACAGCAGTCCGGGCGCTCGTCATTCTTCGAAGAGTCCTCGCTCATTCTGCGAAGACCCCCTGGTTGGTGGAGGTGGCGGGAATCGAACCCGCGTCCTTCGGCGTGGGGCCTGGGCTTCTCCGGGCGCAGCCTGCTGTGGTTTTCTCGGCCCCAGCGATCACGCAGGCAAGTCGCTGACGGGCTCAGTCGCTGTGAGGTGTCCCGCCTGGCCCCGCGACCGGGTCAGACGGTGGAGTCACCTAGCGATGCCAGACACCGGGCCGGTGACACTCCCGGGCTGACAGACTTCGTCCCTTACTCAGGCGGCAAGAGCGAAGTCGGTGCGCTTGGAATCGGCACCTATTGGTTTGCAGGGAATGGTTAACGAGATCGTCCCTGCTGTCCTCGGCCCGCTTCCCCAGACTCGACGTCCGAAGTCGAGACCGTTCACCCCCTGTGCAGTTGTGCCCCCATGATACCCGCCTCGGCAAAGCCCCTGGTCAGGCGACCTCGAGGACGATCTTGCCCTGGCCGTGACCGGACTGGACGATGCGGTGCGCCTCGGCCGCGTCCTGCAGGGGGAACGTCCGGGCCACGGGGACGCGCAGGCGCCCCTCGTCCACCATCCGGACGAGGGCGGCGAGCCCCACCGGGTCGGGCCGGACGAACACGTACCGCGCGCCGAGCTGCGCGGCGACCGCAGGGTTCACCACCGTGGCGAACCGCCCCCTCGGGCCCAGCAGCTCCGGGGTGCGCTCGAGCGCCTCGCCGCCGACCAGGTCGAGCGCGGCGTCGACCCCGGCGGGGGCCAGCGTACGGACCCGGTCGACCAGGCCCTCTCCGTACTCGACCGGCTCGGCGCCGAGGTCGCGGAGGTACGCGTGGTTGCCGGCACTCGCGGTCCCGATCACCCGGGAGCCCAGGTGACGCCCGATCTGCACGGCCATCGAGCCGACACCGCCTGCCGCGGCGTGCACGAGCAGCGTCTCGTCCTCGACGACGCGCAGCGCCTGCAGCGCGGCCTGGTACGCGGTCAGCCCGGCCAGGGGCAGGCCCGCCGCCTCGACGAAGCCCACGCTGGTCGGCTTGTGGGCCAGGTGCCGCACGTGCGCGGACACGTACTCCGCGTACGTGCCGCCCTGGATGTGGTCCGCCCGCACGTACCCCACGACCTCGTCACCGGGGGCGAACTCCCAGACGGCCGGGCCGACGGCTTCGACCACACCGGCGACGTCCCACCCCGGGACGAGCGGGAAGTGCGAGGGGAACGCCCCGTCGAGCCGTCCTTCGCGGATCTTGAAGTCGACCGGGTTCACCCCGGCGGCCCGGACCCGGACGAGCACGGAGTCCGGCCCGACCTTGGGGTCGGCCAGGTCCGTCCACTCGAGCGTCTCCGGTCCGCCGTACTGCCGGATCGCGATGCCCTTCACCACGTCCCCCTCGTGCCACGGGAGTTGTCCTGCCGTTGTTCACTCGGGATCGTCCCCGGCTTCGGTAGAGGGAAACCGTACCGAGGCAGACATCCTGGCGTCCCGGGCACCGCGGGCGCCCTCGACCGCCCCGTCCAGGCCGAACAGCCGCACCGCGTTGTCGTGGCACACCCGCCGGAGCCAGTCGTCGCCGAGGTCCAGCCGTACGAGCGCCTCGACCTGGTGGGCGTAGGCGTACGGGATGTTCGGGAAGTCGGAGCCGAACAGCACCCGGTCGCCCAGGTCGGCCAGCCGGGCGCGAAGCGCGGGCGAGGACGGCATCACGTCCTCCATGAAGTCGGTGAAGGCCATCGTGGTGTCGAGGTGGACGCGCTCGTACCGCGAGGCCAGGTCGGCGAACGCGTCGTACTCGGGCGCGCCCATGTGCGCCACCACGGCGACGAGCCGCGGGTGGCGGGCCAGCACCTCGGCGAAGACGGCGGGTCCGGTGAACTCCCCCGGCGTCGGCCCCGACCCGCAGTGCACGACCACCGGCGTACCCGACTCGGCCAGCGTCCCCCATACCTCGTCGAGCAGCGGGTCGCGCGGGTCGTACGCCCCCACCTGCACGTGCGCCTTGAACACCCGCGCCCCGCCGCGCAGCGCCTCGGCCACGTACGCGCCCGCACCGTTCTCGGGATAGAACGTGGCCGAGTGCAGGCAGTCCGGCGTACGGGCCGCGAAGTCCGCGGCCCAGGCGTTGAGCCACCGGGCCATGTCACGCTTGTGCGGGTAGAGGAGCGAGGTGAACGCTCGGGCGCCGAGCGACCGCAGGTGGGCGATCCGCGCCTCCTCACTGCGCCGGTACAGGATCGGCCAGGCACGCCCGCTCCGCCGCTCGGCACCGTCGAAGTACGCCCACACCTTCTCGAGGACGCGCCGCGGCATGAAGTGCGTGTGTACGTCCACGCAGCCGGGCAGCCCGAGCGCCTGCCAGACCGCCGGGACGTCCTCGTCGCGTCCCGGCACCGGCGCGGTCAGGAGACGCCCTTGACGCGTCGGCCGAACTCGCGCGCGATCTCGCGCTTCGCCTGCCTCTCGGCGAGCGCCTGGCGCTTGTCGTGCTGCTTCTTGCCGCGGGCGAGCGCGATCTCGACCTTGGCCTTGCCGTCGGTGAAGTACAGCGAGAGCGGGATCAGGGTGAGCCCGGTCTCCTGGGTCTTGCCGATCAGCCGGACGATCTCCTGCCGGTGCAGCAGCAGCTTGCGGGGACGCCGGGGCTCGTGGTTCGTCCAGGTGCCCTGGGTGTACTCGGGGATGTGCACGCCCTGCAGCCAGGCCTCCCCGTCCTTGACCAGGGCGTAGCCGTCCGTCAGCGAGGCCCGGCCGGCGCGCAGCGACTTGACCTCGGTACCGGTGAGCACGAGCCCGGCCTCGTAGGTGTCCTCGATGTGGTAGTCGTGCCGCGCCTTCTTGTTCTGGGCGATGATCTTGCGCCCGCGTTCGCGTGCCATGTGTGCGTCGTCGTCCCTCGCCTGCGTGGTTGGGTGCGCGTCTCAGCCGGTCAGCCCGTCTCAGCCTCGTCCGCCCGACGTGAGCGCCGCGGTGAGCCCGGTCAGCACCTCGGTGGCGCGACGCTCGGCGACCTGGACCGGCGCGTCGGGCGGTACGAGGACGTCGGGCTCCACCCCGACGCCCTCGACGCTACGCCCGCTGGGCGTGAGGTAGCGCCCCACGGTGATCGACAGCGCGGAGCCGTCGGAGAGGCGTGCCGGCTCCTGCACGGACCCCTTGCCGACCGTACGGCTGCCGACGACGACCGCGCGGTTGCGGTCCTGCAGCGAGGCGGCGAGCAGCTCGGCCGCGCTCGCGGTGTCCTGGTCGACGAGCACGACCAGCGAGGTCGCCTCGTTGCCCCCGCGGGCGGCGTGCAGGGTGCGCGGCGGCCGGCCCCTCCGCTCGTACGTCACCACGGGCCCGCTGTCCAGGAACAGCCCGGCCACCGCCACCGCCTCCTCGACGAGCCCCCCCGGGTTGCCGCGGACGTCGAGGACGACACCGCCGCGCCACGAGGCCGGGTCGGCGGCCAGGGCCTGGCGCACGTGGCGGCCGACGCCCTGGCTGAACGCGGTGATCCGGATCCGGGCGAGGTGCGGGTCGAGCTGGTCGACGGTCACGTTCTCGGTCTCGACCTCGGCGCGGGTCACCTGGACGGTACGGGTCGCGTCGCCCGTCCGGAGCCGCAGCGTGACCGTGCTGCCGCCCGGTCCGCGCAGCCAGGACGCGACGCTGGCCACCGCGAGGCCGGCCACCGGACGCCCGTCGACGAGGACGAGCTGGTCCCCCCGGTGCACGCCTGCCTGCCCCGCCGGAGACCGGCGCTGCACGCTCGCGACGTCCACGGCACCGTCCGGTCGGGTACGCAGCCACATCCCCACGCCGCTGTACCGGCCCTGCAGCGCGCGCTGGAACCCCTCGTACTCCGACGCCGTGTAGTAGGTCGACCAGCGGTCGTCGAGCGCGTCCAGCATTCCCTGCACGGCGGCGCGGTCGAGCTCGTCCCGGTCGACCTGGCCGGCGGCCCGGCGCTCGATGCGCTGGGCCGCCTCGTCGACGACCCCCCGGGCGGGCCCTGCCCCGTCGTCCACCCGGGTCCCGACCACTCCGGTGACCAGGCCTCCCGCGTACGCGAGAGCCAGGGCGGCCACCAGAGCCACGCCCCGGATCAAGCGACGCGGTACGGCGCGAAGCATGCTCCGGAGTGTACGGCTGCCCGACCCGATCCCCTTAGAGCCAGTTCATCGGGTTCGTGGTACTGCCGTTCTCGTAGACCATGAAGTGGAGATGGCACCCGGTCGAGTAGCCGGTGGACCCCACGTACCCGACCACCTGGCCGCGGCCGACGCGCTGGCCGGAGCTCACCGCGAACCCGGACAGATGGTTGTAGGACGTCGCGAGCCCGACACCCTTGACCGAGCCGTGGTCGAGGGCGACCTGGTTGCCGTAGCCGGTGAGCGCGACCGCCCGCACGACCGTGCCGGACGCCGCCGCGCGGACGGGCACGCCGCAGCCGACACCGAAGTCGGTGCCGTCGTGGAGCTTGTACTCGCCGGTGATCGGGTGCTCGCGCATCCCGTACGGCGAGGTGACCGGGCCGTTGACCGGGGCGAGCAGGTCACCCGAGGCACCGGTCGCGCCGGCGCCGGCGCGGGCGGCCAGCAGCTTCTGCAGCCGCCGGGACTCCTCCTGCAGCTGGCGGTACCGCCGGGCGTCCTCCGCCTTGGCGGCCTCGGCCGCCGCCAGCGCCTGCTGCCGCTGGTCGACGAGCCGGGACACCTCCTGCTCAGCGGCCTGGGCCCGCCGCTGCGCCTTCTCGGTCGCGGCGAGCCGCTCCGCGGTCTGGCGGCGCAGCGCCGCGACCTCCTCGCGGAGCGCCTCGAGCGACGCCTCCTTGCTGGCGAGCTGGGCGCGGGCGTCGGAGAGCTGGCGTACGGCGTCGTCCTGCGACTCGAGGACGGTGTCGACGGCGGACACCCGGTTGGCGAGGTCGTCCGGGGACTCGGCCTGCATCACGACGGCCAGCTCGCCCATCGTGCCGCCCCGCTTGTACGCCTCCCGCGCGATCGTGCCCATCAGGTCGCGGGTGCCGTCGAGCTCCTGGCGCACGTCGGTGAGTTGGTCGAGCGTCTTCTGCTCCCGGGACCGGGCGACCTCGAGGCGGGCGCCTGCCGCGGCGTCCCGCGCGGCTGCCTGCGAGACCTGGGCCTGTGCCACGCGCAGCGCCTCACGTGCGGCGGGCAGCCGCGACTCGGCGCCACGCAGCAGCTTCACCGCAGCGGCGACCTCACGGGAGTGCTCGTGCAGGTCGGCCTGCAGGGCCTCGGCCGCCTGGTCGACCTCGCGCTTGCGGTCCCTGGGGTCCTCCGCACCGGCCGGCGTGGACGAGACCAGCGTCGCGGACAGGACGAGGACGGCGAACGCCGCCCCGAATCGCCTGGCTCGCATGCGCGTGCCGCTCCTGTCGTCGGGGCCGGGGCGTGGTGCCCCGGACGCGTGCCCCGTGACCTTTCAGGCAATCAGCCGGACACCCGGTGACCGGAGTGCCACGCGGTGGCGTGACACGTCCTGCGGCGGGCGCAACCCACCGGGCAAAACGACTATACGTGCAGGTACCGCCGTAATGTGAAGAAGCTGGCCAGAGCGGTCATGCCGACGCCGACCAGAATGATCAACGGGATCGTGGTGAGCACGGCCTCCCATCCGATGAAGGCCATGAAGCCGCCGAAGTTCGGGCGTAGCTGACCCTCGACGAGGAACTGCTGCACCGCGACGAGGCCCACCGAGGCGAACGCCGCCCCGATGAACCCGGCGATCGCGCCCTCGAGGATGAACGGCAGCTGGATGTAGAAGTTGGACGCGCCGACCAGGCGCATGATGCCGGTCTCGCGGCGGCGCGAGAACGCGGCGACACGGATCGTGTTCGTGATCAGCAGCAGTGCCACGACGGACAGCACCACGGCGAGGAACCGGACGAACCACTGGACGACGTTGAGCACCTGGAAGAAGCGCTCGAGCAGCTCGCGCTGGTCCTGCACCAGCTCGATGCCCGGACGTCCGGAGAAGGCGCTCTTCACGACCGGGAACTGCTCCGGGTTCTCCAGCTTGACGCGGTAGGACTCGGGCATCTGCTCCTCGTCGATGCTCTCGACGAAGCCGGAATCCTTGAACTGCTGCTTGAAGTGCGTGAACGCCTCGGCCTTGGACTCGTAGTAGACCTTCTGCACCTGCGGCAGCTGTTGCAGGTCCGAGAGGATCTGGTCGCGCTGAGCCCCGGTGACGGCGCCGTCGGCGCAGCTGGGGGCGTCCGAGGTCTCGCCGCACAGGAACACGGCGACCTCGACCTTGTCGTACCAGAAGCCCTTCATGGTGTCGACCTGCTCGCGGACGAGCAGGCTGAAGCCGAGCAGGGCGAGCGAGATCGCCACCGCCACGACGACCGCGATGGTCATCGTGAGGTTGCGTCGGAGCCCTGTACCGATCTCCGAGAGGACGAACTGCGCGCGCATGGTTCCTTCGTGGGGCAGGGGGCGGTGGACGGACCGTACGGGACGTCCCGCGTCAGGGCGTGCCCGTCAGGAGGCGTACCCGTAGACGCCGCGGGACTGGTCGCGGATGAGACGTCCGTTCTCGAGCTCGATCACGCGCTTGCGCATCGAGTCGACGATGGCTGCGTCGTGCGTCGCCATGATCACGGTGGTGCCGGTGCGGTTGATGCGGTCGAGCAGCTTCATGATCCCCACGCTGGTGGTGGGGTCGAGGTTGCCGGTCGGCTCGTCCGCGAGCAGGATCATCGGCCGGTTGACGAACGCCCGGGCGATCGCCACCCGTTGCTGCTCACCGCCGGAGAGCTCGTCCGGCATGCGGTTGCCCTTGCCCTCGAGTCCGACGAGCTCGAGGACCTCGGGCACCGTCCGGCGGATCGCGTGTCTCGGCTTGCCGATCACCTCCAGCGCGAACGCGACGTTCTCCGACACCGTCTTGTTCGGCAGCAGCCGGAAGTCCTGGAACACCGTGCCGATCTGGCGGCGCAGTGTCGGCACCTTCCAGTTCGACAGTCGCTCGAGGTTCTTGCCCGCCACGTGGATGCGCCCCGACGTGGGCCCTTCCTCGCGGAGGACGAGCCGCAGGAACGTCGACTTGCCGGAGCCGGAGGCCCCGACGAGGAAGACGAACTCGCCCTTGTCGGCCTCGAGCGACACCCCCGAGAGGGCGGGCCGGGTCTGCTGGGCGTAGACCTTGGTGACGTTCTCGAACCGGATCACGATGGCATCACAGGGCAGCCGGGGTCGGGGTCTGAGGGCGAAGCAGCGCCGGTACAGGCCGCGGGGACCCCACCCGACGGACACTGCATCGGCGCCGCGCCTGGACCCCGTGAGGGTCCAGGGAGAGCCACGAAGAAGTGTACGGCCCACCGTGTTTTGCCCCTGGGCAGGCGGCGTTCAACCATTCCGTAAGCATCCGACCTCCGGGGACCTCGCAGGGTGGTTTTCCCACTACGCGTGGTGCCCGCCCCCGGGGTTCTGCAGGCGCCGTATTGACTTCCTCGGCCGGATATGTCGGGTTTCGGTGGCGTCGGCCCGGCCCCTCAGCACGTGTGGCCTCCTGGCCCTCAGGAGGCCGTCGCGGTCGTCTCCCCCGAGCGCCGCCACCGGATCTCCGCCGCGACGAAGTCGTCGATCTCCCCATCGAGGACCGCCCCGGTGTTGCCGGTCTCCACCTCGGTCCGCAGGTCCTTGACCATCTGGTACGGGTGCAGGACGTAGTTGCGGATCTGGTTGCCCCAGCTCGAGGACACGTCGCCGCGGATCTCGGCCATCTTCGCGGCGTCCTCGTGGCGCTGACGCTCGAGCAGCCGAGCCTGCAGGACGCGCATCGCGGCGGCACGGTTCTGGATCTGGGACTTCTCGTTCTGGCAGGACACGACGATGCCGGTCGGCAGGTGCGTGAGCCGCACAGCCGAGTCGGTGGTGTTCACGCTCTGGCCGCCGGGACCGCTGGAACGGAACACGTCCACCCGGATGTCGCTCTCCGGGACCTCGACGTGGTCGTCCTGCTCGACGACCGGCACGACGTCCACCCCCGCGAACGAGGTCTGCCGGCGGCTCTGGTTGTCGAACGGGCTGATGCGGACGAGCCGGTGCACGCCGTGCTCGCCGGACAGCGTGCCGTAGGCGTACGGGGCCTTGACCACGAAGGTGGCGGACTTGATGCCGGCCTCCTCCGCGTACGAGGTGTCGTAGACCTCGGTGCCGTACCCGTGGCGCTCGGCCCAGCGCAGGTACATCCGGAGCAACATCTGGGCCCAGTCGGCGGCGTCCACGCCCCCGGCCTGGGAGTTGATCGTCACCAGCGCCTCGCGCTCGTCGTACTCGCCGGAGAGCAGGGTGCGGACCTCGAGGTCGGCGACCGCGCGGGCCACCTCCTCGAGCTCCCCCTCCGCCTCGGTTCGCGCGGCCGCGTCGCCCTCGCTCTCGGCCAGCTCGAACAGGACGACGACGTCGTCGAGCTTCCGCCGCTGCTCGGCGAGGCGGCGCAGGTCGTTCTGCAGGTAGGACAGCCGGGTGGTCACACGCTGGGCGCGCTCCTGGTCGTCCCACAGGTCAGGCTTGGCGGTCTGCTCCTCCAGCTCGGCGATCTCGCGCCGCATGCGGTCGGGATCGAGGACCCGCTCGACGGACCGCAGGGTCGTGTCGAGGTCCTTCAGCGCTTCGGTGGGGTCGACGGCAGCCACGTCCGGCAAGGGTACGCGAGGTGGTCAGCCGAGCGCGCGCAGGAAGCGAGCCGCCACCGGGGCCGCGTCCCGCCCTCCCCCGCCGCCGTCCTCGATCAGCACGGCGAACGCCAGGTCCCCGCGGTAGCCGGCGACCCAGGCGTGGGTGCGGGGTGGGGTCTCCTCCCCGTACTCGGCGGTTCCGGTCTTCGCGGCGACGGGAGGCCCGGGCAGGTCGAGGGCTGTCCCCGACCCGTCGGTGACGACCCCGCGCATGAGGGCCCGCAGCTGCCTGGACAGTCCCGGGTCGAGCCGCTCGCCGACCCGCCGGGCGGACCTGCCCGCCTGCGCGCCGTCGGGAAGCAGCACCGGCGGGTGTGACCGGCCGGCCGCCACGGTGGCCGCCACCCCGGCCATCGCGAGCGGGCTGGCGAGGACCTTCCCCTGCCCGATGGACGCGGCGGCCAGGTCGACCTCGCTCTGCGGCGGCGGCACCTGCCCCGCGTACGCGGGCAGGCCGACCTCGGCGTCCACGCCCAGGCCGAACCGGGTGGCCCAGTCGGCCAGCGCGTCCGGGTCGAGGTCGCCGGACAGGCCGACGAACGCGGTGTTGCAGGACTCGGCGAAGTCGGTGCGGAAGGGGACCGCGCCGAGGGAGAAGTCGTTCGCGTTGTCGAAAGTCTTGCCGGAGACGGTCGCTGTCGCCGGGCACGGGACGGTCTCGCCGACGTCCAGCCCCGAGGCGAGCAGGGCGGCGGTCGTGACGATCTTGAACGTCGAGCCGGGCGCGTACTCCCCCACGAAGGCCCGGTTGTACGCGTCGCCCGTCGGGCCGTTCGCCGCCGCGAGCACCTCCCCGGTGGACGCCTCGAGCGCCACGAGGGCCGAGGGCTTGGGCACCGGGGCGAGGGCACGCTCGGCCGCGTCCTGCACGTCGCGGCTGAGCGTCGTCCGCAGCGGCGTCCCATCCCGCCCCGGGAACTCGTGCAGCGTCGCCACCACGCCGCGCGTCGCCTCTTCGCGCTTGACCAGGAGGATGCGCCCGGACGGGACACCGGCCAGCCGTCGCTGGTAGGTGCCCTGCAGCCCGGCCGTGCCGATGTCGTCCACCGCGGAGGCGGTGGGGCCGGCCCGCTCCAGCGTCTCGGCCGTCGCGGGCCTGACGGTGCCGAGCAGCGCGCGTCCGAATGTGGACGTGTGGGCCAGCGTGAGCGTGTCCTCGCGGAAGATCAGCCCGGGCAGGCCCTCGAGGTCGTCCCGCACCCGGGCGAAGTCGGCTGCGCGCAGCGTGATGACCGGCACGAACAGGTCGGGCCGCGCCGCGTCGACCCGCTGCGCGAGCGCGCGCGCGTCCACCTCGGTCGCCCGGCCCAGCGCCGCGTAGGCCTGCTCGGGACGGGTGAGCCGGCGCGGCTCGATCCCGATCTCCACGACCGGCCGCGGCTCCATGAGCGGCTGCCCGTCCCTGCCCTGGATCGGGGCCCGGGCGGGCAGGCTCCGCTCGCGTGCCAGTCGCGTCGGTGCCGACAGGTCCGGGTGGACGACGGACGGGGACCAGTCGACGACCCAACGGCTGCCGCCCTCGCCCCCGGTCCGCGGACGCTCCACGAGCGGCAGCCGTCCCCGGTACGTCCAGGTGCCCAGCGTGTCCAGGGTGAGCCGCGCGGTGAACCCGTGCACGGCGGGCGGCTGCCCCGGACCCCCGACCCCCTCCCCGGTACGGGCTGCGCCCCGGGCCGCCCCGACGCGTATCTGGGCACGCTCCACCCGGAGCGTGTCGCCGACCTCGCGGAGCAGCAGTGCGGCACGTCCGGGGGCGTCGGTGAGCCGGGCCGCCTCGTCGTACCGCGACGCGGACCACGCGGCGGCGAACGCCTCGGCGGTGCGTCTGGCAGGGTCCTCGGCGTCGCCGTCCGAGCCGGTGCAGGCGGTGGCGAGGACGACCAGCGCAGTCGCTGCCGTGGCGGCACGTCGCACCTCAGGCCTCCCCGTCCGCCCGGTCGCTCGCGATCAGCGTAGGGGACGCCACCACGCTCAGGACCGCGCGACGGACCCCAGCAGCGTGCGGATCACCCGCAGCGCGACCGACAGCGGGGCGAGCTCGAGGGCGTCGGCAGCCGAGATCTCGTCCAGCGTCTGGCGTGCGCGGCTCACCGCCGCGACGCTGTCGGCCTCCCACGCGTGGTAGAGATCTTCCGGGCTCGCCGTCTCCGGACCCGAGGCCAGCACGTCCGCCGTCAAGGCCGCGTGCACCGCGTGCAGGTCGTCCCGCAGGGCGGCGCGGGCCATCGTCTTCCACCGGTCGTCCCGGGGCAGCGCGACGATGCGCTCGAGCAGGCGGGCGAGCAGCAGCCGGTCGGACAGGTCGAAGTAGACCGCGGCCACCTCGCCGACCGACCGCTTCGCCGTCGCCGCCACCGAGACGATGTCCAGGGCCGAGATCGCGACCGGCATGCAGGCCACCCGCAACGCGAGGGCGTCCGGGACGCCGTTGGCGACGAGGTCCTCGCGACGCCGCTGGATGGCGGACAGGTCGCTGCCGCGCGTCACCTCGGGGATCACCGACACGACCGCGGCGACGCCGTCGGCGAAGTCACCGATGGTTTGCTCGATGTCGAGCGGCTGGCGGCGGTTGGTGAGCAGCCACCGGGTGGCCCGCTCCACGAGGCGGCGGCTCTCCAGCCGCATCGTGGTCTGGTACGCCGAGTCCACGACGAAGTCGAGCGCCTCGATGGACTCCCACACGTCCTGCATGCCGAACACGACGCGGGCCACCGTGTGCGCCCGGGCGATGTCCTCGGGGGTGACCCCCATCTCCTCGCCGAGCCGGTAGACGAAGGTCATGCCCGCGTTGTTCACCATGTTGTTCACGACGCAGGTCGTGATGATCTGGCGGCGCAGCGGGTGCTGGTCCATGCCCTCCCGGTACGACTCCCGCAGCGCGGTCGGGAAGTACCGGTAGAGCTCCGTCATCAGGTACGGGTCCTCGGGCAGGTCCGAGTCGAGCAGGTCGTCGGTGAGCGTGATCTTCGAGTACGCGAGCAGGACGCAGAACTCCGGGCCGGTCAGCCCCTGCCCGGCCGACTGGCGCTCGGCGAGCGCGTTCTCGTTCGGGAGGAACTCGAGGGTTCGGTCGAGATGGCGGTCGCTCTCGAGCTTGCGCATGAACCTCTTGTGGACGTGCAGCATCGCCGACGTCTGGGCCACCGCGTTGGCGATGGCGATGTTCTGGCCGTAGTTGTCCGACAGGACGAGGGCGGCCACCTCGTCGGTCATGTCCTCGAGCAGCCGGTTGCGCTGCTTCTCCGTGAGGTCGCCCTCGCGGACCACCCGGTCGAGCAGGATCTTGATGTTGACCTCGTGGTCGGACGTGTCGACGCCGGCCGAGTTGTCGAGCGCGTCCGTGTTCACCCGGCCGCCGGCGCGGGCGTACTCGATCCGGCCGAGCTGGGTGAAGCCGAGGTTGCCCCCCTCGGCGACGGCCCGACAGCGCAGGTCCCGCCCGTTGACGCGGATGGCGTCGTTCGCCTTGTCGCCGACGTCCGCGTTCGTCTCGCTCGTCGCCTTGACGTACGTGCCGATGCCGCCGTTCCAGAACAGGTCGACGTGGGCGGTGACGATGGCCCGCATCAGCTCCTGGGGGGTCATCGTGCCGACGCCGCCGGAGATCCCGAGCGCCTCGCGCACCTGCGCGGTGATGCGGATCTTCTTGGCCGATCGCGGGAACACGCCGCCCCCTTCGGAGAGGAGGGACTCGTCGTAGTCCGCCCAGGACGAGCGCGGCAGGCCGTGCAACCGCTCCCGCTCCTTGTACGACGTCTCCGCGTCCGGGTCGGGGTCGAGGAAGATGTGCCGGTGGTCGAACGCGGCCAGGAGCCGGATGTGCCGGGAGAGCAGCATGCCGTTGCCGAACACGTCCCCGGACATGTCGCCGACTCCGACGACGGTGAAGTCCTCGCTCCCGATGTCGTGGCCCATCTCCCGCATGTGCCGCTTCACCGACTCCCACGCACCGCGGGCGGTGATGCCCATGGCCTTGTGGTCGTACCCGGCGGACCCGCCGGAGGCGAAGGCGTCCCCGAGCCAGAAGTCGTACTCGCCGGCGATGCGGTTGGCGATGTCGGAGAAGGTCGCCGTGCCCTTGTCGGCGGCGACGACGAGGTAGGAGTCGTCCCCGTCATGCCGGACGACCCCCGGGGGCGGCACCACGACCTGCTCGCCGTCCCGTGAGACGAGGTTGTCGGTGAGGTCGAGCAGGCTCTGGATGAACGTGGTGAAGCGGCTGACCCCCTCCGCGTACACGGCCTCGCGGTCGGACGGGTCCGCCTGGTGCTGCTTGACGACGAACCCGCCCTTGGCGCCGACCGGAACGATCACGGCGTTCTTCACCGACTGGGCCTTGACCAGGCCGAGGATCTCGGTACGGAAGTCCTCCCGGCGGTCCGACCAGCGCAACCCGCCCCGGGCGACGGGCCCGAACCGGAGGTGCACCCCCTCGACCGTCGGGGAGTACACCCAGATCTCGGCACGGGGACGCGGCAACGGCAGGTCCGGGACCGACTGCGGGTCGAACTTGAGCGACAGGTAGGGCTTCGGTCGCCCGTCGCGGCCCAACTGGAAGTAGTTGGTGCGCAGCGTGGCCAGGATCATGGACAGGAACGCGCGCAGGATGCGGTCCTGGTCGAGGCTGGCGACCTCGTCGAGCGCGAACCTGACCTCCTCGACGATGGCGGCGGACACGTCCTCGCGGACGCGCTCGTGGTCGGGGTCGAAGCGCGCCTCGAACAGCTGCACGAGCAGGCGCGCGATCGCGAGGTTCGAGGTGAGGCACTGCACGATGTAGTCGTGGCTGAACGTCGTGCCGGCCTGCCGCAGGTACTTCGCGTACGCCCGGAGCAGGGCAACCTGCCGCCAGTTCAGCCCGGCGGTGAGCACGAGCGCGTTGAATCGGTCGCTCTCGGCCCCGCCACGCCAGACGGCGGCGAAGGTGTCCTGGAAGAGGTTCTTCACCCCCTCGTGGAACGTGCCCACCGACGGGTCGTAGCGGAGCCCGAAGTCGTAGATCCACGCGCTCATGCCTCCGGCACACTCGATCTCGTACGGTCGCTCGTCCACGACCTCGACGCCCATGTCCTGGAGCAGCGGCAGCACCACCGAGAGCGAGACCGCCCGGCCACGCCGGTAGATCTTGAACCGCCGGTTGCCCTCGGGCGCGCCGTACGGCTCGTACAGGTTGAGGTCGATGTCGCCGTCCGAGGCGAGCCGCTCGATCCGGCGCAGGTCGGCCACGGCCGTCCTGGCGGGGAAGTCCTCCTTGTACGCGGCAGGGAACGCCTGCGCGTACCGCTTGCCCAGCCGGGCCGCCTCCTCCTCGCCGCACTGGTCGAGCAGCGCGTCGGTGAAGTCGTCCGCCCAGGACCTGGTGGCCTCGGCGAGCTTCGTCTCGATGTCGGTGACCTCGAGGTCCGGCAGCGGTCGCCCCGGCGGGACGCGGACCACGAAGTGGAGCCGGGCCAGCACCGACTCGGAGACCCGGGCCGTGTAGTCCACGGCCTCGCCGCCGATCTCGTTCAGGAGGATCTCCTGCATGCGCCAGCGCACCTGCGTGGTGTAGCGGTCACGGGGCAGGTAGACGAGGCAGGACATGAACCGGCCGTAGTCGTCCTTGCGCAGGTAGAGCCGCAGCGCGCGGCGCTCCTGCAGGTGGAGCACCCCGACGACGATCGGCACGAGGTCCTCGACCGCGATCTGGAAGAGCTCGTCCCGCGGGTACGTCTCGAGGATCTCGAGCAGGTCCTTGCCGCTGTGGCTGGTGGCGTCGAACCCGGTCCGGTCGAGCACGTGCTGGACCTTGCGGCGCAGTACCGGGATGCGCGTGACGCTCTCGGTGTAGGCCGCCGAGGTGAACAGGCCGAGGAACCGCTTCTCCCCGCTCGGCTCGCCCTGCTCGTCGAAGAGCTTCACCCCGATGTAGTCGAGGTACGTGGGCCGGTGGACGGTGGACCGCGAGTTGGCCTTGGTGAGGATGAGCAGCCGGCGCTCCCGTGCCTTCTCGCGGACGGGCTCCGGCAGCTTGCCCATGCCGGGGCCCATCGGCTTGTCCGCCCGCAGGATGCCCAGGCCGGTGCCGGGCACCGGGCGGAGCAGGTCCTGCCCGTCCTGCTCGACCAGCTTGTACTCGCGGCAGCCGAGGAACGTGAAGTGGTTGTCGGCGAGCCAGCGCAGCAGCTCCCAGGCCTCGGCCACCTCGGCCTCGGGCAGCGGGGGTGGGTCCGACACGAGCAGCTCGCCCGTGCCCACGGCGGCCTGCCGCATCTTGCGCCAGTCCTCCACCGCCTCGCGGACGTCTCGCAGCACCCGCTGCAGGTCGGCGGTGACCTGTTCGAGCGCCGCCGGGTCGGTCTCGCGGTCGATCTCGACGTGCATCCAGGACTCGATGGTGGCGTCCTCCGGAGCCCGGTCGGGCCCGCTGACCTCGCACACCTCGAGGAGCTCGCCGGCCAGGTCACGGCGGACGATCATCTGGGGGTGGACGACCAGGTGGATCGCCCGGTCCTGCCGGGAGAGCTCCATGGTCACCGAGTCCACGAGGAACGGCATGTCGTCGGTGACGACCTCGACCACGGTGTGCCCGGACGACCACCCGTGGGCGTCCACCGTCGGGGTGAAGACGCGGACCTTGGCGGTGCCCTGGGGACGGGTGGCGGCCAGCTGCCGGTGCGACATGGCCGCCCCGTACAGGTCGACCGGGTCGCGCCCGGCGACGTCCTCGGCGGGGACGTGGCGGAAGAACCGGCGGATGTAGCTCCCGACGTCCTCGACCTGCCCCTGCTCGCCGGCCGGAGCGTGGCCTGCCACGGCAGCGGCACGGGCCAGCAGGTCGGCCTTCGTCTCCTCCAGCTTGCTCAGCATGATCTCGAACGCTCCGCATCCCGCGCCGTTGCGTGACACCGTTCACGCTATCGCCAGGACGCGGAGGGTTCATGCCAGTGGGCGACACCCAGGCCGTACGTCCGGGGGCGTTCTCGAACGGCTCACGGTGGCCACTCGGGACACTCTGGCCTCTCGGGACACGGTGGCCGCTGGCCGACCTACAAGCTGCTCCGCATCGTCCATAGCGCCGGGTAGTAGTGCAGCCCGAGCCGGCTGCGCAGGTAGGGGGCCCCCGTCGACCCGCCGGTGCCCGACTTCGTCCCGATCTGTCGCTCGACCATCGCGACGTGCCGGGCCCGCCACTGTGCGGCCATCTGGTCATGGGTCAGGAGCGCCTCGGCGAGCTCCCACTCCACCGCGTACGACCCGCGGTCGCGGGCGACGGCGAGCAGGGTCTCCGCAAGGTCACCCTCGGTGTCGACGGGGAGAGCCCGGGCCCGCAGCACGGTGAGGTACGCATCCCACAGGGTCGGCTCGGCCAGACGGCGCTCCAGCCGGGCACGCTCGTCCACGGTCAGGCCCCGCAGGCGATCGAGGAACCTGGGGTCCTTGGCGCCGGACAGGAACTCCAGCTCGCGGTACTGGACGGACTGGAACCCGCTCGCCGGCGCCAGATTGGACCGGAACTCGAGGAAGTCCTGCGGGGTCATCGTCTCGATCACGTCGATCTGCTGGACCAGGACGCGCTCGATCACGTGCGCGCGCTCCAGCAGGTGCCTCGCCCACCACAGCCGCCCGTCCGTCATCCGCTCGCGCGCGGCGGTCAGGTCGTGCAGCAGCTGCTTGAACCACAGCTCGTACACCTGGTGGATCGTGATGAACAGCAGCTCGTCGTGCGCAGGCGGGTCGGAGAGGAGGCGCTGCTGGTCGAGCAGCTGCTCGACCCGCAGGTACGACCCGTAGGTGAGCCGGGCCCCCTCCTCGCCGAAGGACCGGTCCCCCGCGGTCTCCTCTGCCACGCGCCCCCCTCCGTCAACGGTGTCCTGGTCAGCCTCCGGTCAGCCTCCGGTCAGCCTCCGGTCAGCCTCCGGTCAGCCTCCCGGTCAGCCTCCCGGTCAGCCCATGTGCGGGTAGCGGTAGTCCGTCGGCGCGACGAACGTCTCCTTGATGGAGCGGGTGCTCGTCCAGCGCATGAGGTTCTGTGGCGAGCCCGCCTTGTCGTTCGTCCCGCTCGCCCGCGCGCCGCCGAACGGCTGCTGGCCGACGATGGAGCCGGTGGGCTTGTCGTTGACGTAGAAGTTGCCCGCGGCGAAGCGCAGGCGCTCCTCGGCGTCGCGGATCGCGGCCCGGTCTCGCGCGATGATGCCGCCGGTCAGGGCGTACGCGGCCACGGACTCCATCTGGGTGAGCATGGCCTCGTAGTACGCGTCGTCGTACACGTGTACCGCGAGGATCGGCCCGAAGTACTCCGTCGTGAAGACCTCGTTGTCCGGGTCGCTGCACTCGAGCACGGTGGGGCGCACGAAGTACCCCTCGCTGTCGTCGTACGTCCCACCGGCCAACACGGTCACGGTCGGGTCGTCGTGCGCCCGGTCGAGGGCCTGGCGGTGCTTGGCGAACGCGCGCGCGTCGATCACCGCGCCCATGAAGTTCGACAGGTCCGTGACGTCGCCCATCGCCAGCGAGTCGGTCTCGGCGACCAGGTCGTCCCGGACCCGGGCCCAGACACTGCGCGGGACGTACGCCCGCGAGGCCGCCGAGCACTTCTGCCCCTGGTACTCGAACGCGCCGCGCACCATCGCCGTACGCAGCACGTCGGGGTCGGCCGACGGGTGCGCGACGATGAAGTCCTTCCCGCCGGTCTCCCCGACGATCCGTGGGTACCCGCGGTAGCCCGCGATGTTCTCGCCGACCGTGCGCCACAGCGTCTGGAACGTGCCCGTGGACCCGGTGAAGTGGATGCCGGAGAGGTCCGGGTCCACGAGCGCCACCTCGGACACGGCCTTGCCGTCCCCGGTCAGCAGGTTGATCACCCCCGGCGGCATGCCGGCCTCTTCGAGCACCCGCATCGTGTACCAGGCCGAGAGTGTCTGTGTCGGGGACGGCTTCCACAGGACGACGTTGCCCATGAGCGCGGGGGCCGTCGGCAGGTTGCCGCCGATCGCGGTGAAGTTGAACGGCGTGACCGCGTACACGAAGCCCTCGAGCGGGCGGTGGTCGAGACGGTTCCACACGCCCGGAGGATCGATCAGCGGCTGCTCGGCCATGATCTCGCGCCCGAAGTGGACGTTGAACCGCCAGAAGTCGATCAGCTCGCATGCGGCGTCGATCTCGGCTTGGATCACCGTCTTGGACTGGCCGAGCATCGTCGCCGCGTTCACGGTGTCGCGCCACGGCCCCGCGAGCAACCCGGCGGCCTTGAGCAGGATCGCCGCACGGTCGTCGTACGAGAGCGCCCGCCAACCGGGAGCGGCCTGCTTCGCGGCGGCGATGGCGTCCCGCGCGTCCTGCCCGGTGGCGTTGCCCATGGTGCCGAGCACCGAGCGGTGGTGGTGCGGTTGCACCACGTCGAGAGGCTCCCCGCCGCCGACCCGCCGCTCCCCACCGACGGTCATGGTCAGCTCGACCTTCTCGCCGGACATCTCCTTGAGACGAGTCTCCAGCCGTGCCCTCTCGGGGCTTCCGGGGACGTACTGCCGGACCGGCTCGTTCGCCGGCGTCGGCACGTTGGTCACCGCGTCCATCTCTCGCTCCGCGTGTCTCGACGTTTCGGTGCCGGCGCGGGGCGCGTCGGCGGCGAGTGCGGCCATCGTCGCACGGGCGTCCACGATGCGGTCACCTGTCGACGTCGCGGCCTGGGGCAGGATCGGGCGCTACGTCGGGTCTCGGCTCGGCGCCTGGGGCGTCGGAGTCGGGCTCGCTGTCGGGCTCGTCATGAGAGCCGGGCCCGTCATGGGAGCCGGCCTGGCTGTCGGCCTCGCCATCGAGGAACGCCACCCCGTCCAGGTCGGCGAGCCGCTCGGCGGCGTCCGTCTCCTCGTCCTCGTCGGCGTCGGCGGCCCGGGCGAACCAGGCGTGCGCCTCCTCCCTGCGGCCGGCCGACAGCAGCGCGTCGGCGTACGCGTACGCGAGCCGCGGCCACCACGGTTGGCCCCGACCCGTCCGCAGCGGGTTGCCATGCAGTGTCAGCACGGCAGCGTCCCGCTGACCCATGTCGCTCCGGGCGCCCGACTCGACGATGAGCAGCTCCACCTGGGCCGCACGACTCAGGTCGCGCGCCTCCTCGCTGCGGGCCAGCGCCAGGGCCCGGTCGGGCCGGCCCAGCCCGCGCTCGCAGTCGGCCATCACCGGCAGGTGCGCGGACGACCCGGCCATGCGCCGGACGGCGCGCAGGTCCTGCAGCGCCTCGCTGTACTCGCCGTTGAGATAGGCGACCAGGCCTGAGGCCTCCCGAACCGCCGCCACCCGCGGAGCCAGCCGACGGGCCTCCCGCGCGTGCGCCAGCGCAGTGGCGGGCTCCTCGTCGAGCAGACGCCCCGCCATGACGAGATGGCCGGCGACCTTCTCCGCCAGTGGCTTCGGCAGGGTGCGCAGCTCGCCCCTGACCTCGCGGTCGAGCTCCGCACCGGTCACGTCCTCGGGTACGTCCGGCGCTCGCGGCCGCCGGGGCCGCTCGTCTGAGGGGGACTGCCTGGACTGCCGCCCGCCCGCGCCCCGGGAGGTACGCCCACCGCGCCCGGAGTCCTCCCCTGGGCCCTGCGAACGTTTGGTCCCGTCCGACCGTGGACGTCCGTCGCGTCGCTGTGATCTCCCGGGGTCGCCAGAGCCGCCGCGCCGCTGTGCTCGGCCAGCCTCGCTGGAGCCTCTGCCCTGCTGACCCCGGCCGGACCCGCCGGAGTCATCACGCCGTGCCGGCCGCCCGCTGTCCCGAGGAGCTTCCCTGGACGCGCGTCGACGTGGCTCCCCGCCCGAACCCGTCGGGCCAGAGCCTCCGTCGGGTGGACTGCTGTCGGCCATTCCCGCCTCGTCGTCTCCCACCGCGAGTACTCTTCGACCGCGCGCCGCGTTCGATTGTCCGTGGGCTCGTATATGC
>JBOGEN010000210.1:0-19838 GCA_050743265.1 Actinomycetes bacterium
CGCGGTGGTGGCGCGGTGGCCCGCACCGGAGGGGGCGCCCACCGTCCTGCTGTACGCGCACCACGACGTGCAGCCCCCTGGCGACCCGGCGGCCTGGACCACGCCACCGTTCGAGCCGAGCGAGCGCGCCGGCCGTCTGTACGGGCGCGGCGTCACCGACGACAAGGCCGGGGTTGCCGTCCACCTCGCGGCCATGCGGGCGTTCGACGGGCAGCCCCCGGTCGGCGTGACCGTCCTCGTCGAGGGCGAGGAGGAGATCGGGTCGCCGACGCTGCCCGCGTTCCTGGAGTCGTACCGCGACGTGCTCGCCGCGGACGTGATGGTGCTCGCGGACTCGGCCAACTGGGAGATCGGCACGCCCGCGCTCACCACGTCGCTGCGCGGCGGCGTCGACTGCGAGGTCACTGTGGCGACGCTCCAGCGCGGCGTGCACAGCGGCATCTTCGGCGGGCCCGTTCCGGACGCGCTCACCGTGCTGTGCCGGCTGCTCGCCACGCTGCACGACGAGAAGGGCGACGTTGCCGTCGAGGGCCTCCCCACCTCGGACGTGTCTCCGGTCGAGCTCACCGAGGAGCGCTACCGCCGCGAAGCGGGCGTGCTCGACGGCGTCCAGGTGATCGGCAGCGGCAGTATCGCCGAGCGCGTGTGGGGACGCCCCGCGGTGTCCGTCCTCGCCGTGGACGCCCCGCGCGTGGCGGACGCGTCCAACACCCTGGTGCCCGAGGCCCGCGCGAAGGTGAGCATGCGCCTCGCGCCCGGCAGCGACGCGGACGCCGCGCTCGACGCGCTGGTCGCCCACCTGCAGCGGCACGTCCCCTGGGGCGCGCGTATCGCCGTCTCCCGCGGCTCGGCAGCGCAGCCGTTCGCCGTCGACGCCCGGGGCGAGCCGTACGACACGGCCCGCCGCGCCTTCGCGGAGGCGTGGGGCTCCGAGCCCGTCGACATGGGCATCGGCGGCTCGATCCCGTTCATCGCGGCGTTCGTCGAGGCGTTCCCGAAAGCGGACATCCTGGTCACCGGGGTGGGCGACCCGGACACGCGCGCGCACGGGGTGGACGAGAGCCTGCACCTCGACGAGTTCGCCCGAGCCTGTCACGCCGAGGCGCTGTTGCTGGCGGGGCTCGCCCGGGGCTGACTCCCGGATGGCCCGCCTGGGGCTGACCTCTGGGTAGCCCACCCGGGGCCGACCCTCGGGGCCCCGACTACCCGACCTTGACGGGGCCCGTCCCGGGCAGCGCGAGCATGCGGTCGAGGGCCACCCGGGCCCAGCGCGCGGTCTCCTCGTCGACCTCGATGCGGTTGACGACCCGCCCGTCGACGAGGTTCTCCAAGGCCCAGACCAGGTGCGGCAGGTCGATGCGGTTCATCGTCGAGCAGAAGCAGACCGTCTTGTCGAGGAACACGACGGTCTTGTCCGGGTGCTCGGTGGCGAGACGCTTGACGAGGTTGAGCTCGGTGCCGATCGCCCAGGACGAGCCCGACGGGGCCGCTGCCACGGTCTTGATGATGGACTCGGTCGACCCGACCAGGTCCGCCGCCGTCACCACCTCGTGCGTGCACTCGGGGTGGACGAGCACCGTCACATCGGGGATGCGCGCGCGGACGTCCTGCACGGACTCCAGCGCGAACCGTCCGTGCACCGAGCAGTGGCCGCGCCACAGGATCATCGTGGCGTCCCGCAGCTGCTGCGCGGTCAGCCCGCCGCCGGGCCGGTGCGGGTTGAACACCACGCAGTCGTCGAGGCCGAGCCCCATCTCGCGGACGGCCGTATTGCGGCCCAGGTGCTGGTCGGGCAGGAAGAGCACCTTCTCGCCCTGCGCGAGCGCCCACTCCAGGGCACGGCGCGCGTTGCTCGACGTGCACACGGTGCCGCCGTGGCGCCCGGTGAACGCCTTGATGTCGGCCGCGGAGTTCATGTACGTGACCGGCACGGTGACGTCTGCCACGCCCGCTTCGGCGAGCACGTCCCAGGCGTCCTCGACCTGGTCGATGGCGGCCATGTCCGCCATTGAGCACCCGGCGGCGAGGTCGGGCAGCACGACCTGCTGGTGGCTCCCGGTGAGGATGTCCGCCGACTCGGCCATGAAGTGGACGCCGCAGAACACGATGTACTCGGAGTCCGGCCGGGCCGCGGCCTGCTGGGCCAGCTTGAACGAGTCACCGGTCACGTCCGCGAACGCGATGACCTCGTCCCGCTGGTAGTGGTGGCCGAGTACGAAGACGGAGTCCCCGAGGTGGTCCCTGGCCGCACGGGCGCGCGCCACGAGGTCGGGGTCGGACGCGGCGGGCAGGCCGCCCGGGCACTCGACCCCGCGCTCGCTGCCCGGGTCGGCGCCACGGCCGAGCAGCAGGAGGGCCAGGGGAGTCGGGGTGACCCCCTCGGGCAGGTCCAGGTCAGGGGTGGCACTCACGGTGGTCTCTCCTCGACGGCGACGCACGACGGTGACGTCCGCGCTGAGTCCGATCCTGGCACACGTGCCCACGTGCTGAATTTGGCTCCGCGGCAGCTGTGACGCAGGGCACGATGACTGGGGCACGTGGGGCTCCCCCGAATGGCGGTTGCCTGCGCCCTCTCCGCACGGCACAGTGAGTCCGCTCGGGGACATCGAAGCGTTTTGGCGTACACGTCACGTCAAGGCCCCCGTTGGGGCCAAGGGGGTGCCATGTCAGAGCAGGTCGGCCATATCCCGGCTGTCGACGAGGGCCGCAGCCAGGTACCGGGGCTCGCGACGGTCGGGCTCGTCCTCGCCCTGGCCGCGTCGCTCGTCCTCGTGGCGCCGGCCTCCCCGGCGTCCGCCGGCACCACGGTGTACCGCGTGGAGAAGAAGCTCCACGAGCTGCGCTACCCGGTCGGGGCCGTCGACGGGACGCAGGACGCGCGTACCCGTCTAGGGCTCTGCGCCTGGCGCGAGACCCACGGCATGAAGATCGGTCGGCGTGCCATGACCGACCAGGACGTGGCTTCCATCCTCTCGGCTACCCGGCGGCCGTCGACGAGCCGGAGCAAGGGGATCTACGTCAACGAGACGTGCCAGATGCTCTACCAGGTCAGGGACGGCAAGTACCGCCGCATCGTCCGCGTCTCCACCGGGCGTCCCGGGTACGGCACTCCGAACGGCACCGGCGAGGTATGGCGCAAGTGGGCGGGCTGGCACGAGAGCAGCATCTACTCCGGCGGTTGGATGCTCGACTCGATCTACTTCCGGCGCGACCGGCCGGGCATCGCCCTGCACGGCTCCAAGAGCGACTCGTACGTGAAGCCGTACCCGGCGAGCCATGGGTGCGTCCGGCTCAGGCAGTGGGCGATCCGCAAGATCTTCGACGAGACGCCGAAGGGCCACAAGGTCCGGGTCTACGGGGCCTACTGACCCGCGGCGGGCCTTCTGGCTCGCCGTGGACCTTCCCGGGGGGCCCGGCCCCTTGCGCGGGAGACTGCCCGGCGGGGCGGGCCGACCAGGCTGTGGGGGTCGCCGTCGGGGGGTACGCGTGGTGGCGGCAGACTCCCGTGCGTGCGCGTGCTCATCGCCCCGGACAAGTTCGCCGGCACCCTGACCGCCCCCCAGGCCGCGGACGCCATCGCCGAGGGGTGGCGGCGTGTAGCCGCGGAGGACGACCTCGACCTGGCTCCGCTGTCCGACGGCGGCCCCGGGTTCGTGGACGTGATCCACGCCGCACGTCCTGGCGACCTCGTCCCGCTCACGGTGACCGGCCCGCTCGGCGACCCGGTCCCCGCGGCGTTCCTGCTCGACGGGGACACCGCGTACCTCGAGGCCGCGCAGGCCTGCGGGCTGCACCTCGTCCTGGAGGACCGCCGCGACCCCGAGCGCATGACGACGCGGGGCGTGGGCGAGCTGCTCGCCGGTGCCGCGGACGCCGGTGCGCGGCGTCTCGTCATCGGGCTCGGCGGCAGCGCCACCAACGACGGCGGCGCGGGCATGCTGGCCGCCCTGGGCGCCACCCTGTACCCCCACCCGGCGAGTGCGCGCGACCTCGCGTACGTGGAGTCGGTCGACCTGTCCCCGGCCGCCGCGCGCCTCGCCGGGTGCGCGCTGGTCGTGGCGAGCGACGTGGACAACCCGCTGCTCGGCATCCAGGGCGCGAGCGCGGTCTTCGGTCCGCAGAAGGGTGCCGACCGCGAGCGCATCGTCCGGCTGGACGCGGCGCTGGCCCGGTGGGCCGAGGTGAGCGGCGGGGACCCGGAGGCCCCGGGTGCCGGCGCCGCGGGCGGGCTGGGTTTCGGGCTCGGACTGCTGGGTGCCACGCGGGTCCCCGGCATCGAGACCGTGCTCGACCTGACCGGGATCCCCGCCCGGGTGGCCGAGAGCGACCTCGTCCTGACCGGGGAGGGGGCCTTCGACGCCTCGTCGTTGCGGGGCAAGGTCGTCGCCGGGGTGGCCAGGAGCGCGGCCGACCGGGCCCGGCCCTGCCTGGTGCTCGCCGGGCGGGTCGACGTGGGACGCCAGCAGATTGCCGCCGCCGGCGTGAGCGCGGCGTACGCCGTGGTGGACACGGTGGCCGACCCCGCGCAGGCCCTGGACCGGCCCGACCGGCGGCTGGCGGACCTCGCCGCGGTCGTCGCCGGGCAGTGGGCCCGCCGGCTCTGACCCGCCGAGCGGCCGGCCGGGCCGCCCTCCCGACACCCCCTCGGGGCAGGCCGGGCCGCCGTGGCCCCCCTCGCGAGGGGCCTGACCGCCCAGGAGTGTGCGAGCATGGATGGCGGAACAACCACCCCGGCGCGGCTGTTGTGCCGGGATGGTCACGATCCATGCAGGAGGGGCACGCACATGACGGTCCAGGACTCGACCACGCAGAGCGGCATCATCGTCACGGACACTGCTGCGGCGAAGGTCAAGAGCCTGCTCGAGCAGGAGGGTCGCGAAGACCTCCAGCTCCGGGTCGCGGTGCAGCCCGGCGGCTGCTCCGGCCTGCGCTACCAGCTGTTCTTCGATGAGCGGGCCCTCGACGGCGATCTCGTGAAGGACTTCTCCGGGGTCAACGTCGTGGTCGACCGCATGAGCGCCCCGTACCTCTCGGGCGCCACGATCGACTTCGTCGACACCATCGAGAAGCAGGGCTTCACGATCGACAACCCCAACGCCGGGGGCTCCTGCGCCTGCGGCGACTCGTTCCACTGAGCCGGAGCGGTGACCCACTGAGCCCGCTGTGACTGACGTCGGCTGACGGTCGGTCACCGTAGGTAGCCCGGTAGGCTGCGGAGCGTCCACCCGTTGCCGCACGAGGAGAACCCCGTGCAGATCGCTGTGACCGGCTCGATCGCGACCGATCACCTCATGACCTTCCCGGGCAAGTTCGCCGACCAGCTCCTGCCGGACCAGTTGCACCGGGTCTCACTCTCGTTCCTCGTCGAGGACCTGGAGGTCCGACGCGGCGGAATCGCCGCCAACATCGCGTTCGGGATGGGCTGCCTCGGCCTGAGTCCCGTGCTGGTCGGTGCGGTGGGCCACGACTTCGACGACTACAGGTCCTGGCTCGAGCGGCACGGCGTGGACACGGAGAGCGTCCACTGCTCGGACAGGGCGCACACCGCACGCTTCCTGTGTACGACGGACGCGGACCACAACCAGATCGCCTCCTTCTACCCCGGCGCGATGAGCGAGGCCAGGCAGATCGAGCTGAAGCCGATCGCCGACCGCATCGGCGGGCTCGACCTGGTCGTGGTCAGCCCGAACGACCCCGAGGCGATGCTGCGCCACACCGACGAGTGCAGGACGCGCGGCTACCGGTTCGTCGCCGACCCGTCCCAGCAGCTCGCCCGCATGGACCGCGACGAGATCCGGCTGCTCGTGGACTCGGCCGACTACCTCTTCACGAACGAGTACGAGGAGGCGCTCACCGAGCAGAAGACCGGGTGGTCCGCGTCGGAGATCCTCGACCGGGTGACGGTGCGGGTCACCACGCTGGGGCCCAAGGGCGTCCGGCTGGAGAGCCGTGGCGAGCCCACCCTGCAGGTGGACGTCCCGCAGGAGGAGCGCCGTGCCGACCCGACCGGGGTCGGCGACGCCTTCCGCGCCGGGTTCCTCGCCGGCCTCGCGTGGGATCTCTCGCTCGAGCGTGCCGCCCAGCTCGGCAACCTCGTCGCGACGCACGCGATCGAGACGGTGGGGACCCAGGAGTACGAGCTGTCCCGCGCAGGGTTCCTGGACCGTCTGGGCGCGGCGTACGGCGACGATGCGGCCGCCGATGTCGAGCCACACCTGCGCTGTCACCGTCCCTGAGTCCGCGCCCGGACGGATACTGGGCCGCGTGCCCCTACAGCCGCCGCCCTGCCGCTGGGTGTTCCCGCCGGTGCACTCGGCTGCCGCGGACGGCTTCCTCGCTACCGGTGCGGACCTGGAGCCGGGCACGCTGCTGGCCGCGTACGCCTCGGGCATCTTCCCGATGCCGGTGGGCCGCCGGGGCCGGGTGGGCTGGTGGTCGCCGGATCCGCGGGGGCTGATCCCGCTCGACGGCCTGCGGGTGAACCGGTCCCTTCGTTCCGCCTGCCGGCGGTACGACATCCGCGTGGACACTGCGTTCGGTGAGGTGATCCGGCGGTGCGCCGACCCGCGGCGTCCGGGAGGTTGGATCAGCCGTGACATCGTGCGGGCGTACGACCGCCTGCACACGATGGGGTGGGCGCACAGCGTCGAGGCCTGGACCGGGGACGGGCGCCTGGCGGGCGGGCTCTACGGCGTCACCCTGGGCGGCCTGTTCGCGGGAGAGTCGATGTTCCACCGCGAGCGGGACGCCTCGAAGGTGGCCCTGGTCGGGCTCGTCGACCTGCTGCGCGCGGACAACCCGGGTGGGCGCCTCCTCGACGTGCAGTGGTGCACCGACCACCTGCGGTCGCTCGGCGCGGTCGAGATCCCGCGTGCCGAGTACGTGGCGCGGCTCGGGGTCGCCGTACGGACCGCGCTCCCGGAGGCATTCGGTCGGGGGCCCGGCGTGCCGCCGCCCCCCGGCGCGCCGCCGCTCGCTCAGCTGCCGCGTCGCACCAGGTAGAGCGACCCGTCGGACGCGGGCTCCTCGCCGAGGTAGGTGTGACCCCGCATCGTGCACCACGCGGGGACGTCGAGCCGTGCCGCCTCGTCGTCCGCGAGCACGCCGGCGACCTCGCCCACCGCGACCTCGCCGATCGCCTGCGCGAGCATGATCACCGGGACGGGGCAGAGCCGCCCGAGGGCGTCCACGGTGAGCACCGGCCGGGTCACAGCCCCTCCGCGCCTGCGGTCTGCCGGAGGCCCGCCACGACACCCGGGAGCACCGTGAGGAACCGGTCCACCTCCGCCTCCGACGTCCCCCGGGGGAGGGAGACCCGGACGTTGCCGTGGCTCAGCACACCCATCGCCTCGAGCACGTGGCTGGGCTCCAGCGTGCTCGCCGTGCAGGACGAGCCTGAGCTCACCGCGAAGCCGGCACGGTCCAGCGCCGTCACCAGGGCCTCGCCAGCCACGTACAGGCAGGAGAACGTGACGAGGTGCGGCAGCCGCAGGACCGGGTCGCCGACCACGGCGACGTCGGGGACGAGCTCGGGCACGCGCTGCCGGACGTGCTCGACCAGGGCGGACAGGCGGGCCGACTCGTCCCGCAGGCTGGCGGCCACCGCCTCCAGCGCCGCGGCGGCCCCGAGCACGGCCGGCACGTTCTCGAACCCGGGGACGCGGCCGGCCTCCCTCTCGTCGGAGGGCAGCGGGCTGCGGAACCGGGTTCCCCGGCGGACGGCGAGGACGCCCACGCCGGCGGGCCCGCCCCACTTGTGCGCACTGGCACACAGCGCCGACCAGCCGGACGGGAGAGGGGCCCGCCCGACCGACTGTGCCGCGTCCACCAGCAGCGGGACCCCCCGGGGCGCCGTGGCCTCGGCCACCTCGTCCACCGGCTGGACGGTTCCGACCTCGTGGTTGGCCGACTGCAGGCAGGCCAGCGCCGTGTCGGCGGCCAGCTCCGCCGCGTACGCGTCGGGTTCCACCCGTCCGGTCACGTCCACACCGACCCGCGTCACCCGGCCGCCGGAGGCCTCGTGGGTCTCGCCCGCGTGCAGCACCGAGGAGTGCTCCACCGCGCTGACCACGAGGTGGGCCCCGGTGCGCCGCCGGCCGGCGAGAACGCCGAGCACCCCGACGTGGACGGCCTGCGTCCCGGACGAGGTGAAGACCACCTCGTCCGGGCGGGCACCCAGGATCCCGGCCACCGACTCCCTGGCCTGGTCGAGCAGCATCCGGGCCCGCCGGGCCTCGCCGTACAGCCGGGCCGGGTCCGCCCAGCCGGCCTCCAGCGCAGCCCCCAGCGCCTCACGGGCCGCGGGGTGCAGCGGCTCCGTGGACGCGGCGTCGAGGTACGGCACGCCGTGCACGCTACGCCGACCTGACGCGCTTCCGGACAGGTGATTGCAGTAGGGTCGGCCCTCGGAAACGTAGGAAAACCAGGCAGCCCGCGGCGGCCTGGGCCGGCTCTTCTCAGCCGGACCCGCGCGGGCGAGACACTCTCGGGAAGGCGCTCCGTGCAACCGAAAGGCCATGACCGCGCGCGCGTCCCGTCACCCCGGCCGGTACGCCGGGCGCTGACGACCGGCGCGGCCATCCTCCTGCTGGCCGTCGCAGCGGCGGGTTGCTCGTCGGAGGAGCTGCCGCGCCTCGGGTTCCCCACCCCGGCCACCCGCGACGCGGAGCGTGTCCTCTCGCTCTGGCAGGGCTCCTGGGCCGCAGCCCTCGCGGTCGGCGCGGTCGTGTGGGGGCTGATCGTCTGGAGCGTGATCTTCCACCGCAAGCGTTCGGACGCGCTGCCGACGCAGACCCGGTACAACGTGCCGATCGAGGCGCTCTACACGGTCGTCCCGTTCATCATGATCGCGGTGCTGTTCTTCTTCACCGCCCGTGACGAGTCCAAGCTGATCGCGCTCACGGACAACCCCGAGCACGAGGTCAACGTGGTCGGGCGGCAGTGGAGCTGGACGTTCAACTACCTCGACGCCGACACGTCGGTGGCGGGCAGCCCCGGCCAGCCGCCCACGCTGGTCCTCCCGCAGGGCGAGCGGGTGCGCTTCACGCTCACCTCGCCCGACGTGATCCACTCCTTCTGGGTCCCGTCCTTCCTGTTCAAGCTGGACGTGGTCCCGGGACGGCAGAACGAGTTCGAGGTCACTCCCAGCAAGCTGGGCACGTACAGGGGCAAGTGCGCTGAGCTGTGCGGGGTCGACCACTCGCGCATGCTGTTCAACGTCGTGGTGGTGACCCCGGACCAGTACGACAGGTACCTTGACGAGCTGAGGGCAAAGGGCCAGGTCGTGACCTCGCAGAACGCGCCGACCGTCTCCACGGAGAACGCACAGTGACCGCGACTCTCGAACCGCGCTCCGCGGCGGTGACCGAGACGGTGCGCCCGCGCCGTCTGGGCAGCACCGTGGTGCGCTGGCTGACCGCCACGGACCACAAGGTGATCGGGTACATGTACCTGATCACCTCGTTCCTGTTCTTCCTCGCGGCCGGCCTCATGGCCCTGATCATGCGTGCCGAGCTGGGCCGCCCAGGCAACCAGGTGGTGAGCAACGAGCAGTTCAACCAGCTGTTCACCATGCACGGCACGGTGATGCTGCTGCTGTTCGCCACCCCGCTGTTCATCGGGTTCGCGAACGTGATCGTGCCGCTCCAGATCGGCACCGCGGACGTGGCGTTCCCCCGAGTGAACCTGTTCAGCTACTACCTGTTCCTCTTCGGCGGACTCATCGTGATGGCCGGGTTCCTCACGCCGGACGGCGCGGCGAGCTTCGGCTGGTTCGCGTACGCGCCGCTGAACGACGAGGTGCGCTCCCCGGGTGTCGGCGCGGATCTCTGGATCATGGGCCTCGTCCTGAGCGGTCTCGGCACCATCCTCGGCGGCGTCAACTTCACCACCACGATCTTCTGCATGCGGGCACCCGGCATGACGATGTTCCGGATGCCGATCTTCTGCTGGAACATCCTGCTGACCAGCGTGCTGGTCCTCATCGCCTTCCCGGTGCTCGCCGCCGCGCTCCTCGCGCTGGAGGCGGACCGAAAGCTCGGGGCCCACGTGTACGACGCCGCGAACGGTGGCGCGATCCTCTGGCAGCACCTGTTCTGGTTCTTCGGGCATCCCGAGGTCTACATCGTGGCGTTGCCGTTCTTCGGCATCATCACCGAGATCCTCCCGGTGTTCAGCCGCAAGCCGATCTTCGGCTACAAGGGCCTCGTCTTCGCCACGATCTCGATCGCGGGACTGTCTGTCGCGGTGTGGGCCCACCACATGTTCGTCACGGGCGCGGTCCTGCTCCCGTTCTTCGCCTTCATGTCGTTCCTCATCGCGGTGCCTACGGGGGTGAAGTTCTTCAACTGGGCGGGAACCTTGTGGCGAGGCTCGCTCACCTTCGAGACCCCGATGCTGTGGGCGATCGGGTTCCTCGTCACGTTCCTCTTCGGCGGCCTGACCGGCATCATCCTCGCCTCGCCGCCGCTGGACTTCCCGGTCAGCGACTCGTACTTCGTGGTCGCCCACTTCCACTACGTGCTGTTCGGCACCGTGGTGTTCGCCATGTTCGGCGGCTTCTACTTCTGGTGGCCGAAGATGACCGGCAAGATGCTCGACGAGCGTCTTGGCAAGATCCACTTCTGGACGCTCTTCTTCGGCTTCCACACGACGTTCCTCGTGCAGCACTGGCTGGGTGCGGAGGGCATGCCACGCCGGTATGCGGACTACCTCGCGAGCGACGGCTTCACGACGCTGAACACGATCTCGACCATCGGGGCGTTCCTGCTCGGCATGTCGACGTTGCCGTTCTTGTACAACGTCTGGATCACGCATCGCCGTGGCCGCAGGGTGACCGTGGACGACCCCTGGGGCTACGGGCGGTCGCTCGAGTGGGCCACGTCCTGCCCCCCACCGCGGCACAACTTCATCACCATCCCGCGGATCAGGTCGGAGAGCCCGGCGTTTGACCTCTGGCACCCGGATATCGCCGCCCGCGACCTGCCCACGGAGGACAAGACCGTGCTGGACAAGGTCTACGGTGAGCCGAATCTGGAGGACCGGTGAAGGTCGAGGGCTACCTGTTCGCTGGCGTCGCGATCTTCTTCGCGATCGTCACCCCGGTCTACTGGTACACCTCCGAGGATCCGACCGGCACCACCGCCCTGACCCTGTCGTTCGGGCTCGCCTTCCTCGTCGGGTACTACCTGCTGTTCACCTCGCGCCGCATCGAGCCGCGCCCCGAGGACCGGCCGGACGCCGAGATCGCGGACGGCGCCGGCACGTACGGGTTCTACAGCCCGCACAGCTGGTGGCCGCTGATCATGGCCGCCTCCGCAGCCACCGCGACGCTGGGGATCGTCTTCGGCTGGTGGCTGTGCATCCTGGGCGCCGTGTTCACGATCTGCGGGGTGGTCGGCTTCGTCATGGAGTACTACCACGGGGACAAGGCCGAGCAGGCCCACCCTCACTGACCCCTCCGGTGCCCGAGCGGGCGAAATCCACGGACAGTGCCGGCAGCCGACCGGCAGACTGACGGCGTACCGCTCGGGGAGTCAGGGGGTGGTGCGGTGGGGACGCGATCGGGGGACACCCGGGTACGTGCCCTGGCGACCGCCTGTGCCGCGGTGCTGGCCCTGACCCTGGCCGGGTGCGAGGGCGGCTCAGGGGACACCGACGGGTCCGCCGACGCCGACGGAGGCCCTGCCGCACGACCGGTGCCGCCCGAGGTGACGATCACCCCGGTGACCGGGACCAGCGGCGTGCGGCCTGACGAGCCCGTGCACGTGGAGGTCCGGGGAGGCCGCCTCACCGAGGTCTCCGTGACGGGGCCGCGCGGTCGGACGGTGCCCGGGGCGTTGGGCGGGCAGGACACCTCGTGGACCTCCACCGGGCCGCTGCGGTTCGACGCCGCCTACACGGTCCACGCCCGAGCGAGCACGCCGGAGGGGGGAGGGCGGCCCGTCGACCGCACCGTACGGTTCACGACCCTCGACCCGCGGAAGGTCGTCGACGTGAGCGTCGCGCCGATCGAGGGCGAGACCGTCGGCGTGGGGATGCCGATCGTCGTGTACTTCGACGAGCCGGTGGAGGAGAAGGCCGCAGTGGAGCGCCGGCTCGACGTGCAGGCCTCGACGCCCGTCGACGGGGCGTGGCACTGGTTCAGCGACACCGAGGTGCACTTCCGTCCCCGGCAGTTCTGGGCAGCCGGCACCCGGGTGACGCTGGACGTCTCCCTGGCCGGCACCCGGATCGCCCCGGGGATCTGGTCGGACGAGGACCGCGAGGTCTCCTTCGACGTCGGGGCCTCGATGGTGAGCGTGGTGGACGTCGACCGGCACCGGATGGTGGTCCGTCGCAACGGCGAGGTCGCGCGCCGCATCCCGGTGAGCACCGGCAAGGCCGCGTTCCTCACCCGTGGGGGCACCAAGGTCGTCCTCGAGAAGCACCGCGTGAAGGTCATGGACGCGAGCACGATTGGCATCGAGCAGGGGAGCTCGGAGTACTACCGGCTTCGCGTGGAGTACGCGCTGCGGGTCACCTGGTCGGGCGAGTTCGTCCACTCCGCCCCCTGGTCGGTCGGCTCTCAGGGCAGTGCGAACGTGAGCCACGGGTGCGTCGGCATGAGCCCCGCCCACGCGATCTGGCTGTTCGAGCGGAGCCAGCGCGGTGACGTGGTGAAGGTCGTCGGCTCACCTCGGCGGCTCGAGGAGGGCAACGGGTTCACCGACTGGAACCTGAGCTGGCCCGAGTGGGTCTCGGGCAGCGCACTGTCCTGACGGGGCCGCCACCGTCTCGGGGTGCCCGGTGGCCGACCCCGGTGGCCGGCCCAGCCCCACGTTCGGCGTGGCCGGCGCCGCCTGGTCCGCAAGGGTTCCGTCCGGCTACTGCTGCCCGGTCGGCAGCCCCCGCCCGCGCTCGGTCTCGCCCGCCGGCGGTAGCTCCGCCCCGGGCTCGTGGCCGTCGCCGTGCTCGTGGGCGTGAGCCGCCTCGAGCTCGGCCTGCGTGGGAACCTCGACCCGGTCGGCGAAGTAGAAGTTGCCGAGCCGTGCCCTGGCCCGGGCGAGCATGCCACCAGGACGCCGGACGCCGTTCTCGTCGAAGTCCGAGGAGAGCTCGAGTGGCCGATGCACCTCGTGCGCGGTGAGCTTGGCCCGCTCCTCGGCGGACGCAGGGGCGTGCACCTCGACGTACTCGCCCGACGGGAGACGGCGCACCTGGCCGGTCTCGTGGCCGTGCAGCAGGATCTCGCGGTCACGCCGCTGCAGCCCGAGACAGATGCGCTTGGTGATGATGAACGCCACCCAGGGCCCCACGAAGATCGCGACCCGCATGAACCACGTCATCGCGTTGATCGACAGGTGGAACTTGTCGGCGATGATGTCGTTACCGCCGTTGATCCACAGCAGCGTGTAGAACGTGAGGCCCATCACGCCGAACCCCGTCCGCACCGGGACGTTGCGGGGCCGGTCGAGCAGGTGGTGCTCCCGCCTGTCGCCGGTCACCCACTGCTCGAGGAACGGGTAGATCGCGATCACGGTGAACACCAGCCCCGGGATGACCACCGCCGGGATGAGCACGTTGAGGCTCAACGTGTACCCCCAGGCGCTGATCTCCCAGTTGGGCATCATCCGCAACGCGCCCTCGAGCCAGCCGATGTACCAGTCCGGTTGCGAGCCTGCGGTCACCTGCCCCGTGTTGTACGGCCCGTACAACCAGACGGGGTTGATCGTCGCCAACCCGGACAGCAGCGCCATCACGCCGAACACGATGAAGAAGAAGCCGCCCGCCTTGGCCATGTAGATCGGCATGAACGGCGCGCCCACCACGTTGTCCTCGGTCCGGCCGGGGCCGGGGAACTGGGTGTGCTTCTGGAACCAGACCATCATGAGGTGCGCGGTGATCAGCGCCAGCAGGATGCCGGGCACGAGCAGGACGTGGATCGTGTAGAGCCGTGGGATGAAGTCGTCCCCCGGGAACTCCCCGCCGAAGATGAAGAAGAGCAGGTACGTACCCACCAGAGGGATCGACTCGACGATGCCGGAGGCGATCCGCAGGCCCGTGCCTGACAGCAGGTCGTCGGGCAGCGAGTAGCCCGCGAATCCCTCGAGGATGCCGAGCACGAGCAGCCCGACGCCGATGACCCAGTTCATCTCCCGCGGCTTACGGAACGCGCCGGTGAAGAAGATGCGCATCATGTGCACGCTGATGGCGGCGACGAACAGCAACGCGGCCCAGTGGTGGATCTGCCGCATGAGCAGGCCGCCGCGGACGTCGAAGCTGATGTCGAGGGTCGAGGCGTACGCGTTCGACATCTCGATGCCCTGCAGCTTGACGTACGAGCCGTTGTAGATGACCTCGGTGACATCCGGCTTGAAGAAGAACGTGAGGTACGTGCCGGTCAGCAGCAGGATGATGAAGCTGTACAGCGCGATCTCGCCGAGCATGAACGACCAGTGGTCCGGGAAGACCTTGCTGACGGTTCGGCGGAAGAACCCGGCGGAGTGCAGGCGCTCGTCCACGACGTTGCCGGTGGCGCCCAGGGCCTTCATGGTCTCACTCATCCGCGCTCCCAGAAGCTCGGGCCGACCGGCTCGGCAAACCCGCGGGCCGCCTCCAAGTATCCGTTCTCGTCCACCCGGATCGCCAGTTGGGGAAGCCTCCGCGCGGCGGGGCCGAACACGACGTTCCCGCTGTCCGCGATGTCGAAGGTGGACTGGTGGCAGGGACAGAGCAGGTGGTGTGTCTGCTGCTCGTAGAGGCTGATCGGACAGCCCACGTGGGTGCAGATCTTGGAGTACGCCACGATGCCCTGATAGTCCCAGTTGTCCCCCTGCTGGGTGCGGATGTCCTCCGGCTCGAGGCGGACGAGGAAGACCGCGGCCTTGGCGAGCGCGTTGATGCGCTCCGCCTCCTCGTGGGGGACGTCCTCGAGGTTCTCGGGCACCACGTTGACCAGCGACCCGATCTGCATGTCCTCGGGACGGACGGGGTTGCCGGTGACCTGGTCGACGATCCGCACGCCGCCGGACCACAGCGTCTTGCGCAGAGTCGTGTGGGGGAGTGGGCCGAGGTCACGCAGCAGCACCAGCGGCGGGAGGGCGAGCAGGCCCATCGCGCCGAAGAGGCTGCGCCGGATCATCGAGCGCCGGGCGAAGCCGCTGCGCTCCACCCCCTGGGTGAACTCCGCGGCGGCACCGGCCCTGTCGTCGTCGGAGGAGCGCAGCGAGTGCCGCGCGGAGACGATCTCGTCGTCGGACATCAACTTGCGGGCCCAGTGGATGGCACCGATGCCGATGCCGAGCAGGGAGATGCCCATGCCGACGCCGAGCAGCCGGTTGTGCCACGTGTCGCCGTCGAGCGTGTCGGTGTCGATCGCGAAGAACGCGACGAGGAAGCCCACCGTGCCGAGCGCGGACAGGGTGAAGAGTGCCACCACCTGGCGCTCGGCGCGCCTCGCGGCCTTGGCGTCCACGTTGGTGCGGCGGGGTGCGTGCACGGGGAGGCCTGTGCTCGCCTTCGAGACCTCCTGCGTCTCGCCGGTGTACGGGTCGGCCTGGATGACCTTGTCGCTCACTTCGCCCTCGCAGTCAGCCACACCGCGGCGGCGATCAGCACGCCGAGGCCAACGACCCAGATCACGAGACCCTCCGAGACCGGCCCGATGCGCCCGAGGCCGGCGCCGCCCGGGTTCGGCTCCTTCTCGAGGGAGGACACGAACTTGATGATGTCCTGTTTCTCCTCGGGGTGCAGCGTCCCGTCGCCGAAGACCGGCATCGACTGCGGCCCGGTGAGCATGGCCTCGTACATGTGCTTGGGCTCCACGTCCTTCAGGGACGGGGCGAACTTGCCGTGGGTGAGCGCCCCGCCCTCACCGGCGAAGTTGTGGCACTGGGCGCAGTTGGAGCGGAACAGCTCACCGCCCTCGACCAGGTCGGCGTCCTTGTACGCGTACTCCTCGCGGGTGGGGGCGCTCGGGCCTGGGGCGAGCGAGTCGACGTACGCGGCCAGCTGGTCGATCTCCGGCTGGGAGTACACGGGGGGCTTGCGCTGGGCCTGCGCACCCGGCTGCGCGAGGGGCATGCGCCCGGTGGCGACCTGGAAGTCGACCGCGGCACCGCCGACGCCGATCAGGCTGGGCCCGTCCGTCGTGCCCTGCGCGTCCAGCCCGTGGCAGCTCGAGCAGGTCTGGACGAAGAGCTCGCGGCCCTGCTCCTCGGCGAGCGACGCGCCCGGGGACGCCTCGGCCTGGTTCGACGACGTCAGAGCCGTGTAGAGCCCACCCGTGACGAGCAGGGCGGTGAACAGGACGGCCAGCGCCGCGAGCGGATGGCGCCGCCGTACGGAAAGCGACTTCACGAAGAATCCCCGATCCCGGGTCACTGGATGACGTAGATGGTCAGGTACAGCCCGACCCACACGACGTCGACGAAGTGCCAGTAGTACGACACGACGATGGCGGTCGTGGCCTGACCGTGGGTGAACCGCCTCATCGCGAAGGTGCGGGCCAGCACGAGCAGGAACGCGATCAGGCCACCCGTCACGTGCATTCCGTGGAAGCCCGTGAGCAGGTAGAACACGGAGCCGTACGGGTGGGCAGAGATCGTCATGCCCTCCTCGACGAGGGTGACGTACTCGTACACCTGGCCTATGACGAAGACCGTCCCCATCACGAACGTGATGGTGAACCACTTCCGTAGCCGCCGGACGTCACCGCGCTCGGCGGCGAACACGCCGATCTGGCACGTCACCGACGAGAGCACCAGGATGATGGCGTTGACCGCCGTGAACGGGATGTTGAGCTCGGCGTTCTCCGCCGGCCAGACGTCGCTGACCGACCTGATCGTGAAGTACATCGCGAACAGGGCCGCGAAGAACATCAACTCGGAGGAGAGCCACACGATCGTCCCGACGCTGACCATGTTCGGCCGGTTCGCGGGAGTGGGCGAGGCGCCCGGTGGGGCTAGGGAGGCTGTCGACACGCGGGCCATTATTGCTATGGATGCCGCCGTTGACATCCCGACCCCCTACGGCATGTCGGCGAATACCGACGTAGCCTGCGGGCTGTGGAAACCGAGGTGCCCCTCGTGGCCGGAGTGGCGGGGCCGGCACCGGGGCCGGGAGGGTGGCTCTGGGCCCATGGCGGCGCGGCAGGGCAGCATCCGCCGCTGACCCCCGGTGACTGGCTCACCACCTGGACGTTCGACCCCTGGCTCGCCGTGTTCGTCGCGGTCGTGGCCGGCCTGTACCTGATGGGGGTCCGCCGGCTGCGTGAGCGGGGGGACCGCTGGCCGGTCTGGCGCTCGCTCTGCTTCCTCGGGCTCGGCCTGGGGAGCATCGTGGTGGCCACCCAGTCCGTGCTCGCCGTCTACGACGACGTGCTGGTCACGCCGCACATGATCCAGCACATGATCCTCGCGATGCTGGCGCCGATCTTCCTCGCGCTGGGGGCGCCGTTGACGCTGGCGCTACGCACGCTCCCGCGCCGTCCGCGGGGCTGGCTGGTGCGGCTGCTGCACAGCCGGGTCGCGAAGGTCGTGGCGTTCCCCGTGGTGGGCGGGATGCTGTTCGTGCTGACGCCGTTCGTCCTCTACTTCACGGGGTGGTACGAGGCCAGCCTGCGCAGCCTGTACCTGCACGAGGTGCTGCACCTGCACTTCCTGCTGGTGGGCTGCCTGTGGTTCTGGCCGCTCCTCGGGCTCGACCCGGTGCCCGGCCGGCTCCCGTACCCCCTGCGGCTGCTGGCGACGTTCACCACGATGCCGTTCCACGCGTTCCTCGGCATCACGATCATGGGCGGCAACCTGCTCGCCGAGGAGTACTACGTCGGGCTCGCCCGCACCTGGGGGCCGAGCCTCGTCGACGACCAGAGGACCGCGGGTGGCCTGCTCTGGGCCGGCGGCGACCTCGTGGCCTTCATGGTCATGGCCGTGCTGTTCGTCCAGTGGGTGCAGGCCTCGGAGCGGGAGGCAGCTCGCGAGGACCGCCGGCTCGACATGCTCGAACGGGCCGGCCAACGGGAGGGCGAGCGGGGCGGCCGGACCGGCCTCGAGCAGGCCAGCGGGGCGGACCGGGACCAGGCCAACCTCCCGGGGCGGGAGCAGTCAACCCGGCAGGACGCCGCGTCGGACGTGCCGCGGGGTGTGCCCGGCCGTCCCGCGGTCCGCGGGTAGCATCGGCGCTGCCGGAACCCCCGGTCGCTCTGCCTCCACCCGTCCCGAGGACCGCCGTCGATGACGAGTACGCCCGCCGCCGACCAGCAGACGATGAAGATCCTGGTCTACAGCGACGACGTGAACACGCGCGAGAAGGTCCGGCTGGCCCTGGGGCGCCGCCCGGCCCCTGACGTCCCGCGGGTCGAGATCGCCGAGTGCGCGACGGCCCCGGCGGTCTTCACCGGGATGCGCTCCGGCGGGGTGGACGTCTGCGTGCTCGACGGCGAGGCCGTCCCCGCCGGTGGCATGGGTATCTGCCGCCAGCTCAAGGACGAGATCTACCGGTGCCCGCCGGTTCTCGTGCTGACCGGGCGGCGCGACGACGCCTGGCTGGCCGCGTGGTCCCGGGCGGAGGGGGCCGTGCCGCACCCCCTCGACCCGGTGGCCGTGGCCAACGCTGTGGCCGAGCTCATGCGGCGGCGGGTCTCCCGTACGCCCGTGGCCTGACGAGCGGGGGCTCGGGGTGAACGTGACCGCGTGGTGCGGGTCGTGCGGGGGGGCGTTCGCGCTCTCGGAGGTGGTGCACAGCGGGGTGGGGCGCTGCCCGCGCTGCGCCGAGGTCCTCGCCCCCGACTACACGGCGGTGCTCGCCGGCGCCGTCCGTCAGTACCTGAGCGCCGCGGACGCCCTGGAGGGTGCCACCCGGCAGCTCCGCCAGATCGCCCCCTCGCTGCACGTCGACCGGCGCCGCCTGTCGTCGGACCTCGACGCCGCCGCCGACTCCTGACGCCTCACCGGAGGCCGTACGTGTCCGAACGCACCTGGTCGCACCTGCTCGCCACCCTGCTCCGGGGTGACTCGCTCGACTCCGCCGACACGGCCTGGGCGATGGGCCAGGTGATGGACGGCGAGGCCACGCCCGTCCAGGTGGCAGGGTTCGTCGTCGCCCTGCGTGCCAAGGGCGAGACGCCGGACGAGGTCGCCGGGTTCGTCCGGGCGATGCTCGGGCGGGCGATCCGCATCGACGTCCCCGGTCCCGCGGTCGACACCTGCGGCACCGGAGGGGACCGGGCACACACGGTCAACATCTCCACCATGTCCGCGATCGTGGTCGCCGCGGCAGGGGTTCGCGTGGTCAAGCACGGGAACCGGGCGGCCTCCTCCCGCTGCGGGTCGGCCGACCTGCTCGAAGCCCTCGGAGTCGCGGTCGACCTGGCGCCCGAGGACGTCCCGGCCTGCGTCGAGCAGGCCGGCATCGGCTTCTGCTTCGCCCCGCACTTCCACCCCGCGCTGCGCCACGCGGCGGTGCCGCGACGGGAGCTCGGTGTGGCCACCGTGTTCAACTTCCTGGGCCCGCTCACGAACCCCGCCCAGGTGGGGGCGCAGGCCGTCGGCGTCGCGGACGCACGGATGGCCGCCGTCATGGCCGACGTCCTTGCCGCACGGGGGACGAGCGCACTCGTGTTCCACGGCGACGACGGGCTCGACGAGCTGACCACGAGCACCAGCTCGCGGGTGTGGGTCGTCGGCGACGGGGCCGTGAGTGAGACCTCGCTCGACCCACGTGACCTCGGACTCGCGCTCGCGCCGGTCGAGGCCTTGCGCGGCGGGGAGGCGAACCAGAACGCGAGCGCCGCGCGGGCGTTCCTGGCCGGGGAGCGCGGTGCGGTGCGCGACGCCGTCCTGCTCAACGCGGCCGGGGCC
>JBOGEN010000211.1:0-2751 GCA_050743265.1 Actinomycetes bacterium
ATCGGCGATCGCGGCCCTGTTGGGAGGCCTGGTGGACGGGTCCGGCATGGTGGTCACCGGCGCCGCGGCGGCCACCCTGCTGCCCTTGACAATCCTGATGTGCCTGCGGGTGTTGGCTCGGGCCCGGCTGCGCACCACGGCGCCGTCGGACCCGGCGTGAGGCCGACCTGACCTGCGTGAGCGCCCCATCATCTCCCCGGGAACGCGCTACTACGGGTGTTGCTCAGGTCGGGAGCGCGCTGGTGTTAGGGTTGAATCCCGTGGATCGCGTGGCAGCTCGGCCGCGCTGCCGAAACCCACGGGAGTCGCGTTGCCCCCTTTGAATGGCCCGGTCAAGCACATCTTCGTCACGGGGGGCGTAGCCTCCTCGCTCGGCAAAGGGCTTACCGCGTCCAGCCTCGGAAACCTCCTCACCTCACGTGGTCTGCGCGTGGTGATGCAGAAGCTGGACCCGTACCTGAACGTGGATCCGGGGACCATGAACCCGTTCCAGCACGGCGAGGTGTTCGTCACCGACGACGGTGCCGAGACCGACCTGGACGTGGGCCACTACGAACGCTTCCTCGACCACAACCTGCACGGCTCGGCGAACGTGACGACCGGACAGGTCTACTCGGCGGTCATCGCCAAGGAGCGACGCGGCGAGTATCTCGGCGACACGGTGCAGGTCATCCCGCACGTGACGAACGAGATCAAGAGCCGGATCCGCCGCATGTCCGGGCCCGACGTCGACGTCGTCATCACCGAGGTCGGCGGCACGGTCGGCGACATCGAGTCATTGCCGTTCCTCGAGGCCGTACGCCAGGTGCGCCACGAGGTCGGACGGGAGAACGTGTTCTTCCTGCACGTCTCCCTGCTGCCGTACATCGGTCCCTCGGGCGAGCTCAAGACCAAGCCCACGCAGCACTCCGTCCAGACGCTGCGCGGCATCGGCATCCAACCGGACGCGGTCGTCCTCCGCGCCGACCGCACGGTGCCCCCGGCCATCAAGCACAAGGTGTCGCTCATGTGCGACGTCGACGAGGAGGCCGTCGTCGCCGCCGTCGACGCCCCGTCGATCTACGACATCCCCAAGGTGCTGCACGCCGAGGGGCTCGACGCGTACGTGGTGCGCCGGCTCGGCCTGCCCTTCCGCGACGTGGACTGGACCATCTGGGACGACCTGCTCCGCCGCGTCCACCGTCCCGCCGGGGAGGTGACCGTCGCCCTCGTCGGCAAGTACGTCGACCTGCCGGACGCGTACCTCTCGGTGAGCGAGGCGCTGCGGGCCGGCGGGTTCGCCAACGACGCGCGGGTGACCATCCGCTGGGTCACCTCCGACGAGTGCCAGACCCCGGAGGGAGCCGCCCGCGAGCTCGACGGTGTCGACGCCGTGTGCGTGCCCGGCGGGTTCGGTGTCCGCGGCATCGAGGGCAAGATCGGCGCGGTCCGCCACGCACGCGAGCACGGCGTCCCGATACTCGGGCTCTGCCTCGGCCTGCAGTGCATGGTGATCGAGGCGGCCCGCGACCTCGCCGGGCTGGAGGGCGCCGACTCGGCCGAGTTCGACGACGCGACCCCGCACCCGGTCATCTCGACGATGGCCGACCAGCGCGACGTGGTCGCCGGTGAGCGCGACATGGGCGGCACGATGCGCCTCGGGCTCTACCCGGCGAAGCTCGCCGAAGGGTCGATCGTCCGCGAGGTCTACGGCGAGCCGTACGTCGAGGAGCGCCACCGCCACCGCTACGAGGTGAGCAACGCCTACCGGGGACGCCTCGAGGAGGCCGGGCTCGTGTTCTCCGGCACGTCCCCGGACGGGCGGCTCGTCGAGTTCTGCGAGCTGCCCCGCGACGTGCACCCGTTCTTCGTCGGCACCCAGGCCCACCCGGAGTTCCGCTCCCGCCCCACCCGGGCGCACCCGCTGTTCACCGGCCTCGTGACCGCCGCCGTCGCGTACGCCGCGGGCCGCTCGAGCGCGCGGGGGATCACCACCGGGGCACCCGGTGCCGGGCCGCCGGTGGGCTCCCCGCCCCCGGCCGAGGAGGTCCCCGCGCGGTGAGCACCCCGCACCATCGCCGCTCGAGAGGCCGCTCCGGCGGTTCCGCAGCGGCGGCGAGCCACCCCCCGGACGACGCCCCGGCCCTCACCGACACCCCCGTCCGTCACCCCGTCCGGAGCACCTCGGAGCGCTACCGCGGGCCCAAGTGGTCGGTCCGCACCGACACCGTCGATCTGCCGGCGGGCACGGTCGACCGGGACGTCCTGGCCCACCCCGGGTCGGTGGGCATCATCGCGCTGGACGCCCACGACCGCGTCCTACTCGTGCACCAGTACCGGCACCCCGTGAGCGCCACGCTGTGGGAGCCGCCGGCGGGCCTGCTCGACAAGCCCGGAGAGAACCCGCTCGTCGCCGCCCAGCGCGAGCTGTACGAGGAGGCGCACCAGCGCGCGGCGGACTGGCACGTGCTGCTCGACGCGTACACGACGCCGGGGTGCAGCGACGAGGCCACCCGCCTCTACCTCGCCCGAGGGCTCACGGCCGTGCCCGCCGACGAGCAGCATGAGGGGGAGCACGAGGAGGCAGGCATGCCCGTCGCCTGGGTGCCCCTGGACGACGTGGTCGAGGGCGTGCTGGACGGGAGACTGCACAACCCGTTGCTCGTCATGGGCGTGCTGGCCGTACGGGCCGCGCGTGCCTCTGGGGCCGACGGGTTCGCCGCCCTGCGTCCCGCCGACGCGCCCTGGCCGGACCGGCCCACGTCCCCGGGC
>JBOGEN010000212.1:0-21745 GCA_050743265.1 Actinomycetes bacterium
GCGGACACGTTCCCCGCGCGCGCCCCGGTGCGACGCATCGACGGGGTGCTGGCCGGCGCGGGGCTCGACGTGCTGCGCTGCGGTGTCCCCGACGTGCCCGGTGCCGCGGAGGCGAGCGACCACCTGCCCGTGCTCGCCGACCTCGTACCGGCCGCGGCGCGGTAGCACGCACGCTGCGTCGACGCGGCCAGTCAGACGACGGCGCCGTCGTCCGGGCCCGAGTCCGACGGTGGACGGTCCTTCATCCGGACGACGAGCGTGACGAAGCCGGCCACGAACCCCGCCACGACGAGGAGGATGAGCTCCTCGGGCAGGTCCACGCCGAACAGCGTGGCGGCGAAGAGGAACACCGGGGTGCCCAGCAGCGCTGCCCACGACCAGCGGGTCAGCGCGTCACCGCGCGGGAGCGGCGGCGGGGTCGGCGGGATGAAGTGGTGTTCGTCGTCGTTGTCCGGGTGCGACGACTCCACGTACGGCGGCTCCGCACCGGGTGGCTCGGCCTGCGGTGGCTCGGCCTGCGGTGGCTCGGAGTGCTGGACCGCCCGCGGCGTCCCTGTCTCGCCCGCACCGGGCTCGGAGTCCTCCTCGACGTCTTCCGCCGCTGGCCATGGCCGCGACTCGCCTGCCGCGGGTGCGTCGAACGCGGCCACCAGGGCGTCCCACTCGGCGTCGGCGGTGTCGGCCGTATCCGCCGCATCGGCCGCGCCGTGCGTGTCATCGGCTCCGGGCGGGGGCACCTGGTCAGGGTGCGTGTCGCCAGGTGGGTCCGGCTCCAGTGTCTGCCGCGCTCGGGCCGAGGCCGTGCTGTCCACCCAGAGGACCAGGTGGCCCTCCACATCGCCGACGACATACGCCGCGACGCCCACCGAGCGCAGCGCCTCCAGGGCTTGCCGCCACGTGTCCGGGGCGACCTCGCCCAGCGACGTGTACGCCGAGGCCTGCAGCCCGTTGTCGCGCGTCTCCACGGGCTCAGCCTTCCACGGCGGCAGGGGAGTGGCGTCGGAGGAAGTCGAGGCTGCCCTCGACGATTGCCGGGGCGTCGTGGTCGAGCGTTGCCACGTGGTAGCTGTCCGCGCAGAGGCGCTCCTCCACATCGGTGGACGAGATGCGCGAGAGAAGCGTCCGCGCGTTCGAAGGCTCGACGACGTGGTCGACGGCCGACCTGAACAGTAGGACGGGCTGGGTCACCTTCGGCAGGTCGCGACGCGTCAGCGCCCACAGCTCGGTGAGCGAGTGCAGGGCGGCGAGCGGCATCCGGTCGTACGCCACCTCGACCACGCCCGGCTTGCAGATGTCGCTGCCGATGCCGGGCGCCGACCGCACCACATGCCGGGCCAGCCCGACCAGACGGATCGCGGCCTTCTCGCTCGCCAGGGACGGGTTCACCAGGACGAGCCCGGCGACGCCCGGCCCATGCACCTCGGCAAGACGGAGGCTCAGCGTCCCGCCCATGGACAGCCCCATGACGAACACCGAGCCGCACCGCTCGGACAGGTCGGTGAAGGCACGCTCGAGGGCGGCGTACCAGTCCTGCCAGCCGGTCACCGCGAGGTCCTGCCAGCGGGTCCCGTGGCCGGGGAGACGGGGCAGCGCGACCGTGTGCCCGGCCGCTGCCAGCGCCTCGGCCCAGGGGCGCAGCGACTGCGGCGTGCCGGTGAAGCCGTGGCAGAGCAGCACGCCGAGTGGGCCTCCGTCGGCCGCGTACGGCTCGGCACCGGGCATGAGGCGGGTCACGGGCGCTCCTCGGCGAGCAGATGTGGCCGGAACGGGGGCGGTGTCCCGCGCATCGTTGCACGGACACCGGGAAGGATGCGACGAGAAGTATCGGGGGAAACACCGGCCGTGGGCGGCTCGAGCACGCTGCGTCGGCGGTCCGTGACGCAGGGGTCACGTTGCCCGCTGAGGGCCGGTGTCTCTAGGGTTCGGCCAGCGGGCTGACCTGATGGGATGCGAGGTGGGATGTTCTACTGGCTGCTCAAGCGGATCGTCTTGGGCCCGGTGCTCCGGCTGCTCTTCCGGCCGTGGGTGGAGGGCTCCGAGAACATCCCCGCGCGAGGGGGCGCGATCCTGGCGAGCAACCACCTCTCCTTCTCCGACTCGATCTTCCTGCCGCTCATGGTCCCCCGAAAGATGACCTTCCTCGCAAAGTCGGACTACTTCACCGGACGTGGGCTCAAGGGTCGTCTCACCGCGGGGTTCTTCAAGGGTGTGGGCCAGCTGCCCGTCGACCGGTCCGGCGGGAGGGCCAGCGAGGCGGCCCTGAACACCGGGCTCTCCGTGCTGGGCCGTGAGGACCTGCTCGGCATCTACCCCGAGGGCACGAGGTCCCCGGACGGTCGCCTCTACCGCGGCAAGACGGGGGTGGCGCGGATGGCGCTCGAGGCGGGCGTCCCTGTCATCCCCGTCGCCATGATCGACACGGAGAAGATCCAGCCTCCCGGCCGGGTCTGGCCCAAGATCGGCCGCATCGGCATCCGCATCGGAAAGCCGCTCGACTTCTCGCGGTACAAGGGGCTGGAGAGCGACAGGTTCGTCCTGCGCTCGATGACGGACGAGCTGATGTACGAGCTCATGCTGCTCTCCGGCCAGGAGTACGTGGACATGTACGCGTCCAAGGCCAAGAGCGAGCTGGCCCGTGCCGCGTCCGGCCCCCGGGTCGGCGGGACCCCGCCCCGCCAGCCCGACGTGTCCGACGTGGACACCCCGCGGGCCGCCGACAGCGGCGCCGCCTGAGCCACGTCCACACCGCCGGGTCGAGCACCACCTGGCCCGGTCAGCAAGGCAGCCGCGTCGAGCACGAACGAGTCCTCAGGGCCGTCCGGGCACCTCGGGCTCCGGCTCCGCCGGCTGCACGGAGTGGCTCGGGAACTCCTCCAGCGGGCCGGTGACGTTGACGTCCCACTCGCGGAACGTCAGGTCGCTCTGCAGGTACACGGCGAGCAGCTCGGCCACGTGGCGGACGCCGTCGATGTGGGTGCGCTCGTGCCCGTGGCTCGAGTCGACCCCGAAGCCGACGAGCGCCGTCCGCAGCTCGAGACCGGCCTCCAGCGCCGGTGCGGCGTCGGAGCGGTAGTGCCGGAAGACGTCACGGACGGCCGGGATGCCGTGCCGGTCGGCCAGCCCGAGGATCTTGCGGGTGAGGTGGTAGTCGAACGGGCCGGTCATGTCCTGCATGCAGATGTTGACCGTCTCCTCGCGCGACTCCTGGCCGGGGGCGACGACCGCGTTGTCCACCGCGACGAGCTCGGAGACCGACTCGTCGATGCCGTGCGTGGCGCCGAAGCCGACCTCCTCGAAGATCGTGACCAGCAGGTGGGACTGCACCGGCAGGTGCACGCCGGACTCGACGACGGCCTTCACCGCGGCGAGGCAGGCCGCCACGCCTGCCTTGTCGTCGAGGTGGCGCGACTTGAGGTACCCGTGCGGGGTCACCGTGGCCCACGCGTCCATCGCGACGAAGTCGCCGACGCGGATGCCGAGGTCGGCCAGCTCGCGTGCGGTGCGCACCGGCTCGTCCACGCGGATCTCCACCAACGGCCACCCCACGCCCTGCGTGTCGACCTCGTCCCCGAAGGAGTGGCCGCTGGACTTCAGCGGGAGCACGGTGCCGCTGTAGCGGTCCGTGTCCGTGAGGATCGTCACCGACGAGCCCTCGGCGAAGCGGGCGCTGTGCGTGCCGACCGGGACGACCTCGAGGCGGCCGTTGTCCTTGAGCCGCTTGACCATGCAGCCGATCGTGTCCGCGTGCACGGCGAGCGCGCGGCTGCCCTGCTCCCGCTCTCCGGGGAGCGTGGCGACCAGCACGCCGCGGCGGGTGACGGTGAAGCTCACCCCCAGCGCGTTGAGCCGGTCACCGACGAGCTGCATCACCGCGTCCGTCCGCCCGGACGGGCTCGGTGTACGCAGCAGCTCGAAGAGGACCTCCAGCATGTACTCGGTGTCGATCGTCAGGAGCTTGGGCACCGGGACAGTGTGCGTCACGCGGTGTCGCCCTCGGCAACGTGCCCGGCGGGACGCGGGCGCTCAGGTCGCCACCCGCGCGGGATGGCCCTGGTCGCGGGGAAGAGCATGTCGACGAAGCGCTCGGCGGTGGGCTGCGGATCGTGGTTCGCGAGGCCCGGCCGCTCGTTGGCCTCGACGAGGACGTAGTCCGCCTCGGACACCGACGGGACGAGCATGTCCAGCCCCGTCACCGGTATGCCGATGGCCCGGCTGGCCCGGACCGCGGCGTCGGCGAGCGCCGGGTGCAGGTCCGCGGTGACGTCGTGCATCGTGCCGCCGGTGTGCAGGTTGGCGGTACGCCGGACCCGCAGGTTCTGCCCGGGGTCGAGCACGTCGTCGAGGTCGAAGCCGGCGGCCTGCACGGTCTGCACCGTCGTCTCGTCCAGCGGGATGCGTGACTCGCCGCCGGTGGCGGCCTCCCGGCGCCGGCTCTGGGTGTCGATGAGCTGGCGAACGGTGTGGCGTCCGGTACCCGTGATGGTCGCCGGGCGACGGACGGCCGCGGCCACGACCTCGTAGTCGATGACGATGATGCGCAGGTCGTCCCCCTCGACACACTCCTCGAGCAGCACCTCGGGGCAGTACGCCCTGGCGTGCTCGACTGCGCGCGCGAGGTGGTCCGGCTTCGTCACCCCGACGGTGATGCCGTTGCCCTGCTCGCCCCGGGCGGGCTTGACGACGAGCTCGCCGCACTCGGCGAGGAACTGCGCGTCCTGCTCCTCGTCCCCGCCGAGCTGCCCCCGGGCGACCCGCAGCCCGGCGGCGGCGAAGATGCGCCGGGTGACCCGCTTGTCGTCGCAGCGGCTCATCGCCACCGCGGTGGTGAGCTCGGAGAGCGACTCGCGGGTGAGCACCGTCCGGCCGCCGTGGGACAGCCGCATCTCGCCCCAGTCCGGGTCGAGCACCTCCACGAGGATGCCGCGGCGGCGGGCCTCGTCGGCGATCATCCGGGCGTACGGGTTCAGCCGGTCCACGAGCTCGATTCCGGGGGAGAACAGCGGCTCGTTGATCGGGTTCTTGCGCTTGACGCAGAACACGGGCACCCGGCGGAACCCCAGCTTGCGGTACAGCCGGATCGCGGGCGTGTTGTCGTGGAGCACCGAGAGGTCGAGGTACGCGCGGCCGCGCGCGATGTAGCGCTCCGCGAGCACCCGGACGAGCGCCTCGCCCACGTTCGGCACCGTGCACTGCGGATCTACGGCGAGGCACCACAGGCTGGTGCCGTGCTCGGGGTCGTCGAACGCGGTGGTGTGGTCGATCCCGGTCACCGTGCCGAGGATGCGGCCGCTGCGGGCGTCCTCGGCGACGAGGTACGTGAACCGCTTGGTGCGCTGGTTGTCCCAGAGCACGTGGGACGGTGCGGTCACCATGCCGCAGGCGGCGTAGATGCGGTTGACCTCGTCCGCGTCCTTCTCCTCGCGCATCTTGCGGACGACGACGTCGCGCACCTGCTCGCGCCGCGGCCGGTACCGGTGCAGGTCGAGCCGGTACGTAAAGGAGGGGTCGACGAACAGCTCGTCCGGCGCGAGGGACACCAGCACGTGCGGGTCACGGACGTAGATGCAGATGTCACGCCGCCCGGACTTCTCCGCCCGCAGCGCGGCGAGGATGGCGTCGTGCCGGTCGAACGTCTGGCCGAAGACGAGGCGCCCCCAGCCGCACTCGAGGACGACGTCCGACCCCATCTCGGAGGTGAAGTGCTGGGGCGGCTCGCGCCAGCTCTCGGTCGAGAGCGCGCTGCGCTCGACCCAGCGTTCGGTGTCTCGATCCACCTGGTCCCTCACAGACCCTGCGCCTGCAGCCACATCTCGAGCAGGCCCAGCTGCCAGAGCTTGTTGCCACGCAGCGGGGTCAGCTCCCCGTTCGGGTCGGCGAGCAGGGCATCGGTGTACTCGGGGCGGAACAGCCCCCGCTCCTCGGCCGCGCTGGAGTGCAGCGTGTCACGGACCTCGTCCAGGTAGCGGCCCTGCAGGTGCTTGAGCGCGGGCACCGGGAAGTAGCCCTTCGGCCTGTCGATCACGTCGGCAGGGACGACCCGGCGCGCCGCCTCCTTGAGCACGCCCTTGCCGCCCTGGGCGAGCTTGTGATCGGGCGGGCAGGTGGCGGCAAGCTCGACGAGCTCGTGGTCGAGGAAGGGCACTCGTGCCTCGAGCCCCCAGGCCATGGTCATGTTGTCCACCCGCTTGACCGGGTCGTCCACGAGCATGACCTCGGTGTCGAGGCGCAGCGCGGCGTCCACCGGCGTCTCGGCGCCGTCCCGGGCGAAGTGGGCCGCGACGAAGTCCCTGCTGGCGCCGGCCTCGAGCAGGTACGGCGCCGTGACGACGTCGGCCATCTCCGTGTGGGGCCGGTCGAAGAACGCCTCGGCGTACGTGTCCACGGCCCCGTCCCGCGCGGTCTGGGCCATCGGCGGGTACCAGTGGTAGCCGGCGAACACCTCGTCCGCACCCTGACCGGACTGGACGACTTTGACGTGCCGGCTCACCTGCTCGCTCAGCAGGTAGAAGGCGACCGCGTCGTGGCTGACCATCGGCTCGCTCATCGCGGAGACCGCGTCGCCGAGGGCGGGCAGCAGCCGGGTGGAGTCGATCCTGATGCGGTGGTGGTCGGTGTCGAAGTGGCTGGCGATGACGTCGGAGTACTTGAACTCGTCGCCCTCCTCGCCCCCGGCCGCCTCGAAGCCGATGCTGAACGTGGACAGGCCCTGCTGGCCCTCCTCGGCGAGCAGTCCGACGACGAGGGACGAGTCGACGCCCCCGGAGAGCAGCACTCCGACCGGGACGTCCGCGACGAGGCGACGCCGCACAGCGGTCCGCAGCGCGCCGAGCACCGCCTCCTCCCACTCGCCGGAGCTCATCGACGCCCTCGCCGGGTCGCGGCGGTACGCGGGCTGCCAGAACACGCGCTCTCGGCTGCGGCCGTCCGGCTCGACGACGCGGACCGTCGCCGGTGGCAGCTTGCGGACCCCGCGCAGGATCGTCCGCGGCGCGGGCACGACCGAGTGGAACGTGAGGTAGTGGTGCAGCGCCACCGGGTCGACGTCGGTGTCGACGTCACCCGCCCGGAGCAGCGCCGGGAGCGTCGACGCGAACCGCAGCCGTCCCGGCGTCTCGGACAGGTAGAGCGGCTTGATCCCGAGCCGGTCTCGGGCCAGTACGAGCCGCCCGGAGTCACGTTCGACGATCGCCAGCGCGAACATGCCGAGGAAGTGGTCGACGAAGTCCTCGCCCCACCGGTGGTACGCCTTGAGGATCACCTCGGTGTCGCTGGTCGAGAAGAAGCGGTACCCGGCGTCCTCGAGCGTGGAGCGCAGCTGCTTGTAGTTGTAGATGCAGCCGTTGAACACGATCGAGAGCCCGAGGTCGGAGTCGACCATGGGCTGCGCCCCGTGCGAGGACAGGTCGATGATCTTCAGCCGCCGATGGCCGAGCGCGACCGTTCCCTGAGCCCACACGCCGCTGCCGTCGGGTCCTCGGGTGGCCATCGCGTCGGCCATCCGTCCGACCGCGGCGACGTCCGCCGCCGTGCCGTCGTAGCGCAGCTCACCGCTCAGTCCGCACATGGTCTCGGGCTCGTCCTTCGGCAGGTTCGACAGTGGGGCAGGTTCGACGCCAGGTTCGACAGCGGGGCCCTGTGGCCCCGGCCGGTCGGCGGCCGGTGTGCTGGCCCGCGCCGGGCCATACGGGTCAGCCGGGTGGGCACGATGACGCGCCCGCCCTCGGTTCTGCTGCCCGGTGGAGCGATCCCTCTACCGTACAAGCCGCCGTTTACCTCAGGTTTGCCCGTCGCGTGCCCGCGGCAGTCCTCGCTCGGCTCCTCGTCCGGCCTCTCGCTAGGCTTGCCGCCGGACGTCCGCCCCTGCCCGTTCGCTCGTCCTGATTTCGCTGTCACCCCTGTCCCACGCCCTGTCGTGCGACCACGGAGGAGTTCTGCATGCGTGTCGGAGTGCTCACCGGAGGCGGTGACTGCCCCGGGCTGAACGCCGTCATCCGGGCCGTGGTCCGCAAGGGCACCTCCCGGTACGGCTACGACTTCGTCGGGTTCCGGGACGGCTGGCGCGGTCCGCTCGAGGGCGAGACCCGTCCGCTGGACATCGGCGCCGTGCGCGGCATCCTCCCCCGGGGCGGCACGATCCTCGGCTCGTCCCGGACGAACCCGCTGTCCGTGGACGGGGGAGTCGACCGGATCAGGAAGAACCTGGCCCGGCTCGGGGTGGACGCGCTGGTGGCCATCGGCGGCGAGGACACGCTCGGCGTGGCGACCCGGTTGCACGCCGAGGGCGTCCGCGTGGTGGGCGTGCCCAAGACCATCGACAACGACCTCGGCGCCACCGACTACACCTTCGGGTTCGACACCGCGGTGAACATCGCGATGGAGGCCATCGACCGTCTGCACACGACGGCGGAGTCCCACCACCGCGCGCTCATCGTGGAGGTGATGGGCCGGCACGCGGGCTGGATCGCGCTGCACGCGGGCCTGGCCGGCGGGGCCAACGTGATCCTCATCCCCGAGCAGCCGTTCGACATCGAGAAGGTCTGCACGTACATCGAGAGCCGGTTCCGTACGAACTACTCGCCGATCGTCGTCGCGGCCGAGGGGGCGACGCCCCAGAAGGGCACTCTCGCCCTGCAGACGGGCGAGAAGGACGCCTTCGGCCACGTCCGGCTCGGGGGCATCGGCGCCGTCCTGGAGCGCGAGATCTCCGAGCGCACGGGCCAGGAGGCCCGCACCACGGTGCTGGGGCACATCCAGCGCGGGGGCACGCCGACCGCGTTCGACCGGTGGCTCGCCACCCGGTTCGGGCTGCACGCGATCGAGGCCGTCTCCGACGGCGACTTCGGGTCGATGGTCGCGCTGCGCGGCACCGACATCGTCCGCGCCCCGCTATCCGAGGCCACGGAGACCCTGAAGACGGTCAGCCCCGAGCTGTACGCCGAGGCCGAGGTCTTCTTCGGCTGACCCTCCCGCCCGTACGACAGCGGAGGACCCCGGCGCACGTGGTGCCGGGGTCCTCCGCGGTGCTGGGTCGGGCCGTGGTGTCGGGCCGCCCTCAGGCGGCGACGGGGGAGCGGGACACGACGGTGCGGCCGCGCAGCAGGCGCAGGTGCTCGCCGCAGTAGCAGTCGAGCTCCACCTCGATCCCCGCGGCGGTGTTGCGCAGACGGCTGATCCTCGACTCGGTGAAGAGCACCGAGCTGTCGTGGCGTGGGCAGTAGGCGGCGAGCATGGGGTTTTCCTCCCCTCGGGGTGCGCCGGCCCCAAGTTCGGGGTCTGTCAGCACCAAAATGTTTTGACGCTCCTGACGGTAGCAGAGGTGTCAGGACCGTTCAATGGTTTTGAGGGTGACACTTTCTCGTGCTCGGCTGCCGCGGGGACGGGCTCTAGGCTGGGCTCCCGTGAGCCCTGGAAACCCGCCTCGCGACCCCCGTCGAGACCCCGCTCGCGAGGCCTGGCGGAGCCTGCCCGCCGCCCAGCAGCCCGGGTGGCCGGAGCCGATCGCCGTCCGCCGCGTCCACGACACCCTGGCTGGGTTGCCCCCGCTGGTCACCGCGGGCGAGTGCGACACGTTGCGGGACCGCCTGGCAGCCGTCGCCCGCGGGGAGGCCTTCCTCCTCCAGGGCGGGGACTGCGCGGAGACGTTCGCCGGGGTCACCGCCGGCGCGATCCGTGACAAGATCAAGACCCTGCTGCAGATGGCGGTCGTGCTCACCTATGGGGCGGCCGTCCCCGTCGTCAAGGTCGGCCGGATGGCCGGCCAGTACGCCAAGCCGCGCTCCCGGGACACCGAGCTGGTCCCCTCCGGCCTGCCGGGGGAGGGGCCGGTCGAGCTCGCCTCGTACCGCGGGGACGCCGTCAACGGCGAGCATCGGGAGGCCGCGGCCCGCGAGCCGGACCCCGACCGCATGGTGCGGGCGTACCACGCCGCGGCCGCCACGCTGAACCTCGTCCGGGCGTACGCCCACGGCGGCTTCGCCGACCTGCGCCAGGTGCACGCATGGAACGCCGACTTCGTCCGGCGCAGCCCGGCAGGCCAGCACTACGAGGCGATCGCGGGTGAGATCGACCGCGCCCTCGCGTTCATGCAGGCGTGCGGCGTCGACCTCGACCGGCTCGAGTCCACCCACGGCGTCGAGCTGTACGCCAGCCACGAGGCGCTGCTGCTCGAGTACGAGGACGCGCTCACCCGCGTCGACGAGCGGTCCGGTGACCCGTACGGGCTTTCCGGCCATCTGCTCTGGATCGGTGAGCGCACCCGTGCCCTCGACGGCGCGCACGTGGCGTGGGCGGCCACCGTGGCGAACCCGGTCGCGGTCAAGCTCGGCGCGTCCACCTCGCCGGACGACGCGCTGGCCCTCGTCGAGCGCCTCGACCCCGGGCGTACTCCTGGCCGGCTGTCGATGGTCACCCGGATGGGCGCGCGGCGGGTCCGCGACGTGCTGCCGCCGCTCGTCGAGAAGGTGACCGCGGCCGGGTCCGAGGTCGTCTGGGTGTGCGACCCGATGCACGGCAACACCACGGAGTCCTCGACCGGGCTCAAGACCCGTCACTTCGACGACATCGTCGACGAGGTCACCGGGTTCTTCGAGGTGCACAGGTCGCTCGGCACGGTGCCCGGCGGGCTGCACGTCGAGCTCACCGGGGACGACGTGACCGAGTGCCTGGGCGGCGCGGACCGCCTGGTCGACGCCGACCTCGCCGGGCGCTACGAGACCGCCTGCGACCCGCGGCTGAACGTCCGCCAGTCGCTGGAGCTGGCCTTCCTCGTGGCCGAGATGCTCAGTGGGCGTCGGGCTCGGACACCCGGCGACCCGGCCCGAGGACCGGCGCTGTGACAGCCGGGTCCCGGGTGCGGGCCCCCTTGTCACGGGCCGTAACGTGACCGCCATGCTCGTCGACCTCCGCAGCGACACCGTCACCAAGCCCACCCCAGGGATGAGGGCGGCGATGGCCGCGGCCGACGTCGGCGACGACGTGTACGGCGAGGACCCGAGCGTGCGACGCCTGGAGGACACGGTCGCGGCCCTGTTCGACAAGCCCGCAGCCGTCTTCGTGCCGACCGGGACCATGGGCAACCAGATCTGTCTGCGCCTCGTCTGCCCGCCCGCGGACGAGGTGCTCTGCGACGCGGACGCCCACGTCGTCACGTACGAGGGCGGGGGAGCGGCCCAGCACGGCGGCCTGCAGACCCGCACCGTGGTGACCGAGCGCGGCCTGCTCTCGCCGGCCGAGGTCGCCCGGCAGATCCGCACTCCGCAATGGGGCACGGTGGTCACCCGCGCGGTCGCCGTCGAGCACACGCACAACCGGGGCGGGGGAGCGGTCTACCCGCTGGCGACGCTGACCGAGCTGCGCGGCCTCACCCGGGAGCACGACGTGGCGCTGCACTGCGACGGCGCCCGCGTGTGGAACGCGCACGTGACGACCGGGACGTCGCTGGCCAGCTACGGAGCCCTGTTCGACACGATGTCCGTCTGCCTGTCCAAGGGCTTGGGCGCTCCTGTCGGCTCGCTGGTCGTCTGCGACGCGGAGAAGGCCGACGAAGCCCGGACGCTTCGCCGGCGGCTCGGCGGCAGCTGGCGGCAGGCCGGGGTGCTCGCCGCCGCGGGCCTGTACGCCATCGAGCACCACGTCCAGCGTCTCGCGGACGACCACACCCGGGCCAAGCGGCTCGCTGGGCAGCTCTCCGACGCCGCACCGGGCTCCTGCGACCCCGACGCGGTCGAGACCAACATCGTCCCGCTCGACCTGTCGGTGACCCCCTGGACGACCACGAGCCTCGTGGCCGCAGCTCGTGAGGACGGGGTGCTCGTCTCGCCGATCGGGCCGCGTCGCGCCCGCCTCGTCACGCACCTCGACCTCGACGACGAGGCCGTGGACACGGCGGCGAAGGTGCTCGGGCAGCTCCTGGCGTCCGGGGGCTGACGCTTCAGCGGCTCAGTCTTGAGTGGCTGAGTCTTGAGTGGCTGAGTCTTGAGTGGCTGAGCCCGGCTCAGCCCGGGGAGGGGTGCTCCGTGACCTGGGCCAGGTACAGCTGTTCGCCGAGCGCGTCGATGAGGCCGAGCTGGGTCTCGAGGTAGTCGATGTGCTCCTCCTCGTCGGCGAGGATCTCCTCGAAGAGGTTGGCCGAGGTCACGTCGCCGACCTCGCGCATGTGCACGATGCCGTTGCGGAGCCGCTCGACCGCGGCAACCTCGATGCTCATGTCCGCGCGGAACTGCTCGGGCACGGTCTGGCCGACGTTGAGCGTGAACAGCCGCTGATAGTTCGGGAGGCCTTCGAGGAAGAGGATGCGCTCGGTGAGCTTCTCGGCGTGCTTCATCTCGTCGAGAGACTCGTGCCGGGTGTACGCCGCAAGGGTCGTGTAGCCCCAGTTCTCCTGCATCTTCGCGTGCAGGAAGTACTGGTTGATCGCAGTGAGCTCCGCAGTCAGCTGCTCGTTGAGGAACTCGAGGACCTTGCGGTCGCCCTGCATAGGAAGCGCCTCCCGCGTCTTAGACGGCGAGGGACATCCTGCCACCGGGGAGGCAGGCCGGCGCCGACCGGGTCAGCGCGGCACAGATGCGCTGCGAGCACGAGCCGCAGCCGGTGCCGGCGCCGCAGCGGGCCGCGACGTCGTCCTCGGTGCGGGCACCGTCGGCGATCTCGGCGTGGAGATCGTCCTCGGTGACCGCGTAGCAGATGCAGACATACATGAGGAAAGGCGCTTCGCTCGACGACTTAGGTTCGCCTTACCTTACCCGCTCCACCTCGTGACGCAAGCCCGTCCGGCGAAGTCGCTCCAGAGGCGAAGTCGGTCCCAGAGGGCACAGGGCGGCGGCGCCCACTCCTCGTGTCCACGGGGGCACGAGGCCACGCGCAGGACGCCGCCGCGTCCGCTGTCTCCCGGAGGGCGGGGGAACGTCGATCAGACGGGCGAGGGGGTGCTGTCCAGCCGCGGGGACGGCTCGGCGAGCGTCCGGCCGACCAGCGGCGGCAGCGCCCGGGTGGCCGCGGCCAGCGCACGCAGGTCCGAGTCGACCAGGGCCTGCGGGCCGTCGCAGAGGGCGTCCTCAGGGTGCGGGTGGACGTCGACGATGATGCCGTCGGCCCCCACGGCGATCGCGGCCCGGGACAGCGGCAGGACCAGGTCCCGCCGGCCGCCCGAGTGAGACGGGTCCACGAGAACGGGGAGGTGCGAGAGCCCGTGCACCACCGGGACGGCGCTGATGTCGAGCGTGAAGCGGGTCGCCTTCTCGAACGTCCGGATGCCGCGCTCGCACAGCACGATGTCGAGGGTGCCGCGCTGCGCGACGTACTCGGCCGCCATCAGCCACTCCTCGATCGTGGCCTGCAGGCCACGCTTGAGGAGCACGGGGAGGCCGGCGCCGCCCGCGGCCTGCAGCAGGCCGAAGTTCTGCATGTTGCGCGTGCCGATCTGCAGCATGTCGGCGTGCTTGGCCACGAGGTCGACGTCGTGCGGGTCCACCACCTCGGTGACCACGGGCATGTCCAGCGAGCGGCCGACCTCGGCGAGGATCTCGAGCCCGCGGCGTCCCAGCCCCTGGAACGCGTACGGCGACGTGCGCGGCTTGAAGGCCCCGCCACGCAGGATCGTCGCGCCTGCGGCCTTGGCCATCTGCGCCGCCTCGTACGTCTGCTCCGGCGACTCCACCGCGCAGGGACCGGCGAGCAGCGTGACCGTCTCCGGTCCGATCGGCACGCCCTTCACCCACACCGTGCTCATGTCCGGGTGGTTCTGCCGGCTCACCAGCTTGTACGGGGTCGAGATCCGGAGGACCTCGCTCACCCCGCGCATCGTGCGCAGGTTCAGCGCGCGGAACTGCTCCACGTCCCCGACCAGCCCGATGATGGTGCGGTTGACGCCCCTGCTGACGAACGCGTCACCGCCGGCGGCGGTCACGCGTCCCACCACCGAGTCGACGTCGTCCGTCGAGGCGTCCGGACTCATCACCACGACCATGGTTCCTCCGTCTCTGCCCCCGAGCAGGCGTGCCCGAGACGACGAGAGCCCCGGGCCAGCCAGCCCGGGGCTCGTTTCTCTGCGGGTCGCCTACGCGTACGCGGCTCGACGGCCCGCCCGAGAACTCCCGGGCCGGCTGCCATAAAAGAACCAGCGCTCGCGTGACACGGTGCCCACCGTAGCGGGCCCGCTCGCGGCTGTCGTCCTCGGGGGTTGCTACTGGGGGTCGCCGTGAGCGCGCGCCACGCGGTGGCCCTCCCGCCGACCCCGGGGCCCGGAGGTCGGCGGTGCCCGGTCTGGGAGGATGGGCCCGTGGGTGGAGCAGGGCAACCAGGGCGTGGACGGGACCGGGGAGGGCCTCACCCCTGTGGTCGGTGACACGCACTCGCGTCCGCTGATCCCCGATGCCCTGCCGCCGGGGCAGGACCTCGCGCGTGGGTGGCCGGTCCTCCACTACGGGCCGGTGCCGCGGTTCCGCCCGCAGGCGTGGGACCTCCGCGTGTACGGGGCGACGGCGTCCGGCGAGCAGCGCACGTGGACGCACGCCGAGATGGCGCGGCTGCCCCGGACGCACGTGCAGGCGGACCTCCACTGCGTGACCCGGTTCACGGTCCGGGGCAACCACTGGGAGGGGGTGGCCACGGCCACCCTGCTCGAGGCCTTCCCGCCGGACCCCGGGGTGCGCCACGTCATGGTCTGGGCCGAGTACGGGTACGGCGCGAACCTGCGGCTCGAGGACCTGGGGGCCAGCACCAGCCTCCTGGCGGACCGGTGCAACGGCGAACCGCTCACCGCCGAGCACGGGTTCCCGCTGCGGCTGGTCGTGCCCCACCTGTACGCGTGGAAGGGCCCGAAGTGGGTGCGCGCCGTGGAGTACCTGCTCGAGGACCGGCGCGGCTTCTGGGAGGAGCGCGGCTACCACAACCGTGCCGACCCGTGGCGCGAGCAGCGGTACTCCTACCAGGAGGACGAAGGGGACGGCCCGCCGCTCTGAGGTGAGGGCGCCCCGGAGGCTCGGCGGTTGACGGGGCTCACGGGGTTCAGGCGGCTCACGGTGCGGACGGGTGGGCCACCTGCGCCTCGGCCCCGCGTCGCGGGCCCAGCTCGGCCAGGTACATGGCCGCGAGCACGAGCGGGGCGCCGACCGCGAGTCGTACGGTCACCGACTCGCCTCCGAGCAGGACGGCGAACAGCCCGGCGAACACCGGCTCCATCGTCATGATGATCGCGGCGCGGGTCGGGCTCATGTGCCCCTGCGCCCACGTCTGGAGCAGCATCGCGAGCGCGCCCGCCACCACCGCCGTGTACGCGACAGCGACCCACGCTCCCGCGTCCGGAGGCGCGTCGAGGCCGCCGGGTGCGGCCCCGACCGCGCATACGACGGCGATCGTCGCCATCTGCACGACCGCCAGACCGTACGCGTCCCGTCCGGCCGCCCACCGGCCCAGGCCGAGGATGTGCAGCGCGTAGAAGAGCGCGGCGACCAGCGTGAGGGTCTCGCCGTACCCGACGGAGAGGCCGCGGAGCGAGAGCACGGCGAGCCCGGCGGTCGCCAGGCCCACCGCCACCCAGCCGACGGGCCCGACCCGTTGGTGCAGCAGCAGCCCGGCGATGAGCGGGGTGAGCACCACGTACATGCCGGTGACGAACCCGGACACGGAGGCGTCCGTGTGCTGGAGCCCGACCGTCTGCAGGATCTGGGCGAGGCCGTACGCGACGCCGAGGACCACTCCGGCTCGCCGGTCCCGCGGGGACAACCGCCGCACCGCACCGGGCCTGACCAGGGCCAGCACCACCGCAGCCAGCGCGAAGCGCACCGCGAGGAAGTCGGCCACCGGCATGCGGGCGACGACGTCCTTGATGAGCGGGAACGTCGAGCCCCAGGCGGCCGTCACGCCGAGAAGCGCAAGCGTGGCGAGCGCGGCGTTCGACACCGGTGGCCTCCCCGTCAGGCTCCGGAGCCGACCTGCCCCGGTCACGGTGTCCTCAGCCGCTTGAGCAGGGCGACGTCCTCGCGGTGGCCCTCGGCCCCACCGGGGGTCTCCACCAGGACGGGGGCGTCGCGGACTGCCGGATGGGCGAGGAGCGCGACGAACGGGTCGGTGCCGAGGTGGCCCCGACCGATCCGCTCGTGCCGGTCACGCCGGGAGGCGAGCGGGTCCTTCGAGTCGTTCGCGTGGACGAGTCGGAGCCGCCCGGACCCGGCGACCTCGGTCAGGGTGTCGAGCATCTGCCCGACGCCTCCGGGTGCGGTGAGGTCGTGCCCGGCGGCGAACGCGTGGCAGGAGTCGAGGCAGACGCCCACCCGCGGGTGCCGGTCCACGGCGTCGAGGTAGGGGCCCAGGTCCTCCACGGTGGCGCACAGCGACCCGCCCAGTCCGGCGGTGGGCTCGAGGAGAAGGTCCGGCCCGTCGTCCGGGAGCGCGTCGAGGATTGGCCGGAGGACGTCCGAGACCTGGCGCAGGGCCGGGACGCGCCGCTCCTCGTCCACCGCGGACCCGGTGTGCAGGACGACTCCGCGTGCGCCGAGTGCCGCGGCCCGGGTGAGGGTGTACGCGACCGAGGCGGCCGACAGCTCGACGGTCGCGAGCACGGGGGAACCGAGGTTCACGAGGTACGGCGCGTGGACGAACACCGGTGTGCCCGACGCCGCGCAGCCGGCCCGGAACGCGGCGTCCTCGCGAGGGTCGCCGGCGGCCTGGGCCCACCCGCGCGGGTTGGACACGAACACCTGCACCGCCTCGGCCCCGACGTCGGCCGCGTACCGCAGGCCCCGACGGGCGAGGCCTCCGGACGTGGGCACGTGGGCCCCGACGAGGGGGCGGGGCGAGGTCATGGAGCCCGGGCTAGAAGACGTACAGCGTGATCGTCGTCCCGTGCGGGTGCTCTTCGCCCGCCCCGGGGGACTGACGGAGCACGTTGCCAGGTCCGCCAGGCCAGCTCTGCACGTCGACCGCGAACCCGGCGGACTCCAGGGTCTGCTGGGCCGCGTCCACGTGCTGCCCGGTCACGTCGGGCACGGCGAACAGCTGCGGCCCGCGGCTCACCACGAGCGTGACCGTGGAGCCCTTGCCGATCGTGCGCCCGGGCGCCGGGCGGTGCCCGGCGACGAGACCCGCGGCCACGCTGTCGGAGTACTGCTCCGTGACCTTCGCCTCCATGCCCAGCGCGGCGAGCCGGGCCACCGCGTCGTCCTTGGCCAGGTTGCGCAGGTCGGGGAGCTGCACGGGCTCCGGGCCCCGGCTGATCACGAGCCGGATCGGTGTGTCCCGCCGGACCTCGGTGCCCGGCTTCGGTGTGGCGCTGATGACGTGGTCCTTGGAGACCTCGCTGCTCCACTCGAGCGTGGTGCCCCCGACGGTGAGGTTGGTCCGCTCGAGCAGACGCTCGGCCGCCCCCAGCTTCTTGCCCTCGATCTCGGGGACGTCGTAACGCTCCTTGCCCTTGGACAGCACGAGGGTGACCTCGTCGCCGCGGACGACCCGTTCGCCAGGGCCCGGGTCCGTCGCCACCACGCGGCCGGGGGGCACGGTCTCGCTGAACGCCGGCTTGCCGAGGTGCACCTCGAGGTCGGCGGCGAGGAGCCGCTCCACCGCGACGGCCTTCGTACGCTGGAGCACGTCGGGCGTGTCCGTGTACCGGCCACTGCCGAGCCACCACGCCGCGAGGCCGACCAGGAGCGCCAGCACGAGGACGCCGACGAGGGCGAGGCGTCCCGGCCTGCGGTCGCGCACGCTGCGGCGTACGCGGCGCGACCGTGTCGGCGTGGCGGACGTGTCGCCGGTGTCCTCCCCGAGGGTGTCCTCCCCGTCGGTGTCGGCGACCTCGGACTCGCCACCCACGGGGACGACGAGCGTGTTGCGTACCGGCGACTCGGTCGGCGGGACGAGAGCCCCCGACCCGCCCGCGTCGAGCTCCTCCGCGGGCAGGTTGGCGCGCGCGCGCACCACCTCGGCGTGGAAGGCGCCGGCATCGGCTGGTCGCTGGTCAGGGTCGCGGCGCGTCGCGTGGTCGACGAGGGCGTCCACCGCCGCCGGCAGGCCACCGACGCGCGAGGACGGGGCAGGCACGTCGGAGTGCACGTGCTGGTATGCCACGGCGAGGGGGGTCTCGCCCGCGTGCGGTGGAGCCCCGGTGAGCATCTCGAAGAGCAGGATGCCGCCCGCGTACACGTCGGACCGGGCGTCGGCGACACCGCGGACGACCTGCTCGGGGGAGAGGTAGGAGACGGTGCCGATGAGCACGCCGGTGCCGCGCGTGACCGACGACACGGACGAGACGACGCGTGCGAGGCCGAAGTCGGCGACCTTGATGCGGCCGTCGTCGGCGAGGAGCACGTTCTCCGGCTTGACGTCGCGATGGACGATCCCCGCGTAGTGCGCCGCGCCGAGCGCGGCCAGCACCGGCTCGAGGACGCTGAACGCCTCGCGGGGGGTCAGCGGGCCCCGGTCGTCCAGGAGGTCACGGAGCGTGCGCCCCTCGACGTACTCCATGGCGAGGTAGACGTGCCCGTCGTCCGCGCCCTGGTCGAAGACGGCGACGACGTTGGGGTGTGAGAGGCGGGCGGTGGAGCGGGCCTCGCGGATGAAGCGGGAGACGAACTCGTCGTCGTCGGCGAGGCCCGGGTGCATGACCTTGAGCGCGACCATGCGGTCGAGGCGCTCGTCCAGCGCGAGGTAGACGGTGGCCATGCCCCCGCGCGCCAGACGCGACTCGACCCGGTACCTGCTATCGAGCAGGCACCCTACGAGAGGGTCGGAGAGGGTCGCGTCCACGTCAGGCGAGTGTACGGGGAATGCCGCAATGATCCCGGGAGGTGGTGCCCGGGGTCGCGGGACGCGCCCGCCGGCGGCTGACGGCGCTAGATATCCGCTCTGCCCGCATGGGGAGAGGACGCCTCAGCGTACAGGCGGCGCGGGATCCGGCCGGCGCGGCGCGCCAAGCGGCCCGCCTCGACGCCCTTGCGCATCGCCTCGGCCATCAGCGCCGGGGACTGCGCGCGCGTGACCGACGTCGCGAGCAGGACCGCGTCACAGCCCAGCTCCATCGCGAGCGCGGCGTCACTCGCCGTGCCCACGCCCGCGTCCAGGATCACCGGTACACCGGCCTGCTCGACGACCAGCGAGAGGTTGTGCGGGTTGCGGATGCCCAGGCCGGACCCGATGGGCGAGCCCAGCGGCATCACCGCAGCGCAGCCGACCTCCTCGAGCCGGCGAGCGAGGACGGGGTCGTCGTTCGTGTACGGCAGTACGACGAACCCGTCGTCCACCAGGCGCTCCGCGGCGTCGAGGGTCTCCACCGGGTCGGGCAGCAGGGTGTGCTCGTCCGCGATCACCTCGAGCTTGACCCAGTCGGTCTCCAGCGCCTCGCGGGCCAGCTGCGCGGTGAGCACGGCCTCACCCGCGGTGAAGCACCCGGCCGTGTTCGGCAGCAGGCGGATGCCGTGGCGTCGCAGCACGTCGAGCAGCGACCCCTTCGCCGACGGGTCGACACGACGCATCGCCACGGTGGTGAGCGACGTCCCGGAGGCCAGCAGTGCCTCCTCCATGACCTCGATGCTCGGCGCGCCCCCGGTGCCCATGACGAGGCGGGACGGGAGGTTCTCGCCGGCAAGGACGAACGGGTCGTCCGTCGGCACGCCGGCGGAGGCGGGCGGCACCGTGGTCCCGCGCGGCGCCGTGGTGGTCGGGGGGGTCATCGGGGTCATTCCTCTCCGGTTCGGCAGGGCTCGTCTGGTCGGCCTGTTCGTCGGTTCGTCGGCACGCCCGGGTCAGCCGCCGGCGACAGCGGTGAGCACCTCGACCCGGTCGTGGTCGACGAGCACGGTCGCGGCCCAGTCCGCTCGCGGCACGACGGAGCCGTTGACGGCGACCGCGACGCCCCGTTCCCGGCCGGGTGCGACCTCGGCAACCGCGTCGGCCACCGTCGCCCCCATGTCGAGGGGCCGGGGCCTGCCGTTGACGGTGACGGTGACGGTCACGGGAACACCTCCAGGGCGGCGAACCGCGACGGGGCGAACGGCTCGGCGTACGAGGGCAGCGCACCCGTGGTGACCACGTCGGCGATCGCGTCCGCGGTCACCGCGGCGAGCAGGATGCCGTTCCGGTAGTGGCCGGTGGCGAGCACGAGGCCGTCCAACGGCGACGGGCCGAGGACCGGGGCGTTGTCCGGGGAGCCGGGGCGCAGGCCGGCGTGCGTCTCGACGAGGGTGAGCTCGGTCACCCCGGGGAGCAGCGTGCGCGCGTCCCGCAGCAGGTCGTACACCCCGCCCGCGGTGACCGTGGTGTCGAAACCGAGCTCCTCGACGGTTCCGCCGACGACGACCTCGCCGTCCTCGCGCGGGACGAGGTAGACCCCCGACCCGCGGACCAGCCCCCGCACCGTCCGGGTGACGAACGGCCGATCCGGGTGCGTACGCAGCCGGAGGATCTGCCCCTTGACCGGGCGGATCGGCGGCAGCGCCTCCGGCGGCAGGCCGGGGAGGCGGCCGGACCAGCAGCCCGCAGCCAGAACGAGAGTGCCGGTGTCCAGCGTGTCCCCGTCGTCGAGCCGGACGCCGCGCACCCGGTCTCCGTCGGTGACGACCTCCACCGCATGCGACCTGCGCAGCGTGACGCCGCTGCGCTCGCCCGCCCCGAGGAGGGCGGCGGTGAGGCGGCGGTTGTCCACCGAGTGGTCCCCCGGGACGAGCAGCCCGCCGCGGACGCTCGGCGTGAGCATCGGCTCGAGCCTGCGGCACTCGCGTCCGGTCAGCGCGGCGGTCTCGAGGCCCAGCGCCGTCTGGAACGTGCGGAGGTCCTCGAGGACGGCCTTGTCGTCGGTGTCGAGCGCGACCGCGAGCGTGCCCGTCTCGCGGTAGCCCGGGGAGAGTCCCGACGCCTCGGCCAGCTCGGCGGCGAACGCGGCGTACCCGCGGGCCGCACGCAGCGTGAGGTCGAGCAGGCGTTCCTCGCCGTAGTGCACCTCGGTGACCGGGGCCAGCATGCCCGCGGCGGCGAACGAGGCGCCCTCGCCCGGCGTGGGGTCGACCACGGTGACGCCGAGGCCACGCTGCGCGAGGCGCCAGGCCACGGCCAGTCCGATGACGCCGCCGCCGAGGACGACAGTGTCCCGCGAGGCGTTCCGCGCGCCGTCCCGTGGGACGCCGGCGGTGTGGGTGGGCACCGGGGTCACTCCCTTCGCCGGCATTACCCGGATCAGGTGCTGCGGTCGGGGGCTCTCAGCCCGCCCTCTCAGCCCGGTGTCACCGGGCTCCCGCGTACCCCTCCAGCGTAACCCCGGCGCGTACGCGGTCGCCGTGGGCGCCGCCTAGCCTCGCCCCGTGGAGCGCATCGTGATCGCCGGCGGCGGCCTGGCCGGGGCGCGCACCGCCCAGGCCCTGCGCGAGCACGGGTACGCCGGGGACGTCACCCTCGTGGGCGCCGAGCCCCACCCCCCGTACGACCGGCCGCCGCTGTCGAAGGCGTTGCTGCAGGGCGAGACGGACGACACCACGCTCGACCTCGACTGGGGATCCCTCGAGGTCGAGCTGCTGCTCGGCCGTACGGCGTCGGCGGTGCGCGACGGTCCCGAGGTCGAGGTCGACGGGGTGGGACCGCGCCGGGCCGACGCGGTCGTGCTCGCGACCGGGTCGGTGCCGATCACGCTTCCGGGTACGCAGCAGGTCCGGGGCGTTCACGTGCTGCGCACGGTCGAGCACGCCCGCGCGCTGCGGGCGGAGCTGCGTCCGGGTGCACGCGTCGCCGTCGTCGGCGCGGGCTGGATCGGCGCGGAGGTCGCGAC
>JBOGEN010000213.1:0-16749 GCA_050743265.1 Actinomycetes bacterium
GTCCGCGGTGGCACGGCTCGCCGAGTCCACCGGCGCGCGGCTGGCCTGGGTGCCGCGCCGGGCGGGCGACCGCGGCGCGATCGACGCGGGAGCGCTGCCCAACCTGCTGCCCGGTGGCCGCCCGGTGACCGACCTGGACGCCCGCCGGGAGACGGCACGCGCCTGGGCCGTGTCCGACCTGCCGAGCGTGCCCGGGCGCGACACGGCCGGCATCCTCTCGGCGGCCAAGGCCGGCATCCTGCAGGCCCTCGTGGTTGCCGGCGTCGACCCGTACGACCTACCGCACCCGGACGCCGCGCTCGCCGCCCTGGACGCCGTCGGGTTCCTCGTCAGCCTGGAGCAGCGACCCAGCGCGGTGACCGCCAGGGCGGACGTCGTCCTCCCCGTGGCCTCGGTCACCGAGAAGGCCGGCACGTTCGTCGACTGGGAGGGCCGGCGCCGCGAGTTCGGCGAGGTGCTGCGCGGCTCCGGCGCGATGCCGGACGCCCGCGTCCTCACCTCGATCGCCGACCAGATGGACCTGCACCTCGGCCTGCCCACCGAGGACTCGGCGCGCCACGAGATCGCCACCCTCGGCCGCTGGTCGGGGGAGCGGGCGATCCCGCCGGCCTTCGCCCCGGGCGACCCCCCGTCGCCCGGCAATGGCGAGGCCGTGCTCACCACCTGGAGCCTGCTGCTCGACCGCGGCCGGCTGCAGGACGGGGAGCCGCACCTGGCCGGCACGGCCCGCGCCCCCGTCGCGCGGCTCTCCGCGGGGACGGCCGCCGAAATCGGCGCCGAGGCCGGCGGGTCCGTCACCGTGTCCACCGACCGCGGGGCGCTCGCGCTCCCGCTCGTCCTTGACGACATGCCCGACCGCGTCGTGTGGTTGCCCACCAACTCCGAGGGCAGCCAGGTGCGCCGCACCCTGGGTGCCGACTCGGGCACCGTCGTCCGGATCAGCGCGGAGGCCCGCCCATGAGCGCGGTGAGCGCCGTGAGCGCCGTGAGCGCCGTGAGCGCCGTGAGCGGCGCGCAGCCGAGCCAGCTGCTCGCGGCCGAGGACCTGTCGGCCTTCGGCCAGGACCCGTGGTGGCTCATCCTGCTCAAGGCAGTGGTGATCTTCGTCTTCCTCGTGGTCATCACGCTGTTCAACATCTGGGCGGAGCGCCGGGTTGTGGCGCGCATGCAGATGCGGGTCGGTCCGAACCGGGTCGGTCCGTTCGGCCTTCTGCAGGGGCTGGCGGACGGCATCAAGCTCGCGCTCAAGGAGGACATCATCCCGCGGGCGGCCGACCGTGCCGTCTTCATCGTCGCCCCGATCGTGTCGGTGATCCCGGCCTTCGTCGCGTTCGCCGTGATCCCGTTCGGGCCGGAGGTCAGCATCTTCGGCCACACCACCCCGCTGCAGCTCACCGACCTGCCGGTCGGCGTGCTCTATATCCTCGCGGTGGCCTCGGTGGGCATCTACGGCATCGTGCTGGCCGGCTGGTCCTCCGGCTCGACCTACCCGCTTCTCGGCGGGCTGCGGTCGTCCGCCCAGATGATCTCGTACGAGGTCGCGATGGGCCTCTCGTTCGTCGCGGTCTTCCTGTACGCGGGGTCGATGTCGACGTCGGAGATCGTGGACAGCCAGCAGACGCTCTGGTACGCGATCGCGCTCGCGCCCTCGTTCGTCATCTACCTCGTCTCGATGGTCGGCGAGACGAACCGGGCGCCGTTCGACCTGCCCGAGGCCGAGGGGGAGCTCGTCGGCGGGTTCCACACCGAGTACGCGTCGCTGAAGTTCGCGCTGTTCTTCCTCGCCGAGTACATCAACATGGTCACCGTCTCCGCGCTCGCCACCACGCTGTTCCTCGGCGGCTGGCGTGCACCGTGGCCGATCTCGCTGTGGGACGGCGCCAACACCGGCTGGTTCGGCCTGCTGTGGTTCGTCGGCAAGGTGCTCGGCCTCATCTTCGTGTTCATCTGGCTGCGCGGCACGTTGCCCCGGCTGCGCTACGACCAGTTCATGAAGCTGGGCTGGAAGGTCCTCATCCCGGGCTCGCTCGCCTGGATCGTCATCGTGGCCTCCGTGCGCGCCATGTCCAACGCGGGCGTGGACCGTCCTCAGGTCCTGGTGTGGGGCGGGGGCGCGCTCGCGGTGATCCTCGTCCTGCTCACCGCAATCGACCTGGTCGCCTCGCGCGGCAAGCCGGACGAGGCCGAGAAGGCCGCGGAGCGTGCCGGCGAGTTCGACCCGTACGCCGGGGGCTACCCGGTGCCGCCGCTCCCCGGACAGCAGCTGCCTGCGCTGAGCACGGCGTCCGCCCGACCGGCCGCACCGGTCGGCTCCCCGTCGGAGCGCGGCGAGGCGCCGACCGACAGCACCGACCAGGAGGGACCTGGTGCTTGACTTCCTGAACCCGGTCAAGGGGTTCGGCGTGACCTTCGCGACGATGTTCAAGAAGGTCAACACCGAGCTCTACCCGGAGGAGAAGAAGGCCGTCGCGCCGCGCTACCACGGGCGGCACGTGCTCAACCGGCACCCGGACGGCCTGGAGAAGTGCATCGGCTGCGAGCTCTGCGCGTGGGCGTGCCCGGCCGACGCCATCTACGTCGAGGGCGCCGACAACGCCGAGGGCGCGCGGTACTCGCCCGGCGAGCGGTACGGCCGCGTGTACCAGATCAACTACCTGCGCTGCATCTTCTGCGGGCTGTGCATCGAGGCCTGCCCCACCCGTGCGCTCACCATGAGCAACGAGTACGAGCTGGCGGACGACTCCCGCGAGAAGCTCATCTTCGAGAAGCAGGACCTGCTGGCCCCGCTCGCCGAGGGCATGATCCCCGCACCGCACCCGATGCCCGACGGCTTCACGGACCGGGAGTACTACGAGGGCAAGGTCACGCCTGAGATGGCCGTGCCCTCGCCCGGCTCGGTGACCCAGCCCAAGCCCCAGCCCGGCTCCGAGCCCGAGCACGGGCAGGTGCAGCGGTGAGCGGGCTCCTCGCGGCGGACGCGACCACGCTCGCGCAGGCCGCGACGTCGACCGGTGAGGCGGTCACGTTCTGGCTGCTCGCCCCGATCGCCGTGCTCGCCTCTCTGGTCATGCTGTTCAGCCGGAAGGCGGTGCACTGCGCGCTGTGCCTCGCGGTGACGATGGTCTGCCTGGCGGTGCTCTACATCGCGCAGGACGCGCCCTTCCTCGGCGTCGTCCAGGTGGTCGTGTACACCGGCGCGGTCATGATGCTGTTCCTCTTCGTCCTCATGCTCGTCGGCGTGGACGCGTCCGACTCGCTGATCGAGACGCTCCGGGGCCAGCGGCTCGCCACGACAGTGGCCGGTCTCGGGTTCGCCGTGCTGCTGTTCGCCGGTGTCGGCGACGCCGTGTCGGACGACTCGGTCGGCCTCGCCACGGCGAACCGCGGGGGCAACGTCGAGGGCATCGCCGAGCTCGTCTTCGGCACGTACGTCCTCGCGTTCGAGGTCACCGGGGCGCTGCTCATCACGGCGGCACTCGGCGCGATGGTGCTGGCCCACCGGGAGCAGCACGAGCCCGAACCCAGCCAGAAGGAGCGTGCGGAGAACAGGTTCCTGCGCCCCGGCTACCGGGGGGCGCTCCCCGGGCCCGGCGTGTACGCACGGCACAACGCGGTGGACACGCCCGCGCTGCTGCCCGACGGCACCCCGGCGGAGATCTCGGTGTCCCAGGTGCTCGTCAACCGGGGCGTCACCCGGGGCGTGGAGCGCGACATCGAGCGGCCTCGGCTGCCCGATGGCCCCCGTCCGGGCGCGCCGGAGCCGGACCACACGAGCAGCCAGCTCGGAAAGGGGCCGACGCCGTGAACCCGGCCAACTACCTCTACCTGTCCGCGATCCTGTTCACGCTGGGCGCGACCGGCGTCCTCCTGCGGCGCAACGCGATCGTCGTCTTCATGTGCGTCGAGCTGATGCTCAACGCGACCAACCTCGCGTTCGTCGCCTTCGCCCGGATGCACGGCAACCTGGACGGGCAGATCATCGCGTTCTTCGTGATGGTGGTCGCCGCCGCGGAGGTCGTCGTGGGGCTCGCCATCATCGTGACCATCTTCCGCACCCGCCGGTCGGCCTCGGTCGACGAGGCGAACCTGCTCAAGTACTGACCCACCCATGTCTCGACCTTCCCGCACGACGACTGACGAGGGGCTGCTCGTGTCCTCGACGAAGAGCGGAACGCCGTGAGCGCCGGGGTACTGGCGGCCGCGGAGCCGGCCGGCCTCACGGCCGAGTCCGCCTCCGGGGTGTTCTCGCTGACCTGGCTGCTCATCGCGCTGCCCCTCGCCAGCGCCGCGGTCCTGCTGCTCGGCGGCCGGCGTACGAACCGCTGGGGACACCTGCTCGGGGTGGCCACCCCGCTCGTCGCGTTCGGCGTCGGCGTGGCGCAGCTCTTCGCCCTCGTCGGGCGCGAGGAGGAGGCCCGCGCGCTGCAGCAGCAGCTGTTCTCGTGGGTGCCCGTCAACGGGTTCCAGGTCGAGCTGGGACTTCTCGTCGACCCGCTGTCCATCGCGTTCGTCCTGCTGATCACCGGAGTGGGGTCGCTGATCCACGTCTACTCGATCGGCTACATGGAGCACGACCCGGAGCGGCGACGGTTCTTCGGCTACCTGAACCTGTTCGTGGCGGCGATGCTGCTGCTCGTCCTCGCCAACGACTTCCTCGTGCTGTACGTCGGCTGGGAGGGCGTCGGGCTCGCCTCGTACCTGCTGATCGGGTTCTGGCAGTACAAGCCGACAGCGGCGACGGCGGCCAAGAAGGCGTTCATCGTGAACCGGGTCGGCGACGTCGGCATGTCCCTGGCGATCATGCTGATGTTCGTCACGTTCGGTGCGACCTCGTTCCAGGCCGTCTTCCCGGCCGCGGGGGAGGCGAGCGAGGCGACACTCACCGCGCTGGGCCTGCTGCTGCTGCTCGCCGCGTGCGGCAAGTCCGCGCAGTTCCCCCTGCAGTCCTGGCTGCTCGACGCGATGGAGGGCCCGACCCCGGTCTCCGCCCTGATCCATGCGGCGACGATGGTCACCGCCGGCGTCTACCTGATCACCCGGTCGAACGCGATCTACGACGGGGCCCCTGGCGCCGAGGCCGCGGTCATCGCGGTCGGGGCCGTGACGCTCATCGTCGGTGCGATCATCGGGTGCGCCAAGGACGACATCAAGAAGGCCCTCGCCGGCTCCACGATGAGCCAGATCGGCTACATGGTGCTGGCCGCGGGCCTCGGGCCGGCCGGGTACGCCTTCGCCATCTTCCACCTGCTCATGCACGGCTTCTTCAAGGCCGACCTGTTCCTCGGCGCCGGCTCGGTCATGCACGGCATGAACGACGACGTCGACATGCGGCGGTACGGGGCACTGCGCGCGGCCATGCCCGCCACGTTCCTCACGTTCGCCGCGGGCTGGCTCGCGATCCTCGGCGTCCCGCCCTTCGCCGGCTTCTGGTCGAAGGACAAGATCATCGAGGCCGCGTTCGGCGAGCACTTCTGGGTGGGCATGGTGGCGCTGCTCGGCGCCGGCATCACCGCCTTCTACATGACCCGCCTGTTCGTCATGACGTTCCTGTCGAACAAGCGCTGGCGCGCCGACGCGCACCCGCACGAGTCACCGCCGGTCATGGTGATCCCCTTGTGGATCCTCGGCGGGCTGTCCGTGGTCGGCGGGGTCGCGCTGGCCGGCGCGCTGCCGGGCTGGCTCGCGCCGGTGGTCGGCGAGGAGGAGCACCATCTCGGCGTCCCGGTGTGGGTGGTCACGGTGGCCATCCTGGCCACGGTGGTCGCCGGAGCCGCCCTTGCCTGGCTCCTGTACGACCGGCGTGAGGTCGCGGAGGAGGCGCCGCAGGAGGTCAGCTTCGCCACCACCGCGGCCCGCAAGGACCTCTACGGGGACGCCTTCAACGAGACGTTCCTCATGCGCCCCGGCCAGTACCTCACCCGGTCGCTCGTCTTCTTCGACAACAAGGGCGTCGACGGCGTCGTGAACGGGCTCGCCGCCTTCATCGGGGGCTCCTCCGGGCGCATCCGGCGTGTCCAGACCGGGTTCGTCCGCTCGTACGCGCTGTCGATGTTCGGCGGCGCCGCCTTCGTGGTGGCCGCGCTGATGCTGGTGAGGCTGTCGTGAGCGGCGCGGAGCGACGGACGCAGCGTCGGGCGACGAGCCGAAGCGAACCGGAGGCACCGTGAGCGAGACCTTCCCCTGGCTGACCGTCCTCGGCGCGCTCCCCCTGGCCGGGGCGTGCGTCGTCGCGGCGCTGCCGCGTGGGCGGGACCTGCTCGCGAAGCGCGTCGCGCTGCTCGTCTCCCTGGCCACGCTCGTGCTCACCGGGCTCGTGGCCGCCCAGTTCGAGACCGGCCGCGCCGGCTACCAGCTCACCGAGTCGTACGAGTGGATCCCGCAGTTCGGCGTGACGTACTCCCTCGGTGTGGACGGTGTGGCCCTGGTCCTGCTGGGGCTGTCCGCGGTGCTCGTACCCGTGGTCGTGCTCGCGTCCTGGCACGACGCGGAGACGGGGGCGGGCGCTGCGCCCAAGCGCTCGGTCAAGGGCTTCTTCGCGCTGGTGCTGCTGCTCGAGGCGTTCATGATCGGCGTCTTCGCCGCGACGGACGTGTTCCTCTTCTACGTCTTCTTCGAGGCGATGCTCGTCCCGATGTACTTCCTCATCGGGTCGTACGGCGGGCCGCAACGCTCGTACGCCGCGGTGAAGTTCCTGCTGTACTCGCTGTTCGGCGGCCTGCTCATGCTGGCGGCGGTGATCGGGCTGGGAGTCGTCGCGAGCGACCAGGTGGCCGACCCGGACACGACGTTCGCGCTGTCCGGGCTCGTCGGGCTCGACATCGACCCGAACATCGAGAAGGCGCTGTTCCTCGGGTTCTTCGTGGCGTTCGCGATCAAGGCCCCGATGTGGCCCGTGCACACCTGGCTGCCCGACGCGGCGGCCCAGTCCACCCCGGGAGCGGCCGTGCTGCTCGTCGGCGTGCTCGACAAGGTCGGCACGTTCGGCATGCTGCGCTACTGCCTGCCGCTCTTCCCCGACGCGTCCGACTACTTCACGCCGCTCATCGTCGTGCTGGCCGTGGTCAGCATCCTGTACGGGGCGCTGCTCGCCGTCGGGCAGACGGACATGCGCCGGCTCGTCGCGTACACCTCGATCTCGCACTTCGGGTTCATCGTGCTGGGCGTTTTCGCGCTCACAAGCCAGGGACTGGCCGGGGCCACGCTCTACATGGTCAACCACGGCTTCTCCACCGGCATGCTGTTCCTCATCGCCGGATTCCTCATCGCCCGGCACCGCTCGGCCCTGATCACGGACTACTCGGGCGTGCAGAGCGTCGCGCCGTGGCTGGCCGGGGCCTTCCTCTTCGCGGGGCTGTCGAGCCTCTCGCTGCCCGGCATGTCGACGTTCGTGAGCGAGTTCCTCGTGCTCGTCGGGACGTTCAGCCGGTACGAGGTGGCCGCCGTGCTCGCCACGCTCGGCATCGTCCTCGCCGCGCTCTACATCCTGTTCTGGTACCAGCGCACGATGACGGGCCGGGTCAAGGAGGGCCTCGAGAAGACGCCTGACCTCGGGTTCCGCGAGGCCTGGGTGGTGGCTCCGCTGATGGTGCTCATCCTCGCCCTCGGGGTGTACCCGAAGCCGGTCCTCGACGTCATCACACCCACCGTGGACCGCACGCTCGAACAGGTGGGCACGACCGACCCCGGCCCGTCCGTCTCCGCGGAGACGACGGGCGGCGCGGGTGAGACGAACGCCGGAGGGACCGACCAGTGAGCTCCCAGCTGCTCGCGCAGATCGAGGCGCCGACCATCGAGTACGCCGAGCTCTCGCCGATGTTTGTCGTGTTCGGCGTGGCCATCCTCGGCGTGCTGGTCGAGGCGTTCGCGCCGCGCCGGGCCCGCGAGGTCGTGCACCTGCCGCTCACGCTGGCCGGGCTCGTCGGCGCGTTCGTCGCGGTCGTCCTGCTCGCGGGTCACGAGCTCGTGGCGGCCGAGGGCGCCGTGGCCGTGGACGGGCCGACGCTGTTCCTCCAGGGGACGATCCTCGCCCTGGCCGTTGCCGGCGCCCTGCTCATCGGGGAGCGCTCGCTCGACACCGGTGGCGCCTTCACGGCGCAGGCGTCCGCCCTGCCGGGCACGCCCGCGGAACGTGACGTGGCCACCGCGGGCGTCACCCAGACCGAGGTGTGGCCGCTGCTCAACTTCGCCATCGGCGGCATGCTGCTGTTCCCCGCGTCGAACGACCTGCTCACGATGTTCGTCGCGCTCGAGGTGCTCTCGCTTCCGCTGTACCTGCTGTGCGGGCTGGCCCGGCGCCGTCGCCTGCTCTCCCAGGAGGCCGCGCTCAAGTACTTCCTGCTGGGCGCGTTCTCGTCCGCGTTCTTCCTGTACGGCGTCGCGCTGCTGTACGGCTACGCCGGCACCGTCAGCCTGGCCGGTATCGCCGAGGCGGTCTCGACGAACGCCGCGGACGACTCGATGCTGCTCGTCGGCATCGCGCTGCTCGCCATGGGCCTGCTCTTCAAGCTGTCCGCCGTGCCGTTCCACTCCTGGACGCCGGACGTGTACCAGGGCGCCCCGACCCCGATCACCGGGTTCATGGCCGCGTGCACGAAGGTGGCGGCGTTCGGTGCGCTGCTCCGCGTGTTCTACGTCGCCCTCGGCGGCGCACGCTGGGACTGGCGCCCGATGATGTGGGGCATCGCCATCCTCACGATGGTGATCGGCTCCGTGGTGGCGCTGACCCAGTCGGACGTCAAGCGGATGCTCGCCTACTCGTCCATCGCCCACGCGGGCTTTCTGCTCACCGGCGTCATCGCCACGAGCAGGCAGGGCCTGTCCGGCACGCTCTTCTACCTGCTCGTGTACGGCTTCACCACGATCGGCGCGTTCGCCGTCGTGACCCTCGTGCGGGACTCGGGCGGCGAGGCCACCCACCTGTCCCGCTGGGCCGGGCTCGGCAAACGGTCACCCCTGGTCGCGGGGGTGTTCGCGCTGTTCCTGCTCGCCCTGGCGGGCATCCCGCTGACGAGCGGGTTCACCGGCAAGTTCGCGGTGTTCGCCGCGGCGATGGACGGCGGTGCGGCGCCGCTCGTCGTCGTCGGCGTGGTGATGAGCGCGGTGGCCGCGTTCTTCTACGTCCGCGTGATCGTGCTCATGTTCTTCAACGAGCCCGCCCCGGACGGTCCCACGGTCGTGATGCCGAGCGTGCTCACGACGACCGCCGTCTCGCTCGGTGTGGCCGTCACCGTGGTGATGGGCGTCCTGCCAGCCCCCGTGCTCGACCTGGCCGACCAGGCCGCGATCTTCGTCCGATGAGAGTCCGCTGAGAGGGAGCCCACCGTGACTGCGGCCACGCCGTTCGGCCTGCGAGCGCCGGACCCGGCGCTCGAGGCCGACCTCCGGGAGGGTCTGGACGCGGTCGAGGACCTGCTGCGGACGTCGGTCACGAGCCACGTCCCGTTCGTCACCGAGGCCTCGCGCCACCTGGTGGACGCGGGCGGCAAGCGGTTCCGTCCCATGCTCCTGCTGCTCGCCGCCCAGTTCGGGGACCCGCGGGCACCCGGCGTCGTCCCGGCCGCGGTCGTCGTCGAGCTCACCCACCTGGCCACGCTCTACCACGACGACGTGATGGACGACGCGTCGCTGCGCCGCGGCGCCCAGAGCGCCAACTCCCGCTGGGACAACACCGTCGCGATCCTCACCGGCGACTTCCTCTTCGCCCGTGCCTCGGACATCCTGGCCGACCTCGGTCCGGGGCCGGTCCGCATCCAGGCGCGGACGTTCGAGCGGCTGGTCACCGGCCAGATCCGGGAGACGGTCGGGCCGGCCGCCTCCGACGACCCGATCGCGCACTACCTCTCGGTCGTCACCGACAAGACGGGCTCGCTGATCGCCACCTCGGGGCGCTTCGGGGCCATGCTGTCCGGGGCGAGCGAGGAGCAGGTGAGGGTGCTCACCACCTTCGGCGAGCGCATCGGGGTTGCCTTCCAGCTCGCGGACGACCTGCTCGACGTGGCCAGCGAGAGCGACAGCTCCGGAAAGACCCCGGGCACGGACCTGCGCGAGGGTGTCCCTACGCTGCCCGTGCTCTACGTGCGCCGGTCCTCGGACTCGCAGGACGGCCGCCTGCGCGAGCTGCTCGACGGCGACCTCACGGACGCGTCCCGCCACGCGGAGGCCCTGGACCTTCTGCGCCGGCACCCGGCCATGGCCCAGGCCAGGGCGGACGCGATCCGCTGCGCCGAGGAGGCACGGGCGATGCTCGCGCGGCTGCCGGACATCCCGGCGAGGGCGGCGCTCGAGTCCCTCTGCGACATGGTCGTCGCCCGGTCAGGCTGAGGCTCAGCCGGCCGGCTGCATCGCGAGCTGCCGCACACGGCGCCGGCGTACGGTCAGCGACTCGGTGGTGAACATCACGAGCGCGCACCAGACCAGCGCGAACCCGACGAGGCGTACCGGCGGCATCGGCTCGGAGAACACCACGACGCCGAGCAGGAACTGCAGGGACGGTGCGATGTACTGCAGCAGACCGAGCAGGGAGAGCGGGATGCGGCGGGCGGCCGCCCCGAAGCTCAGCAGCGGCAGCGCGGTGGCCAGTCCCGCACAGGCGAGCAGGGCGGCGTGGCCCAGGCCCTCGTGGCCGAAGACGGCCTCACCGTTGCTCTCCAGGACGAGCACGTACGCGAACGCCGGCACGACGAGGACCGCGGTCTCCACCGCGAGACCCTCGATCGCGGGGACCCCGGCGAGCTTCTTGATCAGCCCGTACGCGGCGAACGTCAACCCGAGGACGAGCGCGATCCACGGCAGCCGGCCGTAGTCCACGGTGAGCACCACGACGGCTGCGGCAGCCGTCCCGACCGCGACCCACTGCCCCGGGCGTAGCCGCTCGCGCAGCACGAGCACGCCGAGGCAGACTGTGACGATGGGGTTGATGAAGTAGCCGAGCGAGGCCTCCACGACGTGCCCGTCGTTGACCGCCCAGATGTAGACGGCCCAGTTGCCGGCGATGACGACCGCGGCGAGCGAGACGGCGAGCATGGCCTTGGGGCGGTGCCGTAGGTCGCGCGTCCACCGCCAGTGCCGCATGACCGCGAGGATCGCGAGCACGACCACGAGCGACCACAGGAAGCGGTGCGCGAGGATCTCCAGCGCGCTGGCAGGCTCGAGCAGCCGCCAGTACAGCGGCAGCAGGCCCCAGACGAAGTAGGCCAGTGCGCCGTACACCACGCCAAGTCGCTCTTGCGGCATGGGCACGAGGCTACCAACGGTCAGGAGCCATCAGCCAACTTGCTCCTGACGTACGGCGGGAGCACACGGACGACCGAGCCCGCGGACGGCCGAGCCCGCGGACGGCCGAGCACTCAGATGGCCGAGCACTCAGATGGCCGAGCACTCGGCGGGGCGGATGGAACGGCTAGCCGATCGTCCAGGTGTCGCCGTCGTGCAGCAGGGCCTCCAGGTCGCCGGCGCCCTGCACGTGCACCGCCTGCTCGAGCTGCTCGCGCATGAGGTCGTCGTACGTCGGGCGCGAGACCTGCCGGAAGATGCCGATCGGCGTGCGGGCCAGCGACGTGCCGGCCAGACGGGAGAGCGCGAACTGCGCGGACGGGTCCTCGGCATGCGCGTCGTGGACGAGCACGTGGGCCTTCTCCTCGTCGGACAGCGTGCTCGTGTCGGCGACCCGCAGCGTCGCGTCCGGGCCGCGGAGGACGGCCTTCTCCAGGTCAGTGCCGAACCGGACGGGCTGACCGTGCTCGAGACGGATCGTCACGTCGTCTTTGGTGTCCCGGTCCTTGAGGAGATCGAAGGCCCCGTCGTTGAAGATGTTGCAGTTCTGGTAGATCTCGACGAAGGCCGAGCCGCGGTGGTCGGCCGCTGCCCGGAGCACGTCCGTGAGGTGGCGCCGGTCCGAGTCGATCGTGCGGGCCACGAACGTCGCCTCGGCGCCGAGCGCGAGCGACACCGGGTTGAAGGGCGAGTCCAGCGACCCCATCGGCGTCGACTTCGTGATCTTGCCGAGCTCGGAGGTGGGGGAGTACTGGCCCTTGGTCAGCCCGTAGATGCGGTTGTTGAACAGCAAGATCTTGAGGTTGACGTTGCGACGCAGCGCGTGGATCAGGTGGTTGCCGCCGATCGAGAGCCCGTCGCCGTCGCCGGTGACCACCCAGACCGAGAGGTCCGGGCGGGACGAGGCGAGCCCCGTCGCGATCGCCGGCGCCCTGCCGTGGATCGAGTGCATGCCGTACGTGTCGAGGTAGTACGGGAACCGCGACGAGCACCCGATGCCGGAGACGAACACGATGTTCTCCCGGCGTACGCCGAGCTCGGGCAGGAAGCTCTGCACCGCCGCGAGAATCGCGTAGTCACCGCAGCCCGGGCACCAGCGGACCTCCTGGTCGGACTTGAAGTCCTTGCCGGTCGCAGGGGCGTCGGTCTTGGGCACGAGGTCCAGGGAGGAGAACCGCGCCGGCGCCGGTGGCTCCGAGGCGGTCTCGGTGTGCTGCTGGTCGACACTCATGGTGGCGGTCGTCGCCTCGCTCTTTCTCCGCTGCTTCGGACCGACCGCGCGGGCCGTCGCGTTCGCGGCCGCGCTGGTCGTGCTCGGTGTGGTGGTGCTCGTGCTCGGTCTGGCTCGCTCAGGCACTCTCGGTCACGCCCCCCGGCACGGCCTCGATGACGTCCTGGATCACCCCGGCGAGCTCGGCGGCCTTGAACGGCAGCCCGGTCACCTGGTTGTAGCTCATCACGTCGACCAGGTACTTGGCCCGGAGCAGCATCGAGAGCTGGCCGAGGTTGAGCTCGGGCACCAGGACCTTGTCGTACGCCCTCAGCACCTCGCCGGTGTTGGCGGGGAACGGGTTGAGGTGGCGCAGGTGTGCCTGGGCCACCTGGCCGCCGGCGGCGCGTACGCGCCGAACCGCCGCGCCGATGGGCCCGTACGTCGACCCCCAGCCCAGCACGAGCACGCGGGCCTGCCCGGACGGGTCGTCGACCTCGAGCGGCGGGATGCTCGCGGCGATCCCGTCCACCTTGGCCTGGCGCAGCCGGACCATGTGGTCGTGGTTCGCAGGGTCGTAGCTGATGTTGCCGCTGCCGTCGGCCTTCTCGATGCCGCCGATGCGGTGCTCGAGGCCGGGCGTGCCGGGCACCGCCCAGGCGCGGGCCAGGGTGTCCTCGTCCCGCACGTACGGCCAGAACTCGGACTGCCCGTTGCCGTCCACCGAGTGGTTCGGCGCCGTGGCGAACTCGACCTGCAGGTCGGGCAGGCCAGCAACGTCGGGGATGCGCCACGGCTCGGACCCGTTGGCGAGGTAGCCGTCCGAGAGCAGCAGCACCGGCGTGCGGTACGTCGTGGCGATCCGCGCGGCCTCGATGACGGCGTCGAAGCAGTCGGCCGGGCTCTGCGGCGCGACCACGGGTACGGGGGCCTCCCCGTTGCGGCCGAACATGGCCTGGAGGAGGTCGGACTGCTCGGTCTTGGTGGGCATGCCCGTGCTGGGCCCGGACCGCTGGATGTCGCAGACGATCAGCGGTAGCTCCAGCGACACCGCGAGGCCGACCGTCTCGGCCTTGAGCGCGAGCCCCGGGCCCGAGGTCGTGGTGACCCCGAGCGACCCGCCGAAGGCCGCGCCCAGCGCCGCACCGACGCCGGAGATCTCGTCCTCGGCTTGGAACGTCCGGACGCCGAACCGCTTGTGCTTGGACAGCTCGTGCAGGATGTCGCTGGCCGGGGTGATGGGGTACGAGCCGAGGAAGATCGGCAGGCCGGTCTGACGCGAGGCGGCCAGCAGCCCGTACGCGAGGGCGAGGTTGCCGGAGATGTTCCGGTACGTGCCGGCCGGAAGCGTGGCCGGGCGTACCTCGTACGAGACGCTGAAGGCCTCGGTGGTCTCGCCGTAGTTCCACCCCGCGGTGAACGCGGCCACGTTGGCGGCGGCGATCTCCGGCCTGCTGGCGAACTTGCGCTCGAGGAAGGCGATCGTGCCCTCGATCGGACGGTGGTACAGCCAGGACAGCAGCCCGAGCGCGAACATGTTCTTGGCCCGGCCGGCGTCCTTCCTCGACACGTCGTAGCCCTTGAGGGCCTCGACGGTCAGCGTGGTCAGCGGGATCGGGTGGACCGCGTAGCCGTCCAGGGACTGGTCCTCGAGCGGGCTCTGGGCGTAGCCCACCCGGGCCAGGTTGCGGGACGTGAACTCGTCCGTGTTGACGATCACGCTGGCCCCGCGCGGCAGGTCGTCGAGGTTGGCCATGAGCGCGGCCGGGTTCATCGCGACCAGGACGTCGGGGGCGTCCCCCGGGGTCATGATGTCGTGGTCGGCGAAGTGCAGCTGGAACGAGGACACGCCGGGCAAGGTGCCGGCAGGTGCCCTGATCTCGGCGGGGAAGTTCGGCAAGGTCGAGAGGTCGTTGCCGAACGCGGCGGTCTCCGAGGTGAACCGGTCACCGGTGAGCTGCATGCCGTCGCCGGAGTCGCCGGCGAACCTGATGATCACGCGGTCGAGCTGGCGGACCTGTTTGGTCAACGCTGAGGACCTCCCCGGCGCACGGGCGGCCGAGCCTCTTGCCCCGGCTGCCACGAGCGCGCCTTGTCACACACCTGCCATGTTACGTCCGGCACGGCCTCCGTTTGTCGCGACCCACCGTGACCCCCCGAATGCCGCAACGGGACGCCAGACCTGCACAAAGGGTGATCGATGCCGACTGCACTGGGCCTACTCTGCGTGCAGGTCCGGTGACGGGCCGCCAGAGCCGTCCCCGCGGGCTGCCCGGACGCCTACCCGCTCGACGACGTCACCGCCGGCTTGACGGGGCAGGGCCTGACCGTCGACTAGGGCACCACGCCGGAGCCGTCCGACGTCACGGTCGAGGGCGTGATCCGCGACGGCATCGCCCCGGGGCTCGACATGATCCTCGTCGAGACGGACTCCGAGGCGATCCAGCAGGTCGGCGGCATCTGGGCTGGCATGTCCGGCTCGCCGGTCTACACCTCGGACGGGCGCTTGCTGGGCGCCATCGCGTACGGCCTGTCCAGCGGGCCGTCGACGCTCGCTGGCGTCACGCCGGCGGCTGACATGCAGGACCTGGGGGTCGTTCCTCACCCTGCGGGTCGTCAGACCCTGAGCGCGACACGTCGGCGAACCCTGGACGACCTCGGGTCCGTGGCTCCGCACCGGATGTGCCGGAGGTCTACGATCGGGGCCGGACCGGCTGGCGGCGCCAGGCCCCGTGCCAGGCCCCGTGGGCCTCGGGAGGGCAGATGGGCAACTACTTCGACGGCTACGCCGTCGTCGGCGTCCTGCTGCTCGTCGGCGTGGCCTTCGTGACCGTGGCGCTCACGGCGAACCGCCTGCTGCGGCCCTCCCGTCCGACCCGGGAGAAGGCCCTCACGTACGAGTGCGGCGTCGACCCGGTCGGCGAGGGCTGGGCGCAGAGCCAGGTGCGCTACTACGTGTTCGCCTACCTCTACGTCGTGTTCGCGGTGGACGCGATCTACCTCTTCCCCTGGGCCACGGTCTTCGCCGCGCCCGGGTTCGGCTGGGTCACCCTTGTCGAGATGGCGGTGTTCATCGGTTTCATCGCGGTCGGCCTGCTGTACGCCTGGAAGCGAGGGGTGCTCACGTGGGTGTGACCGACCTGCCGGCTCCGAGGCTGGGAGTGCTGTCGAGGCTCGCTCCCGACCCGGTCAAGCTCGTCCTCAACTGGGGGCGCCGCTACAGCCTGTGGGTCTTCAACTTCGGCCTGGCCTGCTGCGCGATCGAGTTCATCGCCACGTCGATGAGCCGTCACGACTTCATCCGGCTCGGCGTGATCCCGTTCGCCCCCGGCCCCCGTCAGGCCGACCTCATGGTGGTCTCGGGCACCGTCACCGACAAGATGGCGCCCGCCGTACGCCGCCTGTACGAGCAGATGCCCGAGCCGAAGTACGTCATCTCGTTCGGCGCCTGCTCCAACTGCGGCGGCCCGTACTGGGACTCGTACTGCGTCACCAAGGGCGTTGACCAGGTCATCCCGGTGGACGTGTACGTGCCGGGCTGCCCGCCCCGACCGGAGGCGCTGCTCCAGGGCATCCTCAAGCTGCAGGAGAAGATCGCCGCCGAGTCGCTGGGCGAGCGGTACGCCGAGCCGCGCAGCGCCCGTCCGCACATCGACGTCGTCCCGGTCGAGGCGCTCACCCGTCCGCCGGTGACGCCGCCTGCGGGCGAGGGGCGGCTGTGACCGAGCGCGAACCGCCCGGCCCACCGGGCGCCTCGCCGGCGACCTCGGCGGACGACACCCCCGCCACTTCGGTCGGCCCGGCGGTGCAGGCGGTCGTGACCGCGCTCGGCGAGGACGCCCGGCCCGGGGACGCGTTCGGCGTCCCGCTCGTCGACGTGCCCGCCGCCTCGTGGGTACCGGCCCTCCTCGCGGCCCGCGACGAGGCGGGCTGCACGTTCTTCGACTGGCTCTCCGCGGTGGACGAGCTGGACGAGGGCTTCTCCGTGGTCGCCCACCTGTGGTCCCCGGAGCGCCGGTACCACCTGCTCGTCCGGACCCGAGTCCCGCGCGACGCCCCCCGCCTCGCCTCCGCCACCGAGGTCTTCCGCGGCGCGTCCTGGCACGAGCGGGAGACGTTCGAGATGTTCGGCATCGGTTTCGAGGGCCACCACAACCTCGTCCCGCTGCTGCTCCCCGAGGGTTTCGAGGGGCATCCACTGCGCAAGGAGTTCGTGCTGGCCGCGCGGGCGGCCAAGCCGTGGCCGGGGGCGAAGGAGCCGGGCGAGTC
>JBOGEN010000214.1:0-7790 GCA_050743265.1 Actinomycetes bacterium
CCCTCGACAGGGAGCCGGGGCCGTCGTCTGCTCGGGTCGGGGCCCGGCCGTGCGCGCGGTCAGGCGTGCCGACCGGCCCACGTCCACGCGTACGCCGTGTCCTCGCAGGCGAGAGCGGCCTCGCCCAGGTCGAGGGGCCGGAACGTGTCCACCATCACCGCGAGCTCGTCGAACGCCTCGACGCCGAGCGCCCGCTCGACGGACCCCGGCTGCGGGCCGTGGGTGAACCCGCTCGGGTGCAGCGAGATCGACCCCTGCTCGATGCCCGAGCCCTTGCGCGCCTCGTAGCTGCCGCCGACGTAGAAGAGCACCTCGTCCGAGTCGACGTTGGCGTGGTTGTACGGGACCGGGACGGCCTGTGGGTGGTAGTCCACCTTGCGCGGCACGAACGAGCAGATGACGAAGTTCGGCCCCGCGAACGTCTGGTGCACCGGCGGCGGCTGGTGCACCCGGCCGGTGATCGGCTCGAAGTCCGCGACGTTGAAGACGTACGGGTAGAGGCAGCCGTCCCACCCGACGACGTCGAAGGGGTGGTGCGCGTAGACGTACCGGGTGCCGCCGGCGCGGTGCCTGACGAGCACCTCGACGTCCTCGCCCGTCTCCACGAACGGCTCGGCGGGCACGCGCAGGTCGCGCTCGCAGTACGGGGCGTGCTCGAGGAACTGGCCCTTCTTCGAGAGGTAGCGCGCAGGGGGCCCGACGTGCCCGGTGGCCTCGACGACCATGACCCGCAGGGGGTCGCCCCCCGCGGGGACCCACCGCTGGGTCGTCGACGTGGGGATCACCACGTAGTCGCCCTGCCCCACCTCGAAGGCGCCGAACACCGTCTCCACCCGGCCCTGACCACTCTCCACGTACACGCACTCGTCCCCGACCGCGTTGCGGTACAGCGGCGAGGGACGGTCGGCGACCACGTACGACATGCGGACGTCGGCGTTGCCGAGCAGCAGCTGCCGCCCGGTCACCACGTCGGCGCCGCCGGCGTCGAGCTTGTGCGTACGCAGGTGCCGCGGCTTGAGCGGGTGGTTGGGCACGGTCCGCGAGCCGGGTGCTTCCCACTCGGTGGCGTCCACGATCGCCGTCGGCAGGTGCTCGTGGTAGAGCAACGCCGAGTCGGAGGAGAACCCCTCGACGCCCATGAGCTCCTCGGCGTACAGGCTGCCGTCGGACTTGCGGAACTGGGTGTGCCGCTTGCGCGGTATCGCGCCGACGGCCCGGTAGTACGGCATGCGCACGCACCTCTTCACTCGTGCTTCGCTCGGAACCTCGCCGGGCGGCGTGCGTCCGATAGTCGGACGCCTCTGTCCACTCTGACAGGTACGGTGGAGTACCCTCGCGCGCATGTCAACCGGGACCACCCCCGCCAGGGCCTCGCGCGCCCTGTTCGCCGCCCTCGTCGACGACGCCGCCCTGTTCCCGCCCGGCAGCGCCCCCATGCCGGATGCGCTCGCCGCCCACCGCGAGCACCGCCGGGCCGCCTACGCCGACCTCGTCGGCCCGTTCCTGTGCCCCGCCTCCCGCGTCCCGGAGATGCAGTCACATCTCGTCTCCGGCGACGCCCTCCCTCTGCGGCTCATCGCCGACGGCGGCCCCGAGGGCCTCGCCGGCGCGCGTGACCTGTTGCTCGACGACGACCGCGTGGAGCTGGTCGGTGTCGAGCTGCCGATCCCGGCCTCGCCGGACATGGGCGCGGCCGCCCGGCTGCTGCTCGACGTCCTCGACTTCTCCGTGGACGCGTACGTGGAGATCCCGCGCGGCGCAGGGTGGGAGGCGGCGCTCGACGTGCTCGCCGCGGACGGGGCCGAGCACGCCAAGTTCCGCACCGGCGGGACGAACCCCGAGGCGTACCCGAGCGAGACGGAGCTCGCCGTGTTCATCCGCCGCTGCCTGGACACCCAGGTGTCGTTCAAGCTCACCGCGGGCCTGCACCACGCCGTACGCCGGACCGAGCCGGTCGAGGGCTTCGAGGAGCACGGGTTCGCGAACGTGCTCGCCGCCACCCGGGCGGGGCTCATCGGCGCGGAGGCCGAGGACATGGCCGCGATCCTCGCCGAGCGGGACCGCACCGCCGTGGTCGGCCTCCTCGAGCGGATGAGCGACGCGGATGCCGCCGTCGTGCGCGCCTTCTTCCTCTCGTACGGTTCGTGCAGCGTGACCGAACCGCTGGACGACCTGCTGGCCCTGGGCCTGCTCTCGAAGGAGGACGCGTGACCCTCTCCACCTGGGTGCCGGTGCCGGAGCGCTCGCACTTCGGTGTGGCGAACCTGCCGTACGGGGTGTTCTCCACCGCGGACGAGCCGCCGCGCGTAGGGGTCCGCATCGGCGACCACGTGCTCGACGTGGCCCCGGTGGCGGGCGTGGAGGGCCTGGACGGCGGCCACGTCTTCGTCCACCCGAGCCTGAACGCCCTCATGGCCCTGGGGCGCCCGGCGTGGACGGCCGTGCGGGACTGGCTCACCGAGCTGGTCACGCACGAGTCCCAGCGCGACCTCGTCGAGCCGCACCTCGTCCCGGTCAGCGACGTCACGATGCACATGCCGTTCGAGGTCGCGGACTACGTCGACTTCTACTCCTCCGAGCACCACGCGACGAACGTCGGGCGCATGTTCCGGCCTGGATCCGACCCGCTCACACCGAACTGGCGGCACCTCCCGATCGGGTACCACGGCCGAGCGGGCACGGTCGTCCCGTCCGGCACGCCGGTCGTCCGGCCCTCGGGGCAGCGCAAGGAGACGCCCGAGGCGGGCCCCACGTACGGGCCGTCGGCGCGGCTCGACATCGAGGCCGAGGTCGGCTTCGTCGTCGGCGTGCCGTCCCCGCTCGGCTCCCAGGTGCCTACCTCCGCCCTGCGCGAGCACGTGTTCGGCGTCGTCCTCGTCAACGACTGGAGCGCGCGGGACCTGCAGGTATGGGAGTCCGTCCCGCTCGGCCCGTTCCTCGGCAAGTCGTTCGCCACGTCCGTCTCGCCGTGGGTGGTGACGCTGGACGCGCTCGAGGGCGCCCGCGTCACGCCGCCGGCCCAGGACCCGCCGCCGCAGGCCTACCTGCGCGACACCGAGGACTGGGGGCTCGACCTCGCGCTCGAGATCGAGCTGAACGGTCACGTGGTGTCGCGCCCGCCGTTCTCGACGATGTACTGGACGCCCGCCCAGCAGCTCGCGCACATGACGGTGAACGGTGCGTCGCTGCGCACGGGTGACCTGTACGCTTCCGGCACCGTGTCAGGCCCCGCCCGTGAGCAGCGCGGCTCGCTGCTCGAGCTCGCCTGGGCCGGGGAGCAGCCGCTGTCGCTCCCCGACGGGTCGACCCGCGTGTTCCTCGCCGACGGGGACACCGTGACGATCCGTGCCACCGCCCCCGGCACGGACGGCTCCGTGATCGGCTTCGGCGAGGTGACGGGCACCGTCGCCCCCGCAGGGGAGTGACCCGGGCGTCCCCGCACGCCCCGGACGCGCCGCCACGCACCGGTGCGCCCCGGACGCGCCGGACGCGCACGTCGCACGGAACCGCGTCCGGCGCGCCACACTGACCCCATGCCTCACGCCTCCGTGTCGCGAAGGGTCGCCGCCCCCCTGCCTGTGGTCTGGCAGGTGTTCACGGACGTCCCGACCGCGACGCGCCGTATCGCCGGGGTCAGCGACGTCGAGATGCTCTCGTCGTACGTCAGCGGTCTCGGCACCCGCTGGCGGGAGACCCGCACGGTCTACGGGCGTACGTCGACCGAGGAGTTCGAGGTCGTCGACTACGAGCGGGAGCACCGCTACGTCGTGACGAGCCGCGGCAGGGGCGCCCGGTACCGCACCCAGTACACGTTCGACGCGCTCGGCACCGACGCGACCACCGTGCTCGCGGTGTTCACCGTGCGGGGGAACACCATGGTGGCCGGCATGGTCGGCGTGGTCGTCTGGCCGGTCACCCGCCGGACCGTCCGCAAGGTGCTCGCCCAGGACGTGGACGACCTCGCCGCGGCCGCCGAGCGCGAGGTCGGGGAACCGCTCTAGCCCCTCTGGTCCCCTCTAGCCCCTGGCGCCGCACCAGCGGTCGAGCACCGCCGCGTACGCCGCGCTCGCCGCGTCTACCTTCGACGCCGAGCACCACTCGTCCACCACGTGGCACTGGTCGGGCTCGCCCGGGCCGAGGATCACCGTCGGCACCGAATCGGCGTCACCGGCACCGTCCACCTCGCCGTCGGAGTCCGCGAGCAGCCCGCTCAGCACGGACGCGTCCGTGAAGAAGCGCGCGGGCGGCTGCACCGAGCCGTCGAGGCCCACGTCGGCGAGGCCATCCCTGACCAGGCCCACGAACGGGTCGTCAGGCGTGGTGTCGACCGGCGGCAGCACGACGTCGTCCGTCACCGTCACGCCCTCACCGGCCAGGTCGGCGACCAGGCGGCGCAGCGCTGACAGGTCCGTGCCCGGCACCGTACGCAGGTCCAGCCACATCTCGGCGGCGTCGGGCACGACGTTGGTCTGCACGCCGCCGCGGAGCACGCCGACGTTCGCGGTGACCGCGCCGAACCCGTCCCGCGAGGGCCAGACGTCGTGGTCGTGCAAGGCCACCGCGGCACGCGACAGCCGGACGACGGCGTTGTCTCCCCACTCGGGTGCCGACCCGTGGCTCGCCCGCCCGGTGGCGGAGAGCCGCAGCCACAACGCCCCCTTGTGCGCGGGGACGAGCGCGTTCGCCGTCGGCTCCGGCACGAGCAGCGGCCCGCCGCGGGCGAGGGATGTGCCGGCGATCTCGCGTGCCCCGGTGCAGCCGGTCTCCTCACCGGCCGCGAGCACGACCTGCACGCCACGGCAGGCGTGCGGCCGGCGGACGTGCGTCGCCACCGCGTCCACCGCGGCGGCCACCCCGGACTTCATGTCGCTCGCGCCGCGCCCGAGCACGCGGTCGCCGTCCCGCTCCCCCGACCAGGGGTCGTGGCTCCAGTCCTCCGGTCTGGCCGGCACGGTGTCCACGTGCCCGGCAAAGGTCAGCGGCGGGCCGTCGCCTCCGCTGCCCCCGTCCGTGCGAGCGACGAGCTGTTCCCGGCCGTCCACCCACGGCAGCAGCGTCGTGTGCAGCCCGGCCTCGTCCAGCACCGCCGCGCACCGGCGCGCCACCGCACCCTCGTCCGCGGCGACCGAACGGATCCGGATCAGCTCGGAGAGCAGGCCCAGCGCCGTGGTGCCGCGGATCACCTGAGCTCGGACCCCTTGGTCTCGCGCAGCGTGAGGATGGTGGCGAAGGCGATCACGGCGCCCACCGTCACGTACCAGAAGAACAGCTGGCTCTTGCCGGCGTCCGCGAGCGCGGTGATGACGAGCGGCGCCGTGCCGCCGAAGCACGCGACGGTCAGGTTGTACCAGGCGCCGATGCCGATGCCACGGACCTCGGTCGGGAAGAGCTCGCTCATGATCGCCGGAGCGATGGACGAGAGCAGCGCGTACAGGCCGAGCCCCGTGCAGAACACGACGAGCAGGTTCACCAGGCCCGGACCCACCAGCGCCGAGAGCGGGACGGTGAGCACGGCGATGGCCGCGGACCAGACGAGCATCTGCGGCTTGCGCCCGTAGGTGTCCGAGAGCTTGCCGAACGGGTACTGCAGCGCGACGAACAGCGCGGTGCCCACGGACAGCGCGAGGAACACGTCCCCGTCGTCCGCACCCTCGGAGTTCACCGCGAACGGCGTCAGCGCCGCGAAGAACGTGTAGTAGCACAGCGTCGAGAGCATGGTGAAGCCGATGAGCTGGCCGACCGCCCGCGGGTGCTCGCGCAGAGTCGTGAGCAGCGGGCGCTTGAGCTCCTGCGCCTTGACCTTGTTCTCCTCGAACTGCTCGGTCTCCGCGAGGCTGCGGCGCAGCCACAGCCCCAGCAGGCCGAGCGCGCCGCCGATGATGAACGGGATCCGCCAGCCGAACGACGCCAGCTGGTCGTCGTTCAGCGTGTTCGCGAGGAGCACGCCCAGCAGGGACGCCAGGAGCAGGGCGGTGCCGGTGGAGGTGTAGAAGAACGAGGAGTACCGGCCGCGCCACGACGGAGGCGCGATCTCCCCGAGGTACGCGGACGCGTTCGACACCTCGCCGCCCAGGGACATGCCCTGCGCGACCCGGGCCAGCAGCAGCAGGATCGGCGCCAGCCAGCCGACCTGGCTGAACGTCGGCAGCAGGCCGATGACCAGGGAGCCGCCCGCCATCATCGCGATGGTGAGGATCATCGCCGTGCGGCGGCCCTTGAGGTCGGCGAACCGGCCGAGCAGCCACCCGCCGAGCGGGCGGAAGAAGAAGGCCAGCGCGTACGTCGCGGACGTGTTGATCAGCGCGAGGGTGGGGTCGCCCGAGGGAAAGATCTGGGTCGCGAAGTAGATGCTGAACGTCGCGTAGACGGTCCAGTCGTACCACTCGATGGCGTTGCCGATGCTCGCCGCGACGAGGAGCCGGACGGGTAGCCGGTGCCGTTCCTCGGTCTCGGTGGTCGCGCCGACGGTGGTGCCCGCCGTGGGTCGTGTCTCAGTCATGGAAGTCCCCCGGGGGGCCCTGGTCGGATTTGCCGGTCCCCTCCCCCGCCCGGTGTGACCCGAAACACACCGAGATGCCCCGACGAGGCGCCCTGAGTCAGTCTTGCCTGGTCAGGGCCCTTTCTCGTAGGACGTACTTCTGCACCTTCCCGGTGGCCGTCTTGGGCAGGTCGGTGAACACCACCTGCTTGGGGGCCTTGAAGTGGGCGATCCGGGCGCGGACGTGCGCGACGATCTCGTCCGGGCTGGCCGTCGCCCCAGGGCGCAGCGTCACGTACGCGGCGGGGACCTCGCCCCACTTCGGGTCCGGTGCCGCGATGACGGCCACCTCGAGCACGGCCGGGTGCGAGGCCACGGCGTTCTCCACCTCGAGCGAGGCGATGTTCTCCCCCCCGGAGATGATCACGTCCTTGCTGCGGTCCGTCACCTGCACGTACCCGTCGGGGTGACGGACGGCCAGGTCGCCGCTGCGGAACCATCCGTCGGGAGCGGCCGCGCGGGTGGCCTCCTCGTCCTTGAGGTAGCCGAGCATGACGGTGTTGCCGCGCATGGCGATCTCGCCGACGGTGGCCCCGTCCCAGGGGACGTCCTTGCCCTCGGCGTCGACGACGCGCAGGCCGCCCGCAGCCATGGCCCGGACTCCCTGGCGTGCGCTGAGCACGGCACGCTCAGCCGTGTCGCACGCGTCCCACTCCGGCCGCCAGTCGCACACGACCGACGGCCCGAACGTCTCGGTCAGCCCGTACAGGTGCGTGACGTCGACACCGAGGTCGGCCATCCGTTCGAGGATCGTCGGGCTGGGCGGGGCACCGCCGGTGCAGATGCGCAGGCTGCGGCCCGGCGGCAGGGGTGCGGCCTGCTCGGCATACGCGATCATGGTGAGCACGGTCGGGGCGCCGTTGAGGTGGGTGACCCCTTCCTCCGCGACCAGCCGCCAGATCTCGGCCGGGTCCACCGCACGCAGGCAGATGTGGCGTCCCCCGGCCGCGGTGACGGCCCACGGGAACGACCACCCGTTGCAGTGGAACATCGGCAACGTCCAGAGGAAGACCGTCGACGGGCTCAGGCCCGCGTGCCCGACCTGGGCAAGCGCCTGCAGGTACGCCCCGCGGTGGTGGTACATCACGCCCTTGGGCTCGCCCGTAGTCCCGCTCGTGTAGTTCACGGCCAGCAGGTCGGTCTCGTCTGCGGGCACCGTCGTCCGCGGCGTGCCACCGGTGGCGAGCGCCTCGTAGTCGTCCCGCGGCCCGCCGGCGCGCAGCAGCCGCAGCGGCGAGGCGCCGGCCGGCTC